>JBDUCR010000194.1:0-30688 GCA_040003345.1 bacterium
CTGTGTGTAAGACAGGCGCTCTAACCAGCTGAGCTATTCGCCCGGCGAAACGCTCGCACGAGCGAGGCCTTCGCCGGCCGCGCCCGCCAGGTCATCCTCATTCAATTGTGTGGACTGCTCTGGAAATCAGCTCTTGAGAATTGCGAGAGGCACGAGGGCGCAGTATCCAGCTACGAGCAAGATCGGTGCGATCGTCGTCCCGCCTCGCGCCAAGTCGGCGTACCCGAGCAGAATCGTGACCGTCGCGATCCCCCACCAGAGCCACGGGCGTGCCTGCGGCGTCGTATCCGTTTGTGCCATAAGGCATTAGTGTAGACCTGCATTTCGGGGGTGTCAAGCGAGGTGACACACGCTTAATCGTCTCTTAACCGACCGCCGTCGACGTGCCTCTCGCCGCTGTTGCAAGGCAACAATCCCGCCATGACGGCGGCAATGAGGCCGCGAAAAACCGACACCCGCGATATTCTTCGCGATGCCGATCGCCCCGCATCCATTCATCTGGATCTGGTTCCTCGCAGTGGCGACGTGCGCACTCGGCACGGCTGTCGCCCGCACCGAACTGCCGCGGCGGCTTTACCTCATCGGCCTGGGCATCTCGCTCGCGCTCGCTCTTCTCGAAGTCACGTTCGCTCGGAGGCCGACGCTCGGCGTCACGGGTCTCGTTGAGAGCGGTACAGTCACCGAAGGCCGCTACTTCGTACCGGATGCCGACCTCGGCTACGCACCGGCCCCCGGGTTGCGAGTGACATCACGGCTCGCGTCACATGACAAGGTGATCTACGACGTCGCGTACACGATCACACGGAACGGCGTGCGCGCGACCGAGGGCAATCCAGCAGGCGACAGCTGGATCTTCATGGGGTGCTCGTTTGCGTTCGGCGAAGGTGTCAACGACGACGAGACGCTCCCCTCGCGCTTCTCCGACGAGCTGGGCCACAAGGCCAACGTCGTCAACTTCGCCTTCCACGGCTACGGTCCGCACCAGATGCTCCGCATCCTGGAGACGAACAGAGCACGTGCGCTCATCCACCAGCCAGTACAGCAAGTCATCTACGAAGCGATCGCCAGCCATCCGCAGCGCTCGGCCGGCCATGTGAGCTGGGATCGATTCGGCCCGCGGTACGTTCTGAGTGGAAAGGGAGTGCAGTTCGTGGGACCGTTTCACGAGTACGTCCCGGGCAAGGCGCTCGGCCTTTTGCTACACAGCGATTTCTTCAGCTACCTGCTCGAGCGCACGCTTTATCGCGCGCGCGTGTCTGACGACGATGTCGAACGGTACGGCCGCATCGTCGAACAATCGGCTCGCCTCGCGCACGACACGCTCCGTGCGGGCTTCACGGTGTTGTACTGGGACGACGACACCGACACGGGGCGACGCGTGCTCGCGCGATTGAGGACGACCGGCGTTCCACTCATCCTCGTCTCGGAAATCATTCCGCGTGAGGATTGGCCCAGCATCACGCTACCCGTTGACGGCCACCCGACTGCCGAAGCGAACCGGCGTCTCGCCGCAGCCCTCCGTGTTCGGCTCGGAAATGCGAGTCACTGAGCCGCCAGTCGATCACTCCGTCGGCGGCGTGCTCTCGCTGGGAGTCTCACCAATCAGCATCGCGATCGCACTTTCTCGCTCGGCTCGATCCGCTGCGTCATCCGCTGCAAGCATTGCATCCATACGTCGGCGATTGCGCGCACGTCGCGCGAAGAAGAAGGGCAGAATCAACAGCGTGAGCACGAGCATCACGATCGACAGATCAGCGAACAGCGCGAGACCGCCATACCGTCGCTGCGTGCGACTCTGAAATTCCTTCTCGAATCCGGCGAGCGTCATTCCGAACGCCTGACGTACCGCGCCATCGATTGATCGGCCTTCGCCCCAATACTTGAAGAAGAGCAGCAGTCCCCGCTCCTGATCGAGCGACGCCAGCTCGGTGACGGCGCGATAGCTCAAGGCGTAGGACGACTGTGCCGCGACCGATCCACCATGAAAGCCTTCTTCGAGCTGATCGAGTGACGGCGTGCCGCGCAGTGCGAGCGCGATGTTCGCAGCAAGCACGTCTTCACGCTTCCATTCGCGCGCGGCAACACTCGCATAACCCTCATCGAACCATCGCGGCGGCCTGTTGCCGAGTCGCTCGTGGAGCGCGAGGTGCGCGAGCTCGTGGCGCAGCACTTCAATCGGATTCCCTGCGTCGGAGCTCGCCGTTCGTCCCTGCATCACGATCCGTCGTGAGTCGGGAAAGGCGATCGCCGCGCCCCATTCGGGTGCTTCGGGTCCAACCCACGCGCGAAAGTGCGCCGCATCGGGCGCGATGGCGATCAGCACGCGCTGCTGGGGACGCGCCAGCCAGGGGAAGCTGTCGTTGGCCGACGCGGCGCGAAGCAGCGAGTGCGCGAGTATGTCGTCGAGGGGGAAGTAGACCGCTGTGAAGCGACCCATGTCGAGACGACGCGGCGCATCATCCTGCGCGGCCACTCGCGTCGCGCAAACACTCAGCGTAACGACAAGCAGAAGCCGCGAGAACGCGCGCCAGGCACGGTCACGCCAACGAGCGGAAACCGCTACGGCTCCCCGCCCGCTTCTACGGTCTTCAGCACGTCGGCGCACTTCTTTCCCCACGGATTGAACTTGTTCGCGGTGAATCCCTCACGCCACGTCTGCAACGCCTCATCACGCTGTCCGTTGAACCAGTACGCGCGGCCGAGCTCGTAGTACGCTTCGATCAGATTGGGACCAAGCGCCAGCGTCTTCTGGAAGAAGGTCTGCGCATCTTCGAACATGTCGCGTTCGAGGTACACCAATCCGAGATAGAAGTGCGCGTACAGCGTCGCCTTGCGGTCGGTATCGAGCCGGATCGCACGCGAAAGATGTTCAATCGCCTCGCCGAAGATGCGCTTCTTCAGGCAGATGTAGCCGACGTTGATCCGAGCCAATGCGTTCGCTGGCTCGCGCATCAGCACTTTCTGAAATTGCATGAGCGCGTCGTCGTACTTCTCCTGAAGCATTTGCGCCCATCCGAGCAGCGATTCCGCTTGCGGATCGTTGGGCACGAGCCGCAGCGCTTTCGTGAGCGACTCTTCTGCGCCAACGTAGTCGCCGAGTGAGATTCGGCTCCAGCCTTTCTCGATGAAGGTCGATGCGCCGATGTGATCGACGACCACTGGCCGGACAGCGCTGAACGTGGGCGCGAGGGCACCCTGCAAGGCCTTCCACCGTTCGACCAGCCCCTTCGCCTCCTCTTTGAGCGCCGTCAGCTCGGCGAGATCCTGCTCGAGCCCCTTGCCCATCGCAATCAACTCGGCGCGAATCGCGTCGCGATCAGCCACTGCGTTAGGTGCCTCGAGACGCGCTGCGATTGCTGCAATCCGCGCACGATGCGAAGCTGCCTGTTCAGCCACTCGCCAGGGCCTCTACCCCAGCCTCTCCGAGCGCAATGCGATCTGTCGACGAGAGCAGCTGCTCGACGTCGAGATAAATGACGAGCTTGTCGCCGCGCCGCACGATGCCTTTCAGATATTCGCCTGCCAGTCCGCGAAAGAGCTTCGGCGGTGGAGCAACCGCGGACGGATCATATGGCGCAACTTCCGTCACCGAATCGACGACGACACCGATCCACTCACCGCTCACGTTGAGAATGAGTGTGCGCGTTTCCGATCGCGCTTCGACGACGGGCATCTCGAACCGGCGACGCAGATTCACGACAGGCACCACTCTGCCGAGGTAGTCCATCACGCCCTCGATGTATTCGGGCATGTCCGGCACCGTCGTGGGCGCCGTGTAACGCAGCACGCGCTCGACTGCATGTACGTCAGCGGCGAAGTGATCGTCGCCAAGCCGAAACGTGACCAGTTTGTCCGTCAGGGTACTCATACAGTCTCCAGAAGTGCCGCGGTCTGACATGCGGCGATGAGTGCGTCCACGTCGATGACGCCGAGCAAATGTTCGTCGTGACGGATGACGCCCAGCATGACGCCTTCGAGGTCTTCGTTGCCGGGCGTCCTGCGCAAATCGCGCAGGTCCACCGCGATAGCATCCTCTACGTCGTCGATCAACACGCCGACACGCGTGCCTTTGAGCCGAAAGATCAGCACCGCCTGTGTCGCGCCGACGGGAAGTCCCAGCGCCACGTTCGGCGAGTATACCGGCGTTAGCGAGCCACGTACCGTGACCACGCCGACCATCGCGGGAGGCATTTCCGGAACGAAGTGGATGACAGGTAAGTCGACCACTTCCACCACCGCGAGCAGATCGACGGCGAACCGCTCCGTGCCGATGCGGAACATCAGCAATTCGGCGAGTACAGTTTTCGCCGGCGCGTTCTGCTGCTGGCCGTTCTGTCCAATGGCACTGTCCGCGATTGCTTCCGATGCGCTCGCGGCGTCGGCGATTTCGTGCGCCTGCGCCGCAGCGAGTGCGCGTGCGAGCTCGATGGGCGTGGAGTTGCGTTTCGGGCGCGGCTCTGGCGTGAATGGCGCTTCAATCGGCGACGGTGCCGCTGTCGCCGCTGTCTCCACAACCGGAGCTGCCTCGGGGGCAACCGGCGTCGGTACTGCAGACGGCTTGAGCGCCGGCTTCGCCTTCTTCGCCGGAGCCTCTCCGAGCTCGCTGTACCGAATCTTTCGTTTCGTCATTCCTGATCGTCCGCGACGTCGCCCATGAGCTCCGCTTCGATCGAAGACAGCCCCTGCATCGCGCCGACGAACAGCGCCTGCGTCGCCAACGTGTTCACTCGCCGAGGCACTCCACCGCTCCGCGCGGCGAGAACGCCGAGCGCGTCGTCAGTGAAGATCTGCGTGCCAGTAAATCCGGCGACGCGCAGGCGATGGTCCACGTAGCCGGGCACGTCGGCCGGCTCCATGGGATCGACATGAAAGCGCAGGCTCACCCGCTGATCGATCTGCGGACGTTTGCGCACGCTGCCGCGCAGCTCGGGCTGCCCGAGCAGTACGACGTGCAGATGCTTGTCCTGGCGGTCTTCGAAATTGGTCAACAGACGGATCTCCTCGAGCAGCGAGGGGCTTGCTAGCTGCGCCTCATCCACGACGAGCACGGGTCGCCGTCCGTTACGGTGAAGCTCCCCCAACCTGCCACCGAGGGCCTGAATCAGCGCCAGTTTGCCCTTGGGCGGATTGGCGATACCGATCCCCAGCGCCACCGTCACCAGCAATTGCGACGGCGTGACCTTCGGATATGGCAGGATGATGACGTCGCACGGCGAATCCTGAAGGCGATCGGCGAGGGCCTGCGCGAGCATCGTCTTTCCGCAGCCGATCTCGCCCGTGATCAGCGACAGGCCTCCGCGTAGCTCCGTTGCGTCGTAGAGGAGTCGCGCGAACCCTTCGGCGAACGCCGGAGAGCGATACACGAACGCCGGATCCGGGGTATTCGCGAACGCTCGGCGTGACAGCTTCCAGTGGTCTTCGATCATGCGTGCGCCGCGCGCCGCGCCGCCAGAAGTTCGACGACCGCAGGCGCGACATCGTCAAGCGCAGAGATGCGATCCGCGCCGGCACGTTGCAGAGCTGCCTGCGGCATTCCGTAAATCGTCGATGTGGCGCGATCCTGTACCACCGCGGCCGCGCCCGCGGCACGCATTACCGTCAAGCCATCGGACCCATCTCGACCCATGCCCGTGAGCACGACTCCCACACTCTGGCGGCCGAATTCGGCGGCAACGGACGTGAACAGCGGATCAGCTGCGGGACGGACGCCCCACATCGTCGGCCCACCGTCGAGCAAAATATTCCGGAAGCCGTCCGTGCCCGGCCCCACGCGCATGTGGAGTCCACCGGGCGCGAGATAGACGTGATTGATCTCGACGCGTTCACCTTCGACAGCCTCGCTAACGCGGAGATGACTCATCGAATCGAGTCGATTGGCGAGGCTTCGGGTAAAGCCGACCGGCATGTGCTGCACGACGAAGACAGCCGCGCCAAGGTTGCCTGGAAGGTGTGGAATCACTTCGGCGAGCGCGCGCGGTCCGCCGGTGGATGCCGCGATCGCCACAGCCCAGTTCGCGCTGGCAGGATTGAGCGCGCGTGGCACTGGAGTGAGGAGACGTGGCCGTCCGAGTCCCTTGACACCGGCGAGATTGACTTGGGTGGCCGCGCGGAGCGCTGCGAGCAACGTCTCGCCAACCGTTTGCAGGTCGAGACTGATGGGGCCGGAGGGCTTCTTCACGAAGTCGACGGCTCCGATTTCGAGACAGCGGAGCGCAAGACTCGCGGCGTCTTCCGACGTTGCCGCAGTGAGCATGACGACGGCACGCGGTGTCTCGCTCATGATGTAGCCGAGCGTCTGCATGCCATCCAGCTCCGGCATCTCGACGTCGAGCGTGACGATCTGCGGATCGAGCGCGTGAATCTGCTTCAACGCATCGAGGCCGTTTCGTGCCGTGCCGACGACGCGAAAATCCGGCGACGCATCCACGATCTGACCGATCAATCTCCGCATGAAGGCGCTGTCGTCCACAACGAGGACGGTCGACACCGGTCTAGATGACACGATCTCCCTTCTTCAGCGAACGAACTTCGACGCGCCCGTCGTCCAGAAAGAAGTAGACGCTCCGGCCGTAATCGAGACCGGTATCTTCCGCGAGCAGCGGAATGCCCTCGAGCGCCAGTGCTTCGCGCGTCGCAGCGACATTGCGCTCGCCGATGTTGATACCCGTGCCATTCACGAGCTGTCCGAACATGCTCGCGCCACCGACGATCTTCGCGCTGATGCGTGCAGCCGACGACGAGCCAAGCTGCTTCATCTCCCGCACCATCAACGGAACGATGGTCTCCGGAAACTTCGCCGGATTCGCCGTCTCGCGAGACATCGACCGGCTTGGCAGAAGGATGTGCGCCAGCCCGCCGATGCGCGTTTCGCGATCGTAGAGCGCGATCGCCACGCACGACCCGAGGCCGATGGTTGCGATCACGTGCGAACCCTTACGCACGGCATAGTCCGCGACCTTCACGCGGAACTCAGGAAGGGTGCTGGTCACAGTGGCCGGAACACGCGCTCGCGTCCGTCCACCGCAGCGAACCGCTGTCGAGCGGCGCCGAGCAGAGTTTCCACCTTGCCCAGCACGAGAAAGCCGTCGGGCGAAAGTGCGGAGTGGAACTTATCGAACAGTCGTTCCTGTGTTTCGCGATCGAAGTAGATGAGCACGTTGCGGCAACAGATCAGGTGATGCAGGCCAGGTGGCGGCGCTTCCGCCAGAAGATCGCGCCGCTCGAAGCGGACGAGGCGACGTACTTCCGGGATGATCGTAAACGGCGGAGTTGGTGAGAAGTATCGGCGTCTCAAGTCAGGAGGTGTATCTGTAAAATCACCTTCGGCGAAGGCGCCCTTCTCTGCTGCGGCAAGGCATCGCACGTCGATGTCGCTTCCGAGCACCCGGACGCGCCTCGCGAGCTCGGACAGCGCACCCAGCGGTTCTGCGTGGCGGTGGAAGAGTGCCGCGAGCGAGTAAGGCTCTTCTCCAGACGAGCAACCTGCGCTCCAGACGTTGATTTGCGGTATCGCCCGCTCCCACAGCGCCGGAACCACGCGCTCCGCAATCGCGGTATACGTCTCCCAATTGCGAAACAGCTTTGTGACGTTGATGGTGAGCGCGTCGAGCAGCCGGTCGTACTCGGTTTTGTCGGCATCGAGCACGCGCGCGTAATCCGAATAAGTGTGCACGCCTCGCGCGCGCATCCGTACCGCGATTCGGCGACGGAGGCATTTCTCCTTGTAGCTCGCGCACCCGAAACCCTTGTCGCGTGCAATCTTCTCCGTAAGCGCCGCGAAGCCGGCATCGGACAGATCATTCACTACAGCACCTGTTTCACAGCGTCCAGGTTGGTTCGCACGATTGCGTTGTTCGGCTCGAGGGCAAGCGCCTGCTCCCAACACTTCACTGCTTCGTCGCGCTCCTGCCGTTTGAAGCGGATGTTGCCGAGCTTGAGATAGACGTCGTCGCCGAGCGTCGGATTGAGCTTCACGGCGCGCAGATAACACTCGAGTGCCTCATCGTAGCGCGCCGCTCGATAGTGACAGTCGCCGAGGTTCTTGTGTAGCTGTGGAAGGCCCGTGTCTTCCTGCACGCCATGCTCCGCCGATGACATAGCCTCGGGGTGATAGCCGCGACGCTCCTGCACCGCAGCCATGTTGTTGTACAGCGGAGCAGCGTGGGGATGCGCCGCAATTCCTTCGACGAGCAGGCTGTGCGCGCGCTCGAGATCACCGAGCAGCGCAGCAGTGAGCGCGGAGTAGTGATACCATGGCGCGGTCGGTGGCTTCGAACCGAACAACGGGCGTGCCGTGTGAAGCGCCGCGTCCGCCGTGACAATGTCGCCAGCGCGCAGCGCGACGACGCCAACCGTCGTCTGAATGCGTGCGTCCTTCGCGCCACCTCGTTTCATCGCGCCGTCGAGTGCGGCCTTCGCTTCGTCGTAGCGACCCATCCGCTCGAGCGCGTGCGCGAGATTGTGATAGGCGGCCGGTCTCGCACCCGGATGTGCGACACAATCGCGGAACGCCGCGACCGCATCGGTCCACTTGTTCTGACGCATGAGCGCGAGACCGATATAGAATCGCGCTTCGGCATCGTGCTCGCGGAGATCGCTGACGCGACGGAATTCGCGCATCGCTTCGTCGAGCATGCCGGTTCTGTAAAACGCGATGCCCAGATTGCGGTGTTCATCGACGCGCGCGTCGCTCACCGCCGGCTCGGCCGCTTTCGTCTTGCCGACACGCTGCGCGAAGCCGGCAGTGACGAGCCCGTAAATGGCTTTACCAACCTCGAATTCACCGAGCCCGGACTCTTCGATCACGGTGGCGACATCGCGGCGTCCGTCGAGCAGATCCATGATAGTCTGCTGGTCGCGTGACGCGTCCACGCCACTCTCGGCGAATCGGTCGCGATCAAAATCGAACACGAGATCGAGACTTGGGATCTTCTTTTCGATCAGGCTCCATTCATCGACGCGACGTGCGCCTTCGAGCAGCAGCGATTCGGGGTTGATGGAGACGAGCAGGTCCTGCTCTTCCGCATGGACGTCGGCTTCGAAGTTGAACGTGCCCTGCGTCCACGTGAACAGGTAGTACACCGCTTCTTCGATCTGCATGCGGATCTGCGCATGCAGTGCGTCGCGGGACACTGCGCCCTGCGCCACGAGCAGCTCGCCGATACGCTTGTCGCGGTACAGCGCCTGCGCACCGATCGCGCTATCGAGCTGCTCCTGCGAAATGGTGCCGGCTTTGAGCAGGATGTCGCCGATACGGTCGCGACGATTCACGATCGACGCGTACGAGATCAGCCCTTTGTCGAAGTAGACGTAGCCGAAGTTGTTGCGATGCGTGACGGCGAGGCACCCTGTTTTCTTGCCCATCGACAAAAGCTGTAAAACGTCCGGAAGACTCGCCTCCTTGAGACTGCCCTTGATCGCCATCAGCGCAGTTCCTCGACGAGGCGGCCGGCGACGTCGGGCCATTCCCACACGATCTTTTCGTCATCGAGGAAAAAGCCGTCCGCCGCCTGACGTACGCTCAACGGCGCGGTCGTCGGCGTCATCCCCGACGGCTCGAGCACCTGCTTTCCGATCGCCATCGTAAGTGGACCACCGGAAACTTCGACGCCTGCGCGCAGACGCTGCACCGTGCCCATGATCTCGCGCACACTCGACGCCGGCCGGTCGGCGAGATACGCGATGAGCTCCGGAGGCGACTCGAGCTTTGCGTCGCCGAGGAATCGCGTAAAGAGCTTCTCGCGCAGCGTGCGGTCCGGCGGACTCACCTCCGCGACCAATCCACCCTCGAAGCGCGAGCGCAGCCGGTCTTCCAATCCTTCGATCGCCTTCGGCTGCATGTCGCTCGCGAAGACGAGTTGCTTGCCAGCCGAATGGAAGTAGTTGAACACGTGGAAGAGCTCTTCCTGCGTGCGCTCCTTGGACGCGACGAACTGCACGTCGTCGATGAGCAGCGCATCGGCGGCGCGATAGCGAGCGCGGAATCGCTCGACCGTGCCGTCCTGGAGCGCGGCAATCAACTCGTCGATGAAGAGCTGCGCACCGACGCATGCCACGCGTGCTGGGGGCTCGAGCCGAAGCGCGAGCTCGTTGCCGATCGCATTGAGCAGATGCGTCTTGCCCACACCGCTCGGCCCAACGAGAAAGAGCGGATTGTATCGAGTGCCCGGCTCGGCGATCACTGCATCTGCAGCGCGCACCGCCATCTGATTCGAGGTGCTCTCCTGAAACGCGCGGCGCGCAAACGTTGGCTGCGGTCCGCCCGGCGGTATCGTGCCGGCGAGTGCGTTCTCGACGAATGCCATCGCCTCCTGCAGTCGCGCAGGGTCGCGGAACATCTCGTCGCCACCGAGCTGCGGATCGACGGTCGTGACCTGTCGCTCGAGCTCGCGCAGCTGTTCAACCGCCTGCCCGAATCCGCGCAGCACCGCTTCGTAGTTCTCGGGCGGAGTCGTCTGCGCGAGCAGCATGTCGAGCGCAATCGTGCGATACCCTTCACCGCCCCAATACGCGATCGCTTCGCCAATCCGAATCTTCCACGGCTCGATCTGCGCGGCGACCGCACTCGCGATATCGGTGAGGAAGCTGAAGAACTCGTCCGCTTCCACTGACGTACGCGCCGGCGGTGGCGCAGGATCAGGAAGCCCGACGATCGAACGCACTTGCGCCGGTGTGAGCGTTCCGTCGAGCGACTGATATGCGCTCAACCGGTTCATTGCGCCCTGCAGCTCGCGCACGTTCGCGAACTCCACGCGCGCGAGCTCTTCGATCACTCCCGGAGCAAACGAGATCTTCCGCTCGTCGCACTTCTCGCGGAGAATCGCGACGCGCGTCTCGAAGTCCGGCAAACCGATGTCGACGATCAATCCACCGCTCAGACGGCTGATCAACCGCTCGTCCACGTCGGCGATTTCAACTGGTGGCCGATCGCTCGTCATGATGATCTGGCGACCGCTGCCCTGCAGAGAGTTCAGCAGGCGAAGGAGCTCGCTCTGCGTCTCACGCCGACCCGTGAGAAATTGCATGTCGTCGAGCAGCAGCACGTCGACGCGACCATAGCGCTGCTTGAACCGATCCATTTCGCCGGACGCGATCGCGGCGTGCAGCTGCTGCACGAAGTCTTCGAGCGCTACGTATTCGACGCTGAGCTCTGGATTGCGCTGCAGCGCGTGGTTGCCAATGGCGCCGATGAGATGCGTCTTGCCGAGCCCCGAGCTGCTGTAAATGAACAGCGGGTTGTAAATCGCGCCTGGCGCTTCGGCGACGTTACGCGCCGCGGCGACGGCCAGCCTGTTGGCTGTGCCGACGACATAGTTGTCGAATCGCGCGCGAGGATCGACCTGCATGCCTACTTGGTCGCTGCGGTCGCTGCCGAGCCGCCGGTGCTGAGTCGTCGGAGTACGATCTCCGAGATGCCGCGCAGAGTCTCGAACACTCCTGGGCCGTGCAGTGCATCCGCCGCGAACTCCGGCACGTCGCGAAAGTTGATCGCATCCGACAGCTCGGCCACCGGAAGAATCAGCTCCTTGGGAAGATCCTGCTTGTTGTATTGCACGACGAGCGGCATCACGCGCGGATCGATGCCCTGATCGGAGAGATTCGCATGAAGATCCTGGAAGCTCTCGATATTCTCCTCGAGCTGACGCGCCTGACTGTCGGCGACGAACACGACGCCATCGGCGCCTTGCAGCACGAGACGGCGCGTCGTCTGATAGTAGACCTGCCCCGGCACCGTATAGAGCTGGAACTTCGTGGTAAAGCCGGAGATCGAGCCGAGGTCGAGCGGGAGGAAGTCGAAGAAAAGCGTGCGGTCGGTTTGGGTCGCAAGCGACACCATCTTGCCTTTACGATCCTCCGGAACCTGCCCGTAGATGTAATGCAGATTCGTCGTCTTCCCCGAGCGACCAGGCCCGTAGTAGACGATCTTGCAGGTTATCTCACGCGTGGCGTAGTTGACGAGCGACACGAAGCAGGCGGGGAGCGCGGTTACGGCCTAAGCGCGGCCGAAGAGTACTGCGAGATTGCGGTTGAGATCCCGCTCGAAATGCTCGGCCAACGCCGGCGCCGGCGCGGGGCCCTCGGGTGGTGCAGCAACGGCCAGTCCTTTGACGAGTTCGTCGAAGTAAAGACGAACGAGTCCGATGGAGCTTTCCGAGCCGAATACTGTAAGGAAAATGTACGCTCCGCGCGGCGACTGTGCTTCCGCCACGAAGATTTGCCGGGTCTTGCCAACGTGGTGCAGGCCCCGAAAAGGCTTGCCGTCCACCAGCCTGCCCAGCTCGCCGCTGGTCGCGTGAATGCCCGCCGCCAACGCACACGCGGTCATCACGTCCATCGAACGAGCGAAGCCATGTTGCGCAAGCACCTGTCCGCTCGGATGGAGCAACAGCGCAAGCTCGACCCCTGCATCGTCGAGAAACTGATGCAGTGGCCCCTCGATCCACGATTCAACGACCGTCGTGTTCATCGCGCGCGGCCCTCCAGCCCAGCAATCGCGGCAAGCTCCACCGCAGCGCGAAGCAGGTCGACACGGACAAGTCCAACATTCACGGCGGTTGCCGCGACCACCACGAGCACCACGTCACCCGATCCCACGGCGCAAATCCGCCCGTTGGGAGCCTCCAGTTGCATGAACGACACCGCGCCCATTCCCGCCGCGCGCGCTGATAGTCGCGCCTTGCGATAGAGCGACGCCGCAAGCGCGGCAACCCGGTCCCCCGATTGGCCGATCTGCAGATTGGAATCGATGACGATTCCATCCTGCTCGCTAACGACCAACGCGGCGGTGACACCACGCTGGCGCGAGAGGACCTGCAGCATCGACGTGAATGGCGTGGCCATCAGTGCTCCGTCTCCAGCCACTGCTGCGCCTTCTCGGAGCAACGATCGAGCAGGCGACGCACGAGGCCAAGGGGCGTAGCACGCGACGTCGCGAGCACGAGCAAGCCATCCTGCGATGACGGCGCCATCGCGACGACGGCGACCTCCGTCTCGAACACGATCGACGTCCAGTCGCCCATCGCGAGATGTCGCGTGGCGCGCCGCGCCGCATCTGTCACGCCGCTCAGCTCCGCGCCGACTTCCTGCCCCACATCGCGTCCATCGGCATCGATGTACGCGCCGGCCAGCACCAACCCCGCTGGATCGAGCAACAGCGCGGTTTGCGCTTCGTCCGGCAACACTTCCAGGAAGAGATAGCGGCTGTCGCTGACGATGCTGTCGGCGATTCCCGCCTGCGGCGAGACCTCGTGCATTTGCGCCGCGCGCACGTGGTTCAGCGCGCTCGACACCTGTTCATCGTGCTGATCGAGTGCGGCGGCGGCGGCAAGATAGCGCTCCGCCTCGCCAAAACGCTGGCGATGAAAGCACACGAAGCCCATGCCCTTCAATGCGCCGAGGTGCCCGGGAGAAAGGCGAAGCACCATGTCCCATTCGTCGAACGCGCGCTCCACGTCGCCGCGATCGATACTGATGCGCGCGAGCAAATCATGCGCGTCGGCAAGATGCGGATGTCGCTCGAGACCGCGCAGCGTGACCTTGAGCGCGACGTCGAGCTGTCCCTGCATGCGCAGCGTCTCGCCAAGCGGCACAAAGACGCGACTGCCGGGATCACGTGCGAGCTCGTCGCTGAGGCGGCGGACGTCGTCAGCCATCGGCGTGCGCCTCGAGCACGTGCAACAAGCGTGGAAGAATCTCGAGCGCGGCGCGCACGCGTCCGACGTGGTCCGACGCCGGCGACAGGCGGAGAAAGTGCTCGAAGCTCGCATGCGCGTTCGCGAAGTCGCCAACCCGAATTGCCGCGAAACCGAGATCGAGATGCACTTCCGGCGTAATCGGATCCGCCTGCACCGCGCGACGAAGCTCGTCTACCGCTTCCCGATGTCGCGATAGCCGCGCGAGCGCTTTCCCGACGAGCAGCCGCGCTTCCGTCGAGTCCGGATCCGCTGCCAGCGCGGCGCGCGCATGCATCAGCGCATCCTCTGGCCGTCCTCCCGCGAGCGCATCGCTTGCCGACGCGATCGACGTCTGCGATTCGTTGAACGCCATCATCGTGCGCTGCGACGGACGATCCGCATTGCGCAGCGCGACGACGCCGGTCGAGAGCAAGCCGTACGCAATCTTCGCGATCTCGAACTCGTTGCTGCCAAGCGATCCGGCAATCGCGCGCAGATCACGCTCGCCGTCGATCATCATCAGCACTTCCCACTCGTGCGGCAGGAGATCGAGCACGGACGCGCGATCATCTTCAACCGGCGCAAGCGTAGGTACGACACCGAGACTCGGCACTTTGTCGGCGATCCGCGACCATTCGTCGATCCGCCGCGCGCCTTCCATGAGGAGCGATTCAGTCGAAATCCGAATGCGCGCATCGAGCGTCACGGTGCTCACGGGCTTCTCCTCGAACGAGAAGAATCCTTCGCGCCACGACATGAGCTCGAACACGACGTTCTCGATCGCCATGCGAAATTGGCGCTCGAGCTCGCGCTGCGTGATCACGCGCGCCATCACCAGACGATCGCCGAGACCAAGACCGTCGTCGGGAATCGCGAGGGCCGCGGTCATGTCTGCGTCACCGATCTTTCCCGCCTGCCGAAGAATCCGCTCGATCGACGTGGGATTGCTGCGAATGCTGGCGTGAATGACCTTGCCGCCATCGAACAGCACGTTGCCTTCGTCGTTCCGCAGCTCCGAAGTCACGCGAAGCGCACCGGTCTTGCGGCTCAGATCGAGCAGCTGGAAGACGTCGTGGATGCCCAGCTCGCGAAGTGGTCCCTCGATAGCCATGCTTAGACGCTCCCGACGCTGGCAAAGATCGCCTGCAGATCCGCCGCCGTGCGCGCATCACGCCGCGCTCGGCGCGCAAATTCGCCCGCCGGATCGAGATCGATTACACGACGCCACCGGTCGATCGCATCGCGGAATCGCTTCTGCTCGTTGAGCAGAACGCCTTCGTAGTACAGCGCACCGAGATGCGACGGATCGAAACGAAGGATGCGCCTGAACGCATGCGCGGCATCTCCGTTCATCGACAGCGCAAGCAGCGTTTCGCCGAGCGCGAGCAATGCGTCGAAGTGATACGGATCGCGCTCGAGCAGCGCGATGAGCTGCTCGAGCGCCTCTTCAGGATGTCCGGACGCGCGACGCAACGACGCCAGCTCGAGCGTTGCTTCGGCGTATGTGGGAACCGCGTCGAGCGCGTTCGCCAGTTCCTGCTCTGCATCGCGGATCTGCCCCTTGGCACGTAGCAGACGCGCGAGCTCGAAGCGTACGACGGCAAACTCCGCATCCAGCTCGAGAGCGCGACGATACGCCGCAATGGCGCCTTCGTTGTCGCCGAGCGAGCGTGCGATGTCGCCGATCTGCTGATGCACATCAGGACGCTGCGGCGCGAGCGTTCGCGCTTCGCCGAGCGCATCGAGCGCGCCAGCCGGATCGGCCGTGCTCGCGCGCGCGGCGGCGACCAGCATCATCGCGTCCACGACACCCGGATGCGCGAGGACCAGCGCCTCCGCGAGTGGCCGCGCTTCTCGGGCGCGATTCAACGCGAGCAGCGATCTCGCTTCACCGATCTGCGGGCGCAGTGCATCCGGCATGTCGCGACGTGCTTCGCGATAGCGCTCGATCGCCTCGCCGTGCAGTCCCTGCCGTGCATAGATGTCGCCGAGCAGCGTATAGCCCTCGCCGCGCGGCGCGCCGCGCGACATTGCCCGGCTCACCTCTGCCGCAGCACGATCGACGAGACCCATGCCGAGATAGTCCGCGGCCATCGCATATGGATCGCGCCCATCCTGCGACGCAGGTTCCAGGAGTGCATCAGGCACGGATGCCGGCGACAGCGACGTGAACAACGTGTCGAGTACGGCGGAGTCGAACGCGAAGTCCTCGACCGAATCGTCCATGCGCTGCACTGCGCCGAGATCAGGCTTGATCGAGAGATCGGGATCTTCGTACTCGAGATCGATCGCCAGCTCGAACTTCTGCGCGACGTAATACGGATCGAGCTCGAGGGCGCGTTTCGTCTCGCGCAGTGCACCTTCGAAGTCGCCGATGTTCGAGAGTGTGAAGCTCAGGTTGTAATGCGCCTCCGCCGATTCCGGATTCGACTGCACCGCGCGCGCAAACGCGTTTCGCGCGTCCTCGAACCGTCGCAGCTCGGACAGCACGAGACCAACGCCATTCCACGCCGCTGCATCGTCCGGCTCCTGCTGCAGCACGTTGCGATACGCCTCGAGCGCGAGCTGGAATCGCTTGCCCTTGCTGAGGATCAGCGCGAGGTTGAGACGCGCCTTCGTGAACGTCGGCTGGCACTGCAGTGCCTCGCGAAATGCTTCGATGGCGCTTTCGAGCTGTCCGCCATGATAGATCGCGACACCGAGATTATTGTGCGCGAGCGCGTATCCCGGTTCCGCCTGGATCGCGCGACGATAGCTCTCCTCCGCTTCGGCGAAATTACCGTCCTGGTGCAGCGCGACACCGCGCTCATTCCAGAGCTTTGGACTGATCGGCGCGCTTGCGAGAAGTTCGTCGTATAGCGCGACTGCGGGCTTGGGCTCGCGGCGAAGCAGATGCACTTCCGCCATTGCCTGGAGCACGAGTGGACGATCCTCGCCGCGATCGAGCGCCTTCGCATATTCGCGCAGTGCTTCGCCGTAGTAGCCCTTCTGCCGAAACGCGAGACCAAGATTGAATTGCGCAAGTTGCCCTTCGGCGTGCACTTCCATGTGCTGCGCAATGCGCATCGTGCTGCGCGCCGGCGTTTCATCGGAGACGCGCTCCACGCGCCGTTGATCGATCGCGAGATTCGTCTGTGCGCGCGATAGCGTGGGGTTGAGCTGGATGGCCCGGCGCGTCACTTCACGCGCGTCTTCGTGCAGGCCCATGTCGCCAAGCACGAAGCCCATCAGGTAGTGGGCGTCGGGGTTCTGCGGGTTGAGCTCGACGGCGCGACGCAATGCGGCGAGGGCGCCCTCGTTCACGCCGCGATTGTACAACACCTCGCCGATGTAGAAATTGACGACGGAGCTCGACGGATCGACTGCGAGTGCGCGTTCGAGATAGCCAAGCGCCTTGTCCAGATCCCCATTCGTCCGCTCGGCGAGTCCGAGCTGCACGAGCGCGCCAATGTCGGTGGGGAAATACGTCAGCAGCTCAGTGAAGACCGCGACGGCCTCTGCCGTCTGCCCGAGGAGTGCGTGCGTGCGTCCAAGCTCCCAGCGTGCGTCGCGATCGTTCGGACGCGCGCGGAGCCGCTCGGCCAGCTCACCAATGCGCTTGTCGTAATAACCGGTGTTGAAGTACGCGATCTCCAGATTGCGCTGGGCCACCTGCATTTTTGCGTCGAGCTCCAGCGCGCGCATGAATGCGCTCACCGCCTCCTCGTGCAGTCCCTTGTTGTAGTACAGCACGCCGAGATTGTTGTGCGCGCCGGCATCCGATGGATCGATGCGGCGCGCGAACGAGCGCAGTACGTCGCGATCGCGCTCGGAGGTAAGGGTGGCGGTCATTCAGTCGGACCAGGTACGGGCGCGCGTCCTATGCGACGCGCACGGCGCGCAGAATCGCCTGCAGCGATGCCGGATCCGGGAGAAGCAGGAAGAAGCCGCGCAGCTTTTCACCGACGTCGTGCATGAAGAATTCGCTCTCCACACAAAACACGTAGTCCTTGTCGGTGCCGAACTGCAGATACGCTGTGGTCAGCACGGCCGAGCTCATGTCGATGGCGAGTTGCGGCGGCGACGGAAGGAGCATCATGCCCATGAAGTCGCTGAGCGCATTCATGTAGGCGCTGCTGAGAATGTTGCCCGCTTCCTTGATCGCTGACTGCTCCATTTCGCCAAGCTCGGGACTCGAGCCGGGTGGGCGGCGCAGCATCAGCTCCGCGAGTCGCGTCGCGGTGGGCTTGGGAAACACGAGGAGCGTTCGTCCCGTGAGATCGCCCATCATGTGCATGAGCACTGCAGCCACGGGCTCTTCGGGCTCCGATATCTGCGGCGGCACCTCCTCGAGACGCGAGACGTTGATCGTTGGCACGCTGATCATGATGGTGCTGTTGATCATCTGCGACAGCGCCGTCGCCGCATGTCCTGCGCCGATGTTCGCGACCTCGCGCAGCGCGTCGAGCTGCAACGCCTTCAGCGAGCGAATGTCTTCCATATCATCTACCGTTAAAGGAGACTGCTCACATCGATGATCAGCGCCGGGGCTCCGTCGCCGAGAATGGTTGCTCCGCCAAACAGCGAGCGGGCATCCTGCACACCGTCATACTGCTTGACGACGATTTCCTGCTGGCCGATGAGTGCATCGACCACGACAGCTGCCCGCCGCTCTGCCAGCTCGACGACGACGACCTGCTCGAGCCCACGTGCCGGATCGCCCGAAAATTCCACGAGCTGCCGTAACCGCACGAGCGGCAACACCTCGTCGCGCAACATCAGTACTTCGCGTCCCTGCAACGTGCGCACGATGGCCGGCCGAAGCTCCACTGTTTCGCTCACATGCGTCATCGGCATTGCGTACGTCTCGTCACCAATGCGCGCCAGCAGCGATCGGACGATCGCGAGCGTGAGTGGAAGGCGCAGCGTAACCGTCGTGCCTTCGCCCTGAACGCTGCGAATGTCCACCGATCCGCCGAGCGAGCGCACACGATTGTAAACGGCATCAACGCCGACGCCGCGCCCCGAGAGATCCGTGACTCGCTCCGCTGTCGAAAAGCCGGCACGCGAGATCAGCTTCACGAGCTCGTCGTCGGACAGGTCTTCCTTCGTCGCATCCACGAGCCCGGATTCCTGCGCGCGAGCCAACACGCGGCCGCGATCGATGCCGCGTCCGTCGTCACTGACACGGATCGCGACTGCCGATCGGTCGCGCAGCGCACTCAACGTCAATCGTCCTGCGGGTGGCTTTCCCGCCGCGATGCGTTCGGCTGGGCGCTCGATACCGTGATCAACCGCGTTACGAAGCAGATGCACAATCGGATCGCCGACTTCCTCGAGCATCGAGCGATCGAGCTCGACGTCCTTGCCCTCGATTGCGAACACCACTTCCTTCTCGACCGATCGCGCCGCATCGCGCACGAGGCGCGGAAAGCGATCGAACACCTGCCACACGGGCACCATGCGGCTCGTCATGATCTCGTCCTGCAGATCGGCGACGAGTCGCGATGCCTGCCCCACCGTCTCGACGAGCGCAGGGTCGTCGCTCGAGCCTGCGAGCTGCAACAGACGGCCGCGCGTGATCACGAGCTCACCGATGAGATTCATCAGGTTGTCGAGCCGTCGCAGATCGATGCGCACACTTCGCTGCTTGCTTGCAGTGATGGTTGGCGCAGCGGCCACAGGCTCGTCCATCAGACCGGCGAGTTCGGCGACGTTGAACTCCATCGTCTGCTTCGCAACGATATTCACCACGTCATCGTCGCCGACTTTCACGTCCTCGACGTCGCCGGCCTTGCGTAGCGTCTCCTCGACTTCCGCGGGCGGACGGTCCGTGACGAGCCGCAGCGCGAAGTCGTGATCGAAGTCGTCTGCCTGAATCGCGTCGAGCTCTGGTGACGATCCGCTGATCTCTCCGAGCTTCTTCGCCGTTTGAATGACAATGAAGGCGCGCACCGCCTTGAGCGGCGTCCCCTGAATGAGCCGCACACGCACGAGAAGTCCGTCGCTCGTCGGCGCAGGCACAGTCCATCCGCCTTCGAGTGCGGCGACGGCCGAGGAGCCGTTGGTCGCCAGTGCTTCGCCACCCGTGCGGATGCCTTCGGCACGTAGCCGCGCGACGATCGGTCCGACGTCATGTGCGTCGAGTCGTCCCTCGACCGCTCCCTCGATTGCATGCTCGAGGACGTCAGCCGACTGAAAGAGCAACTCCATCAGCGTGGCGTCCACAGTACGCACGCCGCGACGCACGCCGTCGAGCAGCGTTTCCAGCTCGTGCGAGAGGGTCGCAACCGCCGTATACCCCATCGTGGCACTCATGCCCTTGATGGTGTGTACAGATCGGAAGACTGCGCTCACAGGCTCGTCACCACCCGCTCCGCGCTCGAGCTCGAGCAGGGAGTGGTTGATGGCGGACACGTGCTCGCGGCTCTCGGTCAGAAAGAGCTCGGCGTACTGAGTGCTATCCACGAATCCTATGGTCGTCCCCTAAGCGAGCGAGGCGAGCGCCCCGTGATCGAGCGTTGCGAGTGCCCCGTAAGTGAGCGTAGCAAACGCCCCGGACGTTCAACCCAGCACGCGCTGAACGGCTTCGAGGACGCGACTCGGCTGGAACGGCTTCACCACGAAGTCCTTCGCGCCCGCCTGGATCGCCTCCACGACGAGGGCCTGCTGCCCCATCGCGCTGCACATGAGCACCTTCGCGCCCGGATCGAACTTGCAGATCTCGCGCACCGCGTCGATGCCGCCCATGTCGGGCATCACGATGTCCATCGTCACCAGGTCGGGACGAAGCTGCTTGTACTTGTCGACGGCCTGAACGCCCGTCTCCGCTTCCCCGACGATCTCGAAACCCGCCTGCTGGAGAATGTCGCCAACCATCGTCCGCATGAAGATCGCGTCGTCGCAGATGAGAACTGTATGACTCACTTCGTTGCCCCCTAGAGCAGGACCTGCGTGACCAGCGCGTGAATGTTCACCAGCACGACGACACCGTCGTTCAGGTGGCCGAGTCCACGCACGAGACCTCGAGAGACTTCTCCCTCGCTCGTCGCGATCGGCTCTTCCGTAATTGCTTGTACGTCCATCACCTCATCGACAGCCACACCAACGACACGCGTGCCATGCGTCGCCAGAATGATCGACCCATCGCGCACGTGCGCACGACTCGCATCGAGTCGCGTTCCGAGATCGAGCACCGTGACGATCGTGCCCCGCAGGTTGATCAGTCCCTGGACAAACGGCGGCGCGCCAGGCAGTCGCGTGGCGCGCCGAAAGGGAATGATCTCCCGTACGGCCTCGATGTCGCATCCATACACTCGGTCCGCGACACGGAACAACAGCGTCCGTGCAGCAGCTCGCGGCTCAAAAGTCGTCTCTGAAAAAGTCAAAGTACTCCAGCGGATCAGTATCGACAAACGCACCATCAGGTCCTGCTGCACTCACCATCGAGCGCACAAGATCAGGCGGTAAAGCCGACCGCAGCTCCACCATCTCACCACTCGCGGGCTGACGAAACCGGAGCCACGCCGCATGCAGAAAATGACGCTTGCCCGGAAGTGAAATCAGCCTTCGTCCGCCCCCTCCACCATAAGTATCGTCACCTACCACCGGATGTCCGATGGATGACAGATGCACGCGAATCTGGTGCGTGCGTCCGGTGTGCAGGTGCGCGCGCAACAGGTCGACTGCATCGAACCGAGCGAGCCGCACGAAGTCGGTTCGTGCCGCCCGCCCCGTACTGACGACTGCCATACGCTTTCGGTCTCGCGGATCCCTGGCGATGGGCTTCTCGACCGTAACCCGCTCGCTGTCCAGATGGCCCCAACTCATCGCGGCGTATCGCCTGACGATCTCCCGACGCGCCATCGCGGCGCCAAGCAACCGATGCGCGCGATCGGTCTTGGCGACCAGCAGAAGGCCGGACGTCTCCTTGTCGAGCCTGTGAACGATGCCCTCCCGGTCCTCGCCGCCAAGGTCGGACAACGCACCTCCACGCCCCTTGAGCGCGTTCACCAGCGTGCCGCTCCAGTTGCCAGGCGCGGGGTGGACGACCATGCCCGCCGGCTTGTCGACGACAAGCACTTCATCGTCTTCGTACGCCACGACCAGCGGTATGTCCTCGGCAATCACCGGACGGGACGTTGGCGGAGCGATCTCCACCACGATTATATCCCCCGACGACGGACGGTAGCTGGCGCGTTCGGCCCGGCCGTTGACCGAGACCTGGCCGTTGGCGATGAGCGTCGCTGACTGCGTCCGCGAGAGATCCAGCGACGTCGCCACGAAGAGATCCAGCCGAGGTGCGTCGGCGGTGGCGACAAGCTCGTGCCGCGCGCCGCTGGTGCCGGCGCCGGCATCACTCACGCGTCGGGCCCCTTCGCTATGCTCGAGGGCAATCCAGCCGCTTCGATTATGGCGTCGGCCCGCTCGGGCGCCTTCTCCGGCCGCGCCGCGGCAGCCGCCAACTCGGCCGCGCGCTGATCGTGGTCTTCGCGGGAAAGCGACCAGGCGAGGATGAGCGCCCCGACCGTCACCGCCGAGTCGGCAACGTTGAACGTCCAGAAGCGGACGTCGCGATAGCCGATGTCGATGAAGTCCACGACGCCATGTGGCGACCGGAAGCGATCGATGAGGTTGCCCGCCGCGCCGCCCCACGCGAGCCCGAGCGCGATGATGCGCATTCGGTCGCCGGTGCGGGCACCAGTGCCCGTCATGCGATACAGACGCCAGAGCACCACGAGCGCGATGATCGCGAACGCACCAAAGATGAATCGCGAGTAGACGCCGAGCGACATACTGAATGCCGCGCCCGGGTTGTAGGCGAGCGTGAACCGCACTGCGTCGCCGATGATCCGGTGCGGGACGTAGCGCGGGGCCAGATACTGCTCGGCCAGCAGCTTCGTGACGAGATCAGCCAGAACCACGCAGCCTGCCGTGCTCCAGAAAAGGCGCGCGCTCGATTGTGCGGGAGCGATGGACGTGCTCAGACGAGATCTCCTTGCTCGACCGCGGGGGTCGGTCCCGATGGAGTCAGCACGCGGGCATCAGTGTCCTGCCTCGCGGCGACGCGGTCTTCCTGCCACAGTACCCACGCCAGCAGCACAGCTCCGATGCTGACGGCCATGTCCGCAACGTTGAAGGTCGGCCAACGCGCATCACCAAGGCCGACGTCGAGAAAGTCGACGACGCCGAGCTCCGAGCGAAGGCGGTCGAGCAGATTGCCGAGCGCACCGGCGCAGACGAGCGCGAGGGCGAGTACGCGCGTGACGTTGCCGCGTGGCGTCGACAGATAGAGACGCGCCAGGATCACGAGCGCGACGATCGTGAGCGTCGTGAAGATCCAGCGCGATTGTGAGCCGAGATGAAGACCGAACGCCGCGCCGGGATTGTAGACGAGCGTGAGGCGCACGACTTCTCCGAACACGTCGTGTGGAATCCGCTGTGGCGCGAGCGCGCGCTCGGCAAATCCCTTCGTCACCACGTCGAGCGTCGTGACGAAGGCGATCACCGGCCAGAAAAGCGCGCTGTTACTTCGACTTTGCATCTTCCTCGCGCTGCTTGCACTCGATGCAGAAGCGGGCATGCGGCAACGCGTCGAGGCGCTCGTACGCGATGTCCTTTCCGCAATTGTGGCACTTCCCGAACGTCTCCGGAGTACGGTACAGCCGGCGCAGCGCCTCGTCGATATGCCAGAGGAATCTTCCTTCCTGGCTCGCGAAGAGAAATGCCTTCTCGCGCTCCATTGCGTCGGTGCCCTGATCAGCCATATGGAACGAATAGCTGCTGAGATCGCCGTCTGACTCCTGGGACGTGGCACCAAACGCCTCGTCGTAATGACCAAGCTCCTTGAGCACTCGCTTCCGCTCGTCCATCAGCCGCTTCTCGAAATGCTGCAGCTGCTTCTTGGGCATCGGCTTCGGCTTCACCGCCTTCGTGGTCGCGCTCTCTGACGTGGCCATGTGCTACTCGTCCTTGGTTAGGGCAAGGTCTGCATGAATCCCATCGAGATCCACGGTCTGCCTCGCCAGCATTTGCTTGGGTTCCAACCCTTCATCGCCGACGACCACCTGCGTGGCCAGCACTTCATCGGCGATCCATTCGCGATGCTCCCGAGCGGCTTCTAACACTAGCGCATCGCCGCCAATTCTGAGCACGATCCGATCGCTCACCGCGAGGCCAGCATCCTTTCGCATACGCTGTACCCTACTGATTAACTCGCGTGCCATGCCTTCCCGCCGAAGCGCCGGAGTCAATTCCGGATCGAGCGCCGCGAAGAAGCCATGCTCCTCTTCCACAATCAGTTCCCCCGACGCACGCCGCACGATTGTGAGATCGTCCTGCTCGAGACCGTGCGTTTCGCCATCCACGGTCACCAGCAGCTCTGCACCTGACAAAAACTCGCGCAGGTGCGTACTCGTGAAACGGCTCACCGCCTCGGCGGCGAGCGGCGTCTTCTTCCCGAATTTTTTCCCGAGCGCGCGGAAGTTCGGCTTGGCCTCGAGCGTGACGAGTGCGTCGCCGCTGGTGGCAAGCTCGATCGTCTTGATATTGAGCTCCGCGGCCAGCACGGGCAGCAACGCCCGCAATGCGTCTTCACCAACCTCGGGCGCAACGCACACCATCCGCGAGAGCGGCTGACGCACGTTGATCTTTGCCTGCTCGCGCGCAGCGCGTCCAAGCGTGGCGAGCGTGCGTACGCTCGACATCAGTCGCTCGAGCTCCGGATCTGCTGCGGCTGCATCCGGACGCACATATGGCGCAAGGTGCACAGAGGTTCCCGTGAGCTCACGGTGCAGTTGGTCCGTTACGAACGGAGCGAACGGTGCAAGCAGACGACACACGACAACCAACACCTCATGCAGCGTGGCGAACGCGGCGTTGGTGTCGCTCGTGAAGACATTGTCCTTCGCCCAGAAGCGCGCGCGCGATTGCCGCACGTACCAGTTCGCGAGATCATCGTCAACGAACTCCATCACCACGCGCGCCGCGGCGAATGGATCATAGTCGAGCATCAGACCATCGGCGCGCTGTTCCACAGTGGTGAGCCGCGACAGAATCCATCGATCCATTACCGAGCGCGTCGCCGCCGGTACATCCTGCTCGGACGGCGACCACCCGAAGTTCGCGTAGTTCGCGAACATGCCGCTGTAGATGTTCTTGAGCGTACGAAGAAACCGTCCAGCGCCCTGCTTGATGACGGCCTCGTCGAACGCGCGCTCTTCCCACACCTTGCTGCTGCTCACGAGGAACAACCGCACGGCATCGATACCGTGGCGCTCGATGACTTCCCACGGATTCACGATGTTCCCGCGGCTCTTCGACATCTTCTTGCCGAGGGCGTCCTTCACAATGCCGTTCACCATCACGGCGCGATATGGCGCCGCACTGGCCGACGCATTGTTCGGTAGCGCGTCGCCGAGTCCACTCGCGATCGCCAGCAAGGAGTAGAACCATCCGCGCGTCTGGTCCTGTCCTTCGGCGATGAAGTCCGCTGGAAACTGGCCGGCCACGCGATCGCGATTCTCGAACGGGTAATGCCACTGCGCGAAGGGCATCGAGCCTGAGTCGTACCAGGCATCGATGACTTCGGGCGTGCGCGTCATGTGCCCCGTACAGCCGGGTGACGTGCACGCCCATGTGTACGCATCGATGAACGGTTTGTGCGGATCGAAATCGGCGGCGAGCGGTGTGCCGACGCGCTGTGCGAGATCAGCAAAGCTGCCGATCACGTCGATGTGATCGGCGTTCACGTCGCAAATCCACAACGGCAATGGCGTGCCCCAGTACCGGTCGCGCGACATCGCCCAGTCGATGTTGTTCTCGAGCCACTCGCCGAATCGGCCTGATCCAATCTCTGGCGGATTCCAGTTCACCTGGCTGTTGCGCGCGAGCATTTCGTCCTTGTACGACGAAGTGCGTACGAACCACGACGTGCGCGCGTAGTACAGCAATGGTGTGCGGCAGCGCCAGCAATGCGGATACGAGTGCGTCAGCGTGCCTGCCTTCCACAATACACCGCGCCGCTTGAGCTCCTCGATCAACTCGGCGTCCGCGTCCTTCACGAACTTGCCGCCGACCAGTGGCAGATCTTCAGGAAATCGTCCGCGCAGATCAACCGGCTGCAGGAGCGCAAGCTTGTGCCGGCGGCCTGCCGCATAGTCATCCGCGCCAAACGCCGGCGACATGTGCACCACGCCCGAACCGTCATCCGCGCTCACGAAACTTTCGCCGATGATGATCTCGTGCGCCGTGCCTTCGGGATACGGAAGCCAATCGATAGGACGCCGATAGCGCGCACCAACCAGCTCTGCGCCACTCAGCGTGCCGACGCGCGTCCAACGTGTTGCATAATCTTCGCCGAGGACGACACCGGCACGCGATTCCGCCATGATGATGGTGCGTGCGTCCTTGCTGTCAGTTTTCCGCAGCTCGACGTACACCAGATCCGGATGCACCGCGAGTGCCGTGTTCGACACGAGTGTCCACGGCGTGGTCGTCCACACGAGAATGCGCCGCGCTGTACGTCCCGGCATGTCGGGCGCATCGTCGACGACTTCTCCACTCACCTGACCGAGATCGAGCGCGATGTACACGCTTGGATCTTCAACATCCTCGTAGCCCTGCGCGACTTCATGGCTCGAGAGCGTCGTGCCGCAGCGCGAACAGTACGGAAGGATCTTGTGCCCGCGATAGATCAGCCCCTTCGCATGCAGCGTCGCCAGCGACCACCATACACTCTCGATGTAGTCGTTGGTGTATGTGACGTACGGATGTTCGTAGTCGAGCCAGTATCCGATTCGCTCGCTGAGCTGCTCCCACTCGGTGCGGTAGGTGAACACGCTCTCTTTGCAGAGGCGGTTGAACTCAGCGACACCCAGCTTTTCAATATCCGGTTTACCCGTGAGCCCGAGTCGCTTCTCGACTTCGATCTCCACCGGCAACCCATGCGTGTCCCAACCCGCCTTACGCTCGACACGAAAGCCCTTCATCGCGCGATGACGGCAGAACAGATCCTTGATCGTTCGCGCGAACACGTGATGAATGCCGGGACGACCATTCGCCGTCGGCGGACCTTCATAGAACACAAACGGCGGCGCACCTTCGCGCTCGGCAAGTGTGCGCTCGAACAACCCCTCCTCGCGCCAACGCGCGAGAAGAGCCTTCTCCATTTCGTCAGGCAGCTGGTCTGGAGGCACCAGCGCAAAGCGCGGCTGTGTCATGTCCGCGATGCTCACAGTCGCTCCAACACGCCGCGCACGAGCGCCGTCAACTTCGGCTCGGCACGTCCCGCGTTGGCGATGATCGTCGACAGCTCTGCTGGTTCGAGTGCATCGGGCAGACACTGATCCGTGATGATCGACAGTCCGAGCACGCGCATGCCGCCGTGCAGCGCGACGATCACTTCAGGCACCGTGCTCATGCCCACGACGTCGGCGCCGATCGCACGCAACATCCGATATTCAGCGCGTGTTTCGAGGTTTGGCCCAGCAACAGCGACGTACACGCCTTCGCGCAGCGTCACTCGCTGATCAACGGCGACAGCACGCGCGATCTCGCGCAGCGCGGCATCATACGGCTCCGACATATCGGGAAAGCGCGCGCCGAGTCGATCGTCGTTCACGCCGATGAGCGGGTTGTCGCCGAGGAAATTGATGTGATCGGCGATCAGCATGAGGTCGCCCGCGGCCCACAGCGGATTCATTCCGCCGCAGGCGTTCGAGACAATCAGCGTAGATGCGCCGAGCGCGCGGAGCACGCGCACCGGGAAGGTGACCTGCTGGAGCGAATAGCCTTCATAGAGGTGGAAGCGGCCCTGCATTGCGACAACGGTCTTTCCTGCGAGCGTGCCGCATAGCAGTTGACCCGCATGACTCTCCACGGTCGAGAGAGGAAAGCCCGGGATCTCTGCATATGGAATCGACAGCTGCACGTCGATCTCTCTTGCAAGACCACCGAGCCCCGTGCCAAGCACGATCGCGATGTCGGGTGCCGCGCTAAAGCGCGCGCGCACCACTGCCGCAGCGGCATTCACCGCTTCCAACGTGTGCGCAGCTGCGTGCGTCGCCACCTCCGGCAGCTCGACCATCGATGACGTCATTCCCGCTCCGCCGATCCGACCGGCATGCGTGTCTCGTCGTCGCTGGGGTGCTCGTCGACGTTGCTCACGCGCGGCAGCACGGGAAAATGCGGACTCGGCACGTTCTCGGCGGCTGTGATTTCTGCGAGATGGCGTTCCACCGCCATCCGCATCTGCGTCAGATGACTGCGACGCGCGCGTTCGAGCTCCTGAAGATGCGCCTCGAGATTCCGGATCTCGTTGCGCGCGCCTTCGATCTCACGCTCGGCATCGGTGCGCGCCTCGCGCACGATGAGCGCCGCCTCGCGCTCCGATGATTCGCGAATCTCGTTGCGCAGCTGTTGTGCGCTGACGAGCGCGTCGTTCATGGCCTTGTCACGCTCGCGAAACGCGCGCAGCTGTTCGTGAAAGCCCTTGGCTTTCTGCTCGAGGTCCAGTGTCTGACGCGTCAACCGCTCGAGTTCCTCGGCGACCTGATCGCGAAACTGCTCGACGCGCTCGGGATTGTAGCCGCGCAGCGCCTTGCCGAAATCGTAGCGCCGCACATCGAGCGGTGTGAGATGAAAAGTTTCGTCCATTAGGCGGTTCTCGCTCCGAACAGCACGGTTCCGAGGCGCACCAGAGTGGCGCCCTCTTCCACGGCAATCACGTAGTCACCCGACATTCCCATCGACAGCTCTGTCGCAGGCAGACCTGCACCGCGAAGTAGCTCCGCTGATTTCCGCGCCCCGCTGAACACCTGACGCAGCACAGCTTCTTCCGCATCGAACGGCGCCATCGTCATCACACCACGCACGACCAAACCCGTCATGCCGGCAAGCCGTTCCGACTCGCGCTCGATGTCCCCGACTTCATAGCCGCCCTTCGTACCTTCGCCCGACACATTCACCTGCAGCAGCACATTCATCGCTTGTCCGCGCGCGCGACCGTGCGCGTCGAGCGCATCGGCCAGCCGCGGACTGTCCATCGAATGCACGAGATGGAATTCGTCGAGCTGCTTCACCTTGTTCCGCTGCAAATGGCCGATGAGATGCCACCGGAGCGGCACCGACAGCTGAGCCATCTTCGAGACCGCCTCCTGCACGCGATTCTCGCCCACGTCTTTCAGTCCCGCATTCCAGGCCGCGAGCGCGGCATCGGCGTCGTAGGTCTTCGTCACCGCGACGATCTCGACGCTTTGACCCCGCCCGCCCCGCACCAGCGACTCCTCGATTCTCGCCCTGACCTCGGCAAGCCGGGCAGGCAGGTCCTGAAATGGCATAACACGATAATTTACCGAAGGTTGCACCTCGTTTCAAGCGAGTCACGCGCTCGTGACGAGCCTGCTGGAAGCCGCGCGAGCCTGCCGCACTCCAACAGTCCGAGCATGCTCGCACTGACGTCATCCGGTAGCTGCGACTTGCCGCCATCGGACGCTCGTGGACGCACGAGGCCGACGTCGCTCAGGCTGTCGATGATCGGCGGAGCGAGTGATCCGTTGGCGGGCGCAGACGATAGATAGACGGCGCCAGTGAGTCGCCAATTTGAACCGAGCAACGCTCGCTCCTTCGACGACATCGAAGGTGACACTGCGACAGGGCGACCTGCTTCTCGTGCAGCTCGCGCGATATGCGCTGCCAATTCCTGATGCGCCCACTGCGCGCCCTCTACGTGGCCACTCGCTAGCCAAACCAACCTGGTTCGACGCGCGACCTCAGCCGCGTACCAGTCGGCGGGAAGGAGTGGCATCGTGACGGTTGTGACGTCGCGTCGAATCCCTTCGACCGTCTGGAGATACCAGAGCGGATAGCTGTCGTTGTCTCCGGCGACGAACAGCATCGCATCGCGCGGCGCGCTCGTCAGCAGGGCAACTGCGACGTCGCGCGCGGCGGTTGCGCTCGCACCGCGGGCTCTGTCGTTCGCCGTAAAGTTGCCAAGCAGCGGCACCATCGCAGCGGTGAGCGCGAGCCACGCGGGCCATCGTCGCGCACGTATGAGCGCGAGTGCCCCGTAGCCGGCAAACAGTCCCCAACCCCAGAACCCGAGCACATAGAAGTAGTCGCGCTCGCGCGCTTCGTGTGCACCCGCGGGAACGAAGCCGTAACCGATCGTCGCGCCAGACTTGAGATTGAGATACGCGCACACGCCGAGTGTGCCGCTGAGCGTGAGGATTGCGACGGCGTCTGCGGTGCGCGTCGAGGCGAGCCGCATCGCACGCCAGCCGCGCAGCCCAAGAAACAGGAAGACCAGTGTGACGAGCAATCTCCCCGGAGTGGTGAAGATTCCGTGGCCGAGCGTGAATCCGAACTGCCAGTCGACGTACTGTGCAAGCGTCGCGATCTGCAGCCAGATCGGCGCCTGTCGCGGCCACATTGGCGAGACGTCGTACTGTCGTCGCGCCACGACATCGGCGAGACCGGCGAGCGTATTCGGATTCCCCTGGTTGATCGCCGGGTCGTGTCGTGCGCGCACGAGCATGATGAGCAACGCGCTCGCCGCGAGCGCGACGAGCCCCATCGTGGCGGCGAGACGCCTCGCGCCGCCCTGCTGCCTGCCAAGCGCGAGGCCGATGGAATTGAGAGTCGTGCGTGGAGCAATCCCCTTCCGCTGTTCCTCCGCTAGCGTGACGAACTGTGACGTCGAGGCAACGAGCGCACCAACTCCAATCAGCATCCACGACATCCGCCCAACGCCCGCCGAACCAATCATCACTCCACCAAGCAACAAGACGCGCTCGACCATCCATCGGCCATCATGTCGTCGCGCGGCGAGTGCAATCGCCGCTGGCGCGCCAACCAACGCGCTCAGATGCACCGCCGGCGCCAGTGCGATGAGATACGCCGTGAGCAACAACCATCGGCCTGACTCTTCTTCCTGATCTTCCAACGCTGACCGCTCTGCAGATGAAAGCGTGAGCGACACCAGCAACAGAGAAAACGCGTACACCTCCGTCTCCGTCGCGTTCGCCCACGCGCTCGTC
>JBDUCR010000144.1:0-2894 GCA_040003345.1 bacterium
TGTGCGGATCGATTGCCGAATGAGCACGATGAGCAGCGCACCGAGCATCGCGCCGAGTGCGCTGCCGCGGCCGCCCATCAAGCTCGCGCCGCCGACCACCGCCGACGCAATGACGTAGAGCTCGTAGCCTTGCGCGTCGCCCGACGATGCGGAGCCGTAAAAGCTCGCGCCGAGATACGCGGCGATGCCCGCCGTGAGACCCGACACGGCGAATACACCAATCTGGATCCGCGCGAGCGAAAGGCCGGCAAAGCGACTCGCTTCGACGTTGCCGCCAAAGGCGAAAATGTGTCGGCCCATGACGGTCCGGGTAAGGTAGATCCCGCCGATGATTGTAAGGACGATCATCGCCAGCATCGGAACGGGATAGAGTCCGCCCGACATCCCGAGTGATGCTTTCGCCACGTGAGTGAGTGACGTCGGCACGAGAATGCTTTCGGCCTTCGATGCGACAAATGCGATACCACGCAGCACCCACATGGTGCCAAGCGTGATGATGAATGGATGCACCTTGAGGATGACGACGAGCGATCCGTTGAGCAGACCGCAGAGCAGTCCGATTCCGGCGCAGACAAGCAATCCGATCCAGCCGGTAGCGCCGTCACTCATGGGGCCGAGGTGCCGCAGCAGCATCGCCATCGCGACGCCAGCGAGTGCGTAGATCGACCCGACCGAGAGATCGATGCCGCCCGAGATGATCACCATCGTCGCACCGATGGCCATCATCGCGAAGAAGCTCGCGTCAGTGGCGGTCTGCACGAGCGTGTTGGCGTTCCAGAAGTTGTTGACCATTGCACCCGTGACGCGATCGGGGTGCGAGCCGGCGAGTACAGTGAGCGCCAGTGTGACCAGCGCGACGACAATCACGAGTCCGGTTTCCTGCGAGCCGAGGATCTTGCGAACGATTGGATGCATGCGGGATTCAGAGGGCGAGTGCTGGTCGACATAACTTGGCCCGACGCACCCGCCATAGCGAGGTAGTCGAGCGAATCCTAACCCGTCAGCAAATCCGGGCGCGCCGCCCGTACTGCGTTGCGGAAGCGAGCGTAGGGTTCCGCATACTCCTCGTGGCTCCCGTCACCCGGATGCTGCGGCGCACCACGAGTCAGCGTAGCGCTGGCCGCGCTCGCCACATCTGGAAAGGCTCCTGCACCAACCGCCGCTAGCAGCGCTGCCCCATACGCCGGACCCTCCTCGCGATTCACCGTGCTCACCGGCAACCCGAACACCTCCGACTGCAACCGGCGAATGAACGCGCTCTTCGCGCCACCGCCGGTGAGGAGCACCTGACTCGGCGACAGTCCGAGATCCTGTAGAATCGTGAGCGAGTCGCGCAGCGCGAAGCACACACCCTCGAGCACAGCGCGCGTCGTGTGCGCGCGGGTGTGCGCGAGGCTCAGTCCAAGAAACGCGCCTCGCGCCGCGGCGTCGCGATATGGAGTGCGCTCACCCTGGAGATACGGCAGAAACGTCACACCACCGGCACCGGCGCGCACGCTTGCTGCCTCGTCATCCAGGCGCTTGTCCGCATCGCGCGCATCAGTGAGCTCGCGCGCGAATTGATCGCGGTACCAGCTGAACGCACCCCCCGCCGACAGCACAACGCCCATCATGTACCACGCGCCAGGGACGACGTGGCAGAACGTGTGCGCGCGAAGCCCCGGATCGACGCGCGGCTCATACATCGGCGCGAGCACGGTGCCCGATGTCCCCCAGCTCGACACCATCTCTCCCGGTGCAACGGCACCGACACCTGCGGCACCACACGCATTGTCCGCTCCGCCTCCAACCACCGGCGTTCCGCTCGACAACGTGGTTGCGGCGGCCGCGTCGGCAGTTACACGACCGAGGATCTCCGACGAGCCGCCGACGTTCGGCACGATCGACGACGAGACGCCGACCGCCTCGAGGATCTCGTCGCTCCAGCGCAGATGCGCCGTGTCATACATCAACGTCGCCGACGCATCCGACGGATCGGTGGCGAGCACACCCGTGAGTCGGTAGCGGATGTAGTCCTTCGGCAGCAACACAGTCGCGAGTCGCGCGTATGCGTCGGGCTCATGCTTGCGCAGCCACAATACCTTCGGCAGCGTGAATCCCTCGAGCGCGGGATTGCAGGCGTGCTCGCGCAGTCGATCCTCTCCGCCAACGCGCTGCGTGATCTCGGCGCACTCTTCAGTCGTGCGACCATCGCACCAGAGCAACGCGGGACGTATGACGTCACCAGATGCGTCGAGAAACACCGACGAATGCATCTGCCCAGAGATGCCGATTGCCGCGATGATCGCGTCGGGCTTTGCCCGACGCACCGCGTGGATCGATGCGAGCGACGCATCCCACCACGCCGTGGGATCCTGCTCCGCCCAGCCTGGCCTCGGGGTCTGCATGGTGAGCGGCGTCGTAGCGGTGGCTGCCACGTCGCCGCTGGGTGAAACGAGAATCGCCTTTACACCGCTCGTGCCAACATCGAGTCCGAGGAAGAGCTGTTCGGCCACCTCAACGCACTCCGAGCAGCAGCTCCACGGTGAGCTGGTCGAGGCGCTCGTATGCGTAGCCTTTCGCGCGCATCGCCTCGAGGTCGAACTGCTCGTCCTTGATCTTCTGCGCGTCCTTGATGTAGCTGATGCGCGCTCCGGGTGCAGCGCCGCGCGAAGCAAGCTCGCTGAGTAGCTGCTGAATTTCCGCGTCCGCATTGAACGCCGCGGCCTTCTCCCTGAAGATCAGATACGTCCGCATGCTGCCGAGCGCGAAGTCCCACACGCCGGCTTCGTCCTCGGTGCGATACGCATGGCTGTCGAAGTGCTTCATGCCAGTGTAGCCCGATTCCTCGAGCAGCTTTACGAGGAAGAACGCCTGCTTGATGTCTTCGCTGCCGAAGCGGTGATCCTGATCGT
>JBDUCR010000424.1:0-2893 GCA_040003345.1 bacterium
GACAGCGTATTGCCGAGTATGATGTTGTCCACCCGCTGGCCTTTGATGAGCATGTCGGCCTTGCAGATCGCGAACGACTCTGGATTCAGCTCCTGCCCGTAAAGCACGGGACGCGCGCTCGAATTGTGCTCGCGCAGATACTCCTCTGCCACTGTGAGCATACCGCCCGTGCCCGCAGTGGGATCGTAGATCTCGCGAATGATGTTCGGTGTGTTGAGCGCCTGATCATCCTCGATGAAGATGAGGTTGACCATCAGCCGGATCACTTCACGGGGGGTGAAGTGCTCTCCCGCTGTCTCGTTGGAGAGCTCGGCGAACTTTCGGATCAGCTCCTCGAACACCGCGCCCATCTGGGCGTTGCTCACGACCTTCGGATGCAGGTCGATGTTGGCGAACTTCTCGGTGACCATGTAGAGCAGTCCCGATCTCGCCAGCCGGTCGACTTGCACGTAGAAGTCGAAGGCTTCGAAAATGTCTCGCACCGCAGGCGAGAAGGCCTCGACGTACTTGATCAGGTTCTGCCGGATGTGGTCCTGATCGCCCATCAACTTCTTGAGGTCCAGCGGCGACGTGTTGACGAAGTGCTCGCCGGCCTTTTGAAGCAGGAAAGGTTCTGGGTTTACCTCCGCCTTCTGGCGCTTGACTAGCTCGGCTAGGACGGCGGGCTTGGTGGCCTCCAGCACGCAGTCGAGGCGACGGAGCACGGTGAACGGGAGGATGACCCTACCGTATTCGGACTGCTTGTAGTCGCCGCGAAGGAGATCGGCGACGGACCAGATGAACGAGGAAAGGTTCGGATCAGTCATTGACGCGGGGTGGGAATCTGGCCGTCGAAACTTTGCTTCGGGCTGCTATCAGGATGGCGAATCAGCCTTGCGGCACGGGCGGTGGAGTGATACCGCGGCCGTGTTCATCAACTCGGCCATGTTATCTACCATGGCCACGGTAAGAAGGAACATGCGCATGCGCGATCCGAGAATCGCCCCTCGATCCGAAGCTGCGGCCCGTGGGCAAGGGGCGGAAGCCGAGTTGGCCAAGATACTCGAGGATGGCGGATGGCGCGTACGCTCGCATTCCGCAGGCGCGGAGGCTCATGACCCGGACATGATCATCCGCCGTGGCAATTTTACATATGCGATGAAGGTGAAGGCGGCAAGCATGCAGCTCTCGCGGTAGTAGCGCATTCTCTCTTGCCAACGCGCCGAAGGGAAACATCGGTGCAGCTCTAAACGCGGCAGGTTTTAGAGAAGTCCTCTCCGGCGACCATCGTCCGCCAGTCGCCGAATATCGTCTGCCCAATGAGCACGAAGGCTTCTTCGCGGAGTTCCTACACATCCGTACGTGTCAGGCCGACGCAGCCGACTGGAAGCGCAGACACACAGGACTCGGCACATCGATGCGCTGCGAAGTCGGCGTCAGCCGGCCGCTCGCAGCGTCGCGCGCGAACACCGTCACCGATCCCGAACGCTGGTTGGCCACGAGCAGCCAGCGTCCCGTTGGATCGATGGTGAAGTTGCGCGGCCAATCTCCGCCCGTCGAGATCACCTGCACCTGCGCGAGTGCCGCGGTGCGTGGGGCTATCGAGAACACGGCAATGCTGTTGTGCCCACGATTGGAGACGTACAGCGTCCGTCCATCCGGCGCGATGTGAATGTCGGCAGGGAAGTTCGCGCCCGACGACCTCGCGGGAAGCGTGGACGCCGTGCGCACGAGCGAGAGCGCACCGGTGTCCGGATCGCATCGCATCACGCCGACGGTGGAGTCGAGCTCGTTCGAGACAAAGACGAACGGCAAGCTCGGATGAATTGCGAGATGACGCGGGCCTGCGCCCGGCGGCATCGCCGCGTCGCTCTGCTGCACGTGGACGAGCGCCTTGTGCTCCTCGTCGTAGCGATACACGAACACACGATCTGCTCCGAGATCGGCCGCGAAGAAGAACCGATTGTTGGGATGTGGGATGATGCAGTGCGCGTGCGCCTTCTCCTGGCGATCGGTGACCGGCCCCGTGCCCACGTGCTGAATCACCTGCGATGCGCCATCGAGTCCACCGTCCTCTCCGATGGGCAGCACCGTGACGTTCCCGCCGACATAGTTCGCCACCAGCGCGACCTTGCCCTTTCTATCGGTGCTCACGTAGCACGGTGCAGCGCCTTGCGATGATTGCTCGTTGAAAAACGTCAACGCGCCCGACTCGGCATCGATCAGGTATGCGCTCACCGCGCCAGTCGGCTTGCCGGCCGTGTCTGTCACCTCGTTTACCGCGTACAGCATGCGGCCGTCGGGATGAACGGTGAGGAACGATGGGTTCGCGCCACCGTCCACGGCGCCGATCTGTTGCAGCGCGCCAGTGGACGAGTTCATCCGCACGAGGAAGATGCCGTCGCGACGGCCATTCTCCGTATAAGTGCCGACATACATCAGCGGATCAGCGGCGCGCGACCGAGGCGTCTCAGCGAATGCAGTGGCGCTCCGAAGCAGTGCAACGGCGCCGAGTGTCGTCGTGGCGACGAAGTCGCGACGTGTCAGGGAATGCGTGTCGGTCATCAGTGTCTCGTGGTTGGCGACTCGAAAATGATATCGCCTCGCACGCGCAACGCGCGACCGCACGCCTGTCTCGTCCGCTTGTAAACGACACCAGCCGCTTTCGCATGGATCTCCTGTGCGATGCGCTCGCCAAGGATCACGAACCGGTTGCCATTCCCGGTCTCGTTCGCCACTCGAGCGCCGGCCGGTAGCACAGCACCTGATGTCTCGATGATATGTATGCCTAGCTCCGCACCAGCTTCTTGTACGTCACACGATGCGGCTGATCCGCATCGGCGCCCTTTCTGCGGCGAAGATCAGCATCGTACTCCTTGAAGTTCCCCTCGAACCACACCGTCTCCGAGTTCCC
>JBDUCR010000363.1:0-2892 GCA_040003345.1 bacterium
CCGGCTCGGCGGTGCGAACATCGAGGATGCTCGAGAGCCGGCCGCCGTACGCGGCACCGAATCCTCCCGTGAGCAGATCGATCGAGCCAACCGTCTCATCGAGAAACGTGCTGAACAATCCGCCGAGGTGAAACGGATTGTAGATCGGATAGCCGTCGAGAAGAATGAGATTCTGGTCGGACTCACCTCCGCGCACGTTGTAACCCGACGAGAAATCATTGCGTGCATTCACGCCGGGCAGTAGCTGCACTGCACGCATCACATCTGGCTCCCCCAGCGCCGGCATGTTCTTCACAGAGCTGGGCGTTAACGAGATCACGCCGACACTCGGACTCATATCGAATCGATCACGCTCGGTCGAGCGAGCACGCGCACGCACGGCGCCGAGTGTGACGGGTGCGCTCGCGACGCGAAGGAGCACGTTGGTGGTTGCGCCAGCGCGTACGTCGACGACGCGCTCGACCGTTCGCGTGCTCAGCTGCCGCGTGCGTAACGTGTATGTACCTGCCGCGATGTCGCTCAGGATGAAGTGCCCGAGCCCGTCGGTGAGGGCACCTCGGCTCGTGCCATCGAGCGTGATGGCGACGCCCTGTCGCGGCGCGCCCGACGCGCTGTCGACGACGGTGCCCTCGAGCGTTCCGCGCGCAACGACCTGCGCACTCGCACCTCGCATCGCGATGAGCGCTGTGAGAACAACCAGCGAGAGCGTGCGGGCGAATATCGAAGCGCGACGATACATTTCGCGAAGGCAGGGCGTGGCGGCTCTGCCACGTCGCCCAAGGTACAGGCTGGACCACGAGCTCGTTCCCACGCCCGTCAACTTCCCTTCGTGACTGAACCGGCATCACTTGGACTCGCACTCGCATTCAGCGCGGGACTGCTGAGCTTTCTCTCGCCGTGTGTCCTGCCGCTCATTCCGAGCTACCTGACATTCGTCACCGGGGTGGGCTTCGACGATCTGACACGCGCGCGCCGCTCCGCCCTGCTTCACGGTCTGTTGTTCGTCTTCGGCTTCACGCTCATCTTCATCGCACTCGGAGCCTCGGCCACGCTGCTCGGCCGAGTGTTGCTGCACTATCGCGTGTGGATCGCGCGGTTTGGCGGCGCACTGGTCGTGCTGTTCGGACTGTACCTGCTTGGCGTGATTCGCGTCTCTGCGTTCGATCGCGAGCGACGCGTGCACCTCTCCACCAAGCCCGTCGGTTACTTCGGCACCGTGCTCGTCGGCGCTGCGTTCGGCGCGGGTTGGACGCCATGTCTCGGCCCGATCCTCGGTGCGATTTTCACGTACACTGCGGCGACGGCGGATCTCTCGCGCGGACTTCTGTTGCTCTTCGCGTATTCGCTCGGGCTCGCGCTGCCGTTTCTTTTGGCTGCGGTTGCGGTCGAGCGGTTTCTCGAGACGGTGACGCGGATTCGTCCGTACCTCGCGCGGGTGTCGCAGATCAGTGGAGCGTTGCTGATCGTTGTTGGGGTGCTGATGATGTTCGACTACTTCTCGGTTGTTGGGGCGTACATGCAGGGCTTCACGCCCGAAGCGTTAAAGCAGAGATTGTAGGCGTTCCCTGCTGTGGCAGGATGCTAGCATCAGATATCAGAGGTCCGGAGTTCTGGAGTCGGACATCAGCGGCCACTCCTGGAACGCTGCGCCGAATTGCGATGCACTGCCAAGGGAAATCAGAGGCGGACGGCAGCTTTCGGAAAAATGCCGAACGAGCGTTTTTATGATTCACTACGCAGAGTTCGGATGGCGGAGCATCTTCTCCCACCAAGTAAACTCGCTCCATCGGAGGAACGATGGGCGACTTCAAGCGACTCGTGGCGTGGCAGCAGGCGCAGGAGCTCGGACGGGAGCTGTCCATCGCGTTCAAGTCTCGCAGCGCGCGCGACTATCCAGGATTGCGAAACCAGGTGCTGCGCGCGGCTGAGTCGATTCCGTCAGCGCTCGCGGAAGGCTGCGCGAAGCGTTCTCGTCGTGAGCTTGCTCGGTTTGCGGAGATGGCGTACGCGTCCGCAAAAGAAATCGAGTCGCAACTGATTTTCGCGCGAAATGTCGAAGTCCTCTCTGCGCAGTCGTCCGAGGATCTGGGACGCAAGACTGATCATGTGGCGCGATTGTGCTTCGGCCTCATGCGCCTGCCACCGGAAGACTAACGATCAGACGAACCGACGTCCGTCATCCGAAATCCGCTGATGTCCGAAAGACCGCCGTCCGCCTCTGATTTCCCATCGCCGCGGAGGCTCGCTTGGGCGGGCATGGCTCAGCGTGGCCGCCGACCTCGGATGCCCGAGCTCTGATGTCTGATATCTAACGTCAGCGCCCGGCAAGCCACTCTGCGCTCATCCGTAGCAAGTCTCTCGTCGGCACGGGCTTCGTCAGCACAGCGGTACATCCCGCCTCCATGCACCGCGCAACAATCTCTGGCTCATCCCGCCCCGTGAGCGCAACCATCACTCGCGGCCTCACCGACCGCAAGCTCAGCTCAGCCAGCACCTCGAACCCATCACCATCCGCCAGTCCGAGATCGAGCAGCAACAGATCAACCGGATCCGACTCTGCGATATCCACGATCTCCGCGACATGTCCGGCGACAGAAACGCGATGCCCCGTCTCGCTGAACAGGATCTTCATCGCGTCACACACGAGCTGATTGTCCTCGGCGATTAGCACGTGCGGCTTTTCACTCGCCACGCGCAGTCAGCTCGGGTACGGAATCGTGAAGTAGAATCGGCTGCCCGTTCCGAGCTCGCTCTCCACCCAGATGCGTCCACCGTGCAGCTCGACGAGCTTGCGCGCGATCGTGAGTCCGAGTCCTGTGCCGTGATGTTGCCGTGATGCGCTGCTGTCCACCTGCGCGAACTCGCGGAACACCAGCTCGTGGTGCGTCGGGT
>JBDUCR010000122.1:0-2884 GCA_040003345.1 bacterium
GTGATCGGAGGCGGAGAGGGAAGTGGACTCAGCACCGGAGGCGACGAAGCGAATCGGGTACGACGCCTTTCGGGGTTCTATCAAGCGGATCGCATAAACGGCCACTGGCTGATCACGCGTCAGATCCCGATCGATACACAGAACGTCATTCGCACGCAGCGCGTGCACGTTGCGCTCGCGCCGGGAAAGGAGAGCCACATCGTGGATACCTTGACCGTCGACGTCGGCAGCTCACATGGATTCGCAGTGCGACTGAATACGGCGGCCAGGCTCTCGCCAGTAACGCTCAACGGACGTCCCGCGACCTTCACTCAGGGCGGCGGCCTCTTGTGGATCAACATCCCGACGCAAAAAGGAGCGCGCATTGCGCTCAACTACGTCATCGCTGACGAACATGAGCCCAGAGCGAAGACGGATACCACGACGGTGACCGACAGCGCACCGGCATTCGGTGCGCTCAACAATACAGACGCATGGCTGCCCTTCTACGGATATGACAGCGGCAACGCTTTCGCCGATATCACGGTCACCGCCACGATACCGGCCGAGTACCGACTCACGACGACGCTCCCGCAGAGTGAGACGGTGCTCGACGGCGTACGCACGGTGCACGGCAGGAGCGTGCACCCGCAGTTCATCGTCGGCCTCATCTACGATCGTGACTGGCGTGTCGTGAGCACGAACATCGGCGCACTGCGCTTCGAGAGTTTTCTCACGCCGGCATTTCGCTTCTCGCACGACACGCTCGCGACGCTCATCGGCCGAGCGTACCGGCTGCTCACACCGCGATTCGGCGAGCCGCAGCGTCCATCGCGCTATCTCGCCGTGGTCGAACATCGCGCGCTCACGGGCGCGGGATTCACCGTGCGGATGAACAACGCCGTTATCTCCGGCGACAAGGCGATCATCCTGGATGAACCCACACTCGGACCATCGTCGACCTTCGCGCACGAAGTGTCACACGGCTGGACGATGAATTCCACGGGTGCGGCGGCGAACTTCCTTCATGAGGGATGGGCGACGTTCGCCGAGTCGCTGATTCTGCGCGACACGTATGGCGCAGCCACCGAACGCGCTTTCTGGGAGAAGCTCCGTTCGTCGTATGTCGGCGGGGTTGATCGCGGCGGCGTCGCCAGAGGATTCGAGGGACGACAGAGCATCCTCGGCGATCCGGACAACGGGCGCATTCACTACTTCAAGGGCTCGTGGCTTCTGCACTCGCTGAATCTCGTGCTGGGCGACTCCGTGTTCGATCGCGCCATGCGCGAATTCATCTCGAATCAGTCGCGCGGGTCCAACGGATATCGCGAGTTCATCGCCGACATGTCGCACGCTGCGGGACACGACATGACGGGATTCATCATGCCATGGCTCGCCGAGAAGTACATCCCCGATGTCGATGCGCGTGTGGACGGTACGCGTCTGATCGTGACGCAGGCGCAGCAAGCGGCACTGTTTGACCTCCCACTCGACGTCGAGCTCGTGACCGCAACGGGCACTGTGCGACGCGCGGTGCATCTCACCACGCGCGCCGACACGATCGACATCGCGAGTGTGGGTGCCGTCTCCGAGGCACGAGTCGATCCGGATCACCACTTCCTGCTCCGCCGACACTGGGGTGAAGTCGTTCGCTTCGAGCTTCGCGCGCCAACTGCGACGAAAGTGGAGCTCCTTGGTTCGTTCACAGGCAAACCAGCCGCTGCAACACGTGTCGGTGACATGTGGGTGGTGGAGATGCCGCTGACGGAGGGCCGCTACTTGTGGCAGTGGCGCGTGGACGGCAAGAGCGCAACTGATGAAGAAGCGCTTGCGGCAGTGAAGGCGGGCGATGCCGATCCGGGCGCCAGCGTGGGTGTGCGAACCGTGCGTGCGCTGCAACGACTCACCGACGCGGACGCTCGATGACGCTGAGGGCGACAGCGCTTAGCGTAGCGCTTGCGACTGCATGCACTGCGCATGCGCAACAGGGTGGCCGCAACTGGCCGGACTCCGCGTGGCGACACATCGGTCCCGCAGCGTTCGGTGGTCGAGTGGATGACATCGAAGCGGTCGAGGATGACCCACGAATCATCTTCGTGGGTACGGCGTCCGGCGGCGTTTTTCGCAGTCGCAATAACGGCGTCACATGGGATCCTGTATTCGACGCCGACGGCGCCGCGCTATCCATCGGCGATATCGCCATTGCGCCCAGCGATAAGAACGTCGTGTGGGTGGGGACCGGTGAAGCGAACGGCCGCCAGAGTTCCACATGGGGTGACGGCGTCTATCGCTCGCGCGATGGCGGCACGACATGGAAGAACATGGGCTTACGCGAGACGCAGCAGATTGGTCGAGTGGTGGTGGATGCGCGCGATCCTAATACGGTTTTTGTGGCGGCGGCGGGGCATCTGTGGGGCCCGAACGAGCAGCGCGGTCTGTATCGCACTCGCGACGGTGGGCTCACCTGGCGCAAGGTGCTCGGTGTGGACGACAACACCGGCGTCATCGATGTTGCGCTTGCCAGGGATGGACGAACGGTGTTTGCAGCGACCTACATGCGACGTCGGCGTGGATTCGGATTCGTGGGCGGTGGCGAAACGAGCGGTCTGTGGCGCTCACTGGACGGCGGCGACAGCTGGGAGCGTCTCACGAACGGCTTGCCGTCGGGCAACACCGGGCGAATCGGCATCGACATCGCGCGCAGCAATTCCGACATCGTCTACGTAACGCTCGAGCATCGCGCCGGTGGCGTGTTTCGCTCGGTCGACCGAGGCACGACGTGGACACGACAGAATGCGCTGCAGGATCGACCTGGCTATTTCAGTCAGATTCGCGTTGACCCACGCAATGCCGATCGCGTCTGGTTGCTTGGCACCTCGCTCTATGTGTCCATCGACGGTGGCAA
>JBDUCR010000302.1:0-2877 GCA_040003345.1 bacterium
AACGGTTGGGGGCGTGGGTCGAGCATGGCGGGCTACGGTGCGTCGTTCAAGCAGTCGCTCATCGACGATCTGGGCCCGTGGGGACTCTCCGCCTCCGGTTGGGGAGAGACGCTTCCGCACGAAGACAACCGCATCACGCTCGATCCCGAGGTGAAGGACAAGTGGGGTATTCCTGCCGCGCGTATCGACGTTCGCTGGCGCGACAACGAGCGCGCGATGGATGAAGACATGAAGAAGGCGATGGCCGAGATGCTCGATGCGGCGGGGTGCACCGATATTCGACAGCACGGATCGAACAATCCGCCCGGGCACTGCATTCACGAGATGGGTGGAGCGCGCATGAGTCGCACTCCGGCCGAGGGTGTCGTGAACCAGTGGAACCAGGCGTGGGATGCGAAGAACCTCTTTCTCACCGACGGCGCCTGCATGGCCAGCTCCGCGTGTCAGAACCCGAGCATCACGTACATGGCCATCACGGCGCGCGCCGTCTCACATGCGGTTGGCGCGATGAAACGCGGAGAGGTGTGATGGCAGACATGACACGACGTCAGGCGCTCGGGACACTCGGCGCATTGGCCGCGGCGACGACACTTTCGTCGCGCGAAGCGATGGCAAGCCAGCCTGGTTCAGGGAAGCGAGAGGCGAACGGTCGCTTGAAGCATTCGATATCACGATGGTGTTACGGCAAAATTCCGCTCGACGATCTGTGCGAGGCAGCAAAGGGAATCGGCTACAAGTCTGTCGAGCTGCTCGACGAGAAAGACTGGAGCGTCCCGAAGAGTCACGGGCTCGTCTGCGCGATGGCGAACGGATTCGGAACCATTCCCGTCGGCTTCAATCGACCGGACCAGCACGACAAGCTGGTCGCCGATGGCTCGCGCATGATTCCGCTCGCGGCGGCGGCAGGCGTTCCGAACATCGTGTGCTTCAGCGGCAATCGCGCCGGCCTGTCCGATGGCGACGGCATCACCAACTGCATTGCGGGTTTCAAGCGACTGACGCCGTTGGCCGAACAGCATGGTGTGACGCTGTGCCTCGAATTGCTCAACAGCAAAGTCGATCACAAGGATTATCAAGCCGATCACACGGCATGGGGCGTACAGGTCGTGCAGGGCGTGAACTCGCCGAGGCTGAAATTGCTGTACGACATCTATCACATGCAGATCATGGAAGGCGACGTGGTGGCAACCGTGCGTGCGAACTTTCCGCACATCGCGCACTTTCACACCGGCGGCGTCCCGGGCCGCAACGAGATCGATGACACACAGGAGCTCAACTATCGCCGCGTGATGCAGGCGATCGCTGATCTGGGCTTCGCTGGATTCGTTGCGCAGGAGTTTGTGCCGAAGCGTGATCCGCTAACGTCGATGCGGCAGGCGTTCGAGATCTGCGACGTGTGATCCGCACGTAACCGTTCGGCTACGATCTGCTCCACAGATGGATCGCCGCGTACGAGCGCCATGGGCTCCACTGCTCCGCCGCGCGCATCAGCTTCGCCGACGTCAGGTTCCCTGCCACGCGACGCAGCACGAGGTCGGAGGCGGGGAACGCATCGGGCCAGTGCACCGCGCGCATGACGATGTATTCGGCAGTCCACGGTCCGATGCCCGGAAGCTCGAGCAACTGGCGTGTGAGCACGCGAACATCGGCCTCGGGCTCGATGAGGAGTGATCCGCTTGCGACCTGCACGGCCAATGCATGTATCGTCGTCGCTCGCGCGAGCGGCAATCCAATCTTCGCGATCGACGCCGCGTTCGACTGCGCAACGCGCTCTGCCGTCGCCGCGAGCCGCGTGAGCTGCGGATGATCCGTGACGATCGCCTCGCCGAACATCTCGGTGAAACGCGACATCAGCGTCGACGCACCCTTCACGCTGACCTGCTGGCCGAGTATCGCGCGGATTGCGAGCTCGAACGCATCCGCTGCACCGGGAACGCGCAGGCCGCGCTGCTCACCGCGAATCGGTCCGAAGCCGCATGACGTCAGGTGAGACGCGATCTTCTCGGGCTCCGCGTCGAGATCGAAGAGTCGCCTCACTCGCGCAGTGACCGCGAGAAGGACCGGTAGGAGGGACGCGCTGACGTCGAGATGCAGGACAGGCAGCGTCGCGCCGCTTTGCGTTCGGTCGGAGCGCGGATGCGGCTTCGATACGCGGATTACTCCGGAATGTTCGCCCACGCTCAACGTGCGTGCGTACACGCCATCGTGAATGCTCTCGGCCGCCGGCGCCGCGCGCGCGCCCAGAAAAGCGAGGAGTGCGTCAAACGCGAGCGGAGGACGGTACGAGAGAGTCAGCCGAACGCTGTCGCTGCGCTCAGTCGTATCGGATGCGGCGCGAGACGGCACGCGCGCTCGACGCATCGTCTGCGGACTGAGTCGATAGCGCTCGAGGAAGAGTGCGTTGAAACGACGCAGACTCTGAAAGCCGCTCGCGAAGGCAACGCGCGATACAGGGAGCGGCGTGTCCGTCAGCAGCTGCTTGGCGAGGAGCAGGCGATGCGTCTGAGCCAACTCGATAGGAGTAACGCCAAGCTCGTGCTGCATCGCACGCCTGAGCTGCCGGGCGCTGACACCGAGTGACAAGGCGAGTCCGTCCACGCCATGTCCGTTGAGAGCGCCAGCGGCGATTCGTCGTGCGGCTGATTGCGCGAGACGCGGCACAGCGTCGACTCGGGCGAACCCTGGTGCGAGCTCCGGCCGACAGCGCAGACAGGGGCGAAAGCCGGCGCGCTCCGCCGCGGCGGCGTTCGAGAAGAAGCGCCGGTTCTTACGCAGAGTGGCACGCGCAGGACAGATTGGCCTGCAGTAGATCCCCGTCGATTTGATTCCGACGAAGAAGACGCCATCGAATCGGGCGTCGCGCGCCTCGAGCGCGCG
>JBDUCR010000413.1:0-9626 GCA_040003345.1 bacterium
CTGCGCCAGTTCGACGACGCACTGCCGGCCATTCGAGCCGCACTCCGAGAGGACGATCTCCTGTTCATTACTGCAGACCATGGCAACGACCCGACGACGGGCTCGACCGATCATGCGCGCGAGCGCGTGCCATTGCTCGTGTGCGGCCCTCAGGTGCATCCGCTGCCGCTCGGCGATCGCCCAACGTTCTCCGATCTCGGCGCGACGGTCGCGGAGTGGTTGAACATCGGCTTTCGAGGCAAAGGCTCGTCGTTCCTGCTCACACTCGAGCGAGGACACGCCGCATGATCGGTACGGCGCCGGCACGCGTTCGGGAATGGACATCGCTACGGGAGCATGCGATGACCGCAATGGAGAACGCCTATGCGCCGTACTCTAATTTTCGCGTTGGCGCGGCGCTGCTCGGTGCGGACGGCTCGATTGCGGCCGGATGCAACGTGGAGAACGCGTCGTATCCCGCGGGACTCTGCGCCGAGCGCGCTGCGGTTGCCAACGCGGTCGCACGCGGCGTGCGTAATTTTTCGGCGATCGTGATCGCCACCGAGGCGGAGTCGCCGACGCCGCCTTGTGGAATTTGTCGGCAGGTGTTGATGGAGTTCGCACCCGATCTCGTGGTGCTCAGCGTGACGCGTTCCGGCGCGGAAGCGCAATGGTCCATGTCGGACCTTCTTCCCAAGGCCTTTACCCCCACGTCGTTGGAGCGCACCTGATGCGCGCCGGCGTCGACGGACGGAGTGTACGTAGTGTCTGATCGGATTCTCCGAAGCGCGTTCGGCGCGCTTCTGCTCATTGGAACGCTCGTCGGCTGCAAAGAACAGGTCACCGGTTCGCTCGGCTGTCCCGATCTCTGCACGGACGAAAGCGGCCTTCTGCGCGATACGACGTTGCTGGCCGCCATTGCCATCGACACGACGTTCGTCGGCTTTCCCCGCATTGGTGAAGACCGCGACATCTCGCTCTGGAACAACCTCGATACCGCGGATGTCCGCCTCGCGGTGCGCTACGATACGCTGCCCCGGACATATCGGCTTGCTTCCGCGCAGACGGACAGCATCATCCGTCTGGTGGACAGCGCCACGCTCATCTTCGTGATCGACACGCTGTTGCAGAAGCCAACGCTGCCCATCACCATCGACGCGTTCGACATCGACACCGTTGCGCCCGACTCGCTCATCTCGGCGCTGGTACCGCTCTATCGCGCGGACCGGCTCATCGGGTCACAGACGTACGCGGCAGCAGATTTCAATAAGGACACCGTGCGGCTCTCGCTGGACAACGCGGCGTTGTTCGCCAAGGTGCGAGACACCACGCGGTTTCGCCTTGGAGTTCGCGTGCGCGGTGCCGGTTCGGCACACATTCGTGTCCTCGGAAATTCGTTTCTTCCCATCGTTCGTTTTCGCGTGTCGGCAGATACGTCAGTCGCGCCAGATACGCTCAAGGTGCGTTCACTCAGCCCGGCAGACCCGATCGTTCAGAGTCAGTTCACGGTGTACAAAGTGGTGGCTGCAGGTGCGCTTCCACCGCCACCTGCAGGTACGTTCACCTTGGGGGGATTCGCTGGCGCGCGCACCTATCTGCGGTTCGACATCCCGTCCACGGTCATCGATTCCGTTCAGGTCATTCGCGCATCGCTCGTCCTTACGGCGAAGACCGGACGATCAACTTCAGCGGTAGCCGACTCGCTTACGATTTTTACTCAACCCGTGCTCGCGTCGCCGAGCGTCACTGACATCTACACGGCCGCGACGTTCCTCGGTGGCGCGCGATCCTATGGCATCGACTCCGTGCGCTTCTCTCCACGCGACACTGGGCTGAGGGCCATCGAGCTCGTGAATCTGTTCCGCTTCTGGAGAGGAATCGGCTCGGCGAATACGTCGCGCTCGGTCGTTCTGCGCGCGCTCGAGGAGGGCGCCGCGCCAGGCGAGCTTAACTTCTTCTCGATGGAAGGGCCGGTCGCCACGCGTCCGCGTCTTCGTCTCACCTACGTGCCGCGACGCGGCTTCGGGATTCCGTGATCATGCGCACTTCATCAGTTCGACGTCTCGCGCTCGCCGTGCTGCTTGTGCCGGCGAGTGCATACGCACAGGGAACGCTGAGCATTCTTGGCTTCGGCTATCCAGCGGGTCAACTCAGCACGCGCGCATTGGGTACCGGTGGCGCGCTGGGAGAAATCGATCCGCTTTCGGTCAGCAACCCGGCGGCAATCGGCAACTTCGGCGGTTCGGTGCTGTATTTCCAGGCTGAGCCAGAATACCGCGCGCTTCACAATGGGAATCAGACGGAACGGACGTCGATCGCGCGCTATCCGTTGATCGTTGCATCCGTTCCCCTTATGCAGACTGTGATGCTCGGGTTCAGCGTCTCGAACCTGTTGGATCGCAGCTTCGAGACGACGTCGCGCGGCTTGCAGCAGGTCGGCGACTCCATGCTGGCGACGTCGAATGCGTTCAAGAGCGATGGCGCTATCGGCGATCTTCGCGTCGCGTTGGCATGGACGCCGTTCGGGTGGCTGCACGTCGGCGCCGGGGCGCACGCGATCACTGGCGACAATCGCATTCGCAATACGCAGGTGTTCGATGACAGCACGCGGTTCGCGCGGCTCGTCGACACGGCCACCGTCGGCTACACTGGCAGCGCGTACTCGGCTGGTTTCGAGATGCTCGCCGGCAAACAGTTCAGTCTGGCCGGCTCATATCGCAAGGGCGGTAATCTCTCGCTCAAACGCGGCGACACCACGATTGCCAATGCTCACGTGCCGGATCACCTCGCGTTCAGCGCGGCGTTCCTCGGTATCAAGGGAACGACCATTGCCGTTCGCTCGGCGAAGGACACCTGGTCGCGGATGGCGGCACTTGGCTCGGCGAACCTGCGCATCACCGATAGCTGGGACACGAGCGTCGGTGCGGACGTGCTCGGGCCGCGGCTTGGCGATCAAATCGTGCAGCTTCGGGCCGGCGCGCGGTGGCGCACGCTGCCCTTCGGTTTGCCGACGTCGAGCGTTGATGAGAAGAGCTACTCGTTCGGCGCAGGGACGTTGCTCGCGCGAGGACGCGCGGCGCTCGACCTCGCAGCCATTCGCTCCACGCGCACAGCCGCCACGACTTCAAACATCAGTGAAGCGGCGTGGACGTTGAGTGTCGGCATCACTATACGCCCCTGATCGAATGTCCGGCCTCGTTCCTCCTCCGGTCGATGCGCCGATCATTCTCGTCGCGGACGACGTTCCCGCGAACGTGGAGCTGTTGTTCGACCAGCTTCACGTGCTCGGCTTCCGCGCCATCGCAGCGTCGGACGGTCCGTCGGCGCTCAAGACGTGCTTCGAACAGCACCCGGATCTCTGCATCCTCGACGTCTCGATGCCCGCGGGTGATTTGGGCGTCGACGACCGCTCCACAGGGTTCGAGGTGTGTCGTCGCATCAAGCGCGATCCGCGTACGGCTCGCATCCCGGTCATCTTTGTCACCGCGCTCAACGACACCACCGATCGCGTAAAGGCAATCGAAGCGGGTGGCGACGACTTCCTCACCAAGCCGCACAATCGATTGGTGCTTGGTGCGCGGGTACGCTCGCTACTCAAGCTCAAGGCGGCCACCGACGCGCTCGAGGAAAGCCTGCGCAAGCAGAAGGAGCTCGAGAAAGTGCGCGACGATCTCATGAAGATGATCGTGCACGATCTCAAGTCGCCGCTGACGTCGATCATCGGCGCTATGGAGATGTTGATCGACGGAGATTTCGGCACGCTCACGACCGAGCAGCGTGGAGCGCTCGGCGACGCGGAGACGCGCGCCGAAGATCTCCTGGCATTGATCGAGGATCTCCTCGAGGTCGCGCGGCTCGAGGAGACGGAGCTCTCGCTCAATCTGGCTCCGACTGCGCCCGGCGCGCTGCTCACGGAGGTGCGTCACGAGTGGGAGATCCGCGTGCAGCAGGAAGGCGCAACCGTGACCGTCGACGTCGCGGACGACGCGCCGGTGATCGAAACCGATCAGGCGCTCCTGAAGCGTGTCTTCGGCAACCTGCTGCAGAACGCACTCACGCACTCCGCGCGTGCGGTCACGCTTTCTCTTGGCGCGCGCCGCGAGAACGATGGCATTCTCTTCACCGTCGCTGACGACGGTGTCGGCATTCCCGCCGAGTATCACGACATCATTTTTCGGAAATTCGAACAGGTGAAGACGCCACACATCCCGCGCGTTCGCAGCTCCGGTCTGGGGTTGGCGTTCTGTAAGCTCGTCGTGGAGGCACATGGCGGCCGCATCTGGGTCAAGAGCGGCGGTGACATGGTCGGGAGCGCCTTTCACTTCTGGCTACCCGCGCATCCGCCGTCTCCAATTGCGCCGATCGTCATCGGTCAGACAGCGCAGGCCGCTCAATGAGTAGCGACGACGCGCTGCCGACGGTCTACATCGAGACGTACGGCTGTCAGATGAACGTGAGCGACTCCGAGTTGATGCTCGGCAAGCTGGCCGCGGCGGGCTATCAGCCTGTGGACGCACCCGATGGCGCCGATGTGATTCTCATCAATACCTGCGCCATTCGCGATCACGCCGAGCAGCGCGTGATTGGCCGGTTGGGTGAGCTCAAGCGCCACATGAAAAAAGACAGCGTCATGGGCGTCACCGGTTGCATGGCGCAACGTCTTGGGCCGCAGTTGCTCGACAAGGCGAAGCATGTGTCGCTCGTCATCGGCCCCGACGGCTATCGCGCGCTGCCGCAGCTCGTCGACCGCGCACGGCGCGGTGAGAAGGCGATCGCCACGAGCTTCGATCTTGAAGAGCACTACGAGGACTTCACGCCGCGTCGCTTCGACAAAGTAAAAGCGTGGATCCCGGTGCAGCGCGGCTGCGACTATCGCTGCACCTATTGCATCGTTCCAACGACGCGCGGCTCGGAACGCAGTCGTCGCCTCGAGGACGTTGTGCGCGAAACCGCAGGCGTCGTGGCCGAGGGGATGAGCGAAGTGGTGTTGCTCGGGCAGACGGTGAATTCATACAACGACGGCACGCACGACTTCGCGGATCTGCTGCGCGCCGTCGGCACCGTGCCCGGGATTCGTCGCGTCCGCTACACGAGTCCACATCCCAATGACTTCTCGGAGCGCGTCGTTGCGGCGATGGCCGAGGTACCGACGGTGTGTGAGCACGTGCATCTGCCGATGCAGAGTGGGTCGTCGCGCATGCTCAAGCGCATGTTGCGTCGCTACACGCGCGAGGGCTACTTCGATTGCGTCGATCGCATTCGGAAGGCGATTCCCGGTGTTACGCTGACGACCGACATCATCGTCGGCTTTCCCGGTGAGACGGACGAGGAGTTCGAGGAGACGCTGAGCGCCGTGCGCGAGATCGGCTTCGCGGATGCGTACACGTTCATCTTCTCGCCACGCGACGGCACGCCCGCCACGCGGTTGCCGGCGGAACTGTCCGTGCCGGCAGACGTCGCCAGTGAGCGGCTGCAGCGATTGGTGAACACTGTTCGTAGCGCGAGCCGCGCGCGGAATCTCACTCTCCTCGGCACCCGTCACGAGGTGCTCGTCGAACGCGAGGCCAAGCGTGGCGACTCGATGCTCATGGCGCGCACGCGCGATTTCAAGACAGTGCTCGTGCCTGGTGACGCCAGTATGCTCGGGCACTATCTCACGGTCGAGCTGACGGGCACTACGGGGTCGACGTTCACGGGGAGCATTGTGAACGAGCGGAGGCCACTGCCGTTGGCAGGATGAATTCAGGATGAATTCAGGATGAATTCAGGATGAGTGGATAAGGGGGCGAGGGGATGAGAGGACGACACGTACCATCCAGAACGAGCGCAACCCCGTCATCCTGAGCGAGCGGAGCGAATAGAAGAATCGGCGCTCCCGCCGTGCGCCGCCTTACGCTACCTGCGGCAATGACTTGATGACATAGATCTGCGCCCCGAGAGCCACCGTGTGCGATGCCTCTCATCGCGTGGTCCGTTCTCGTTTACGCCGCCGCACTCATCGTCGCACTGAGCCGCAGCGGAACCGAGCGCGTACTGGTCGGCTCCCTGGCGTTGCTTGCCGCAGTGGTGTTGGCCACCACCGGACGACGAGTGCCGGCGCTCATCAGTGCCCTCGCCGCGGCCGCCGTGCTCATTGCGTCCGCCGTTGCGATCGGCGAATCGCGGTGCGTGGCGAAGCTTGCATCCGCGCGTGAGTGGGACGTCGATCTCGAAGCTGACGCCACCGTCGGCGACGTCGCGCGTGGACGCGTCAACATCGATGAGTGCTCGGCGCGCGCAACGATGCTCATTGAGAACGGTTCTGCACAAGCCGGCAATCGCGCGACCGTAAGCGGCCACGCGACCGCCGACGAGCGCGGCCTCTTCATCGAGAACGTGAGCATCATCTCCGCCACGCGTGGTTCGTGGGCACTACGCGCACGGGCGCTTTCCGGCGCGCGAATCGATCGCATCTTTTCAAGCGACGCGCCGATGGTCCGCGCACTCGTCATCGCCGACATGAGCGCCATCTCTGCCGACGAGCGCGATCGCTATGCGCGCGCTGGCCTCGTCCACATGCTCAGCGTGTCGGGTCTGCACGTCGGCATCGTTGCGCTTGCGCTCGAGCTGCTCGCATCGGTGCTACGTCTACCAAAAACGCCAGCACGCGTCGCCACGTTGCTTTTTCTCGCCGCGTACGTCGCCGCGATCGGCGCGCCGCCTCCCGCCGTGCGTGCAGCGGTGATGCTCGGCGCATTGCTCGTGACACGACTCATTCAGCGACCTACATCGCCGTGGGCGATTCTCGCGCTCGGTGCGGCGGCGCCGTTGTGGGATCCGACCACGGCACTCGATCTGGGATGGCAGCTCAGCGTCGCGGGCACGGCGGCTCTCATTGCGGGCGGCGCGTTGGCACGTCGCATCATTCCCTCCGAATGGAGCGGTGCGCGACGCACACTCGCGACCGGAGGCGTCGTCAGCATCGTCGCGACAGCCGTCACCGCGCCGTTGGTCGCGTGGGCGTTTGGTCGTGTTGCGCTGCTCGGCCCCGTGACAAATTTGCTCGCAGATCCCGTGATGGGGTTGTTGCAGCCGCTGCTCTTTCTCGCGATGGCAATACCAATTCGCGGCGTCGAGATGTTCGTCGCCGATTCGGCACATGCATTGCTCGCGGCATTCGATGGCATCGGCCGCCTCGCCGTGAAAGTGCCGGGTGCGGCCCCGATCGTTCTCCCGACGACACTCGGTGCACTCGCCTCGGGCGCAAGCTCGATTGCGTTGATCGTCGCGTGTCTGTCGCGCCGCCCCATTCGCGCGTCGCTCGTCTGCGCAGGATGCATCGCCATTCTGGTATGCGAGCCTCTCGCTCCACATGCGAGAGTGCCGAGTGAGCTGCACATGATCGATGTGGGGCAGGGTGACGCTTTCGCGATGCGCAGCGCGCGCGGCCGCTGGATCGTCGTCGACGCTGGACGAAGCTGGATTGGCGGCGACGCCGGCCGTAACACGGTCGCACCGTATCTCGCGCATCGTGGCGGCGACGTTGCGCTCTTCGTGCTCTCACATCCACATGCCGATCATGTGGGCGGCGCGGCATCGCTGTTCGAGATGCTGCGTCCAAAACGCTTTCTCGACCCGGGCTACGTTGGTACGTCCACTCCATATCGCCTCGCACTGGCTGAAGCACGACGCGATGGGATTCCGTGGCAACGCGTGCATCCCGGCGACTCGCTGGTCGTCGACGACATCGTGCTCACCGCGCTGGCGCCCGATTCCGCGTGGGCCTCGCAGCTCGACGACGCGAACCTCGCGAGCTCGGTGCTCGTCGCGCGTATCGGTAAAGCACGCGTGCTGTTCACTGGAGATGCGGAGGGGCCAGAGGAGGACTGGCTGCTCGAACATTCGCCGGCCTCGTTGCGTGCGGACGTTCTCAAGGTGGGTCATCACGGCAGCTCGACGAGCACTACGCCGCCCTTTCTCGCAGCGGTACAGCCCCGTATCGCGCTCGTCAGCGTGGGCGCGCACAATTCCTACGGCCACCCGGATGCCGAGGTCATGGCCGCACTCAGTGCATCGAAGGTGGCTACATTACGCACCGATCGGTTGGGTACAGTTGTACTGCGCTTTGTGGATCAGGGCATCGAAGTTCACGCTCGTGGCGAGCAGTGGCTTGTGCCGCTGAGTGATAAGATGACTCAACCCTAATTGATTGGCATTTCTGCATGCTGCGCTGGCTTGTCGGCACTCCGCTAGCATTGCCGGACGATCTGCTCGCTCGCTATCCCGAGCTTGGCGACGCCCTGTGGCGGCGTGGCGGCATTCCGCTGCGTATCGGCGGATGGAGTATCGGGCGACCGACCGTCTCGGGAATCACGCTCTGGCGCACGGTCTTTATCGCAACGCAGGCTCGGCTCGACCCGGAATTACTCTTGCACGAACTCCGGCACGTCCATCAGTTTGAAGCGGACCCGTTCTTCCCGCTGCGATATGTCTGGCGCAGTGTGAGACATGGGTATACCGACAATCCGTACGAGGCCGATGCGCGCGCGTATGCCGCACACCGGCTCGCTGACGCTCACCCAACCGCGTAGGGGCACTGTGGTTCAACACACTGCGACGTCGGTCGTCACGATCGAGCGATTCATCATCGAGCAGGAGCGCATGCACCCGGAGGCAACGGGTGAGCTCTCCGGCATTCTCTACGACATGGCGCTTGCGGCGAAGATGATCGCCAACAAGGTGCGCCGAGCAGGCCTGGCTGACATACTCGGCGCCACGGACAACTCGAACGTGCAAGGCGAGATTCAGCAGAAGCTCGACGTCTTCGCGAACGACACCATCATCAAGGCGATGGACCACGGCGGCCGCCTTTGCGCGATGGCCTCGGAAGAAGAGCCGGGCATCATCCAGATTCCCGAAGGCTTCCGCTGCGGCAAGTACTGTCTGCTGTTCGATCCGCTCGACGGATCGTCCAACATCGACGTGAATGTTCCGGTCGGCACGATCTTCAGTGTGGTGCAGAAGATCACGCGCGGCCGTCAGGGCGAGATGGAGGACATGTTGCAACCCGGTCGTCGGCAGGTTGCGTCGGGCTACGTGATCTATGGATCCAGCACAATGCTCGTCTACACCACAGGACAAGGTGTGCACGGCTTTACGCTCGATCCCTCCATTGGCGAGTTTCTGCTTTCGCATCCGAACATCCGCATCCCTGACGAGGGGCGCTATCTCTCTGTGAACGACTCCTACGAAGCGCAGTGGGACGAAGGCACGAAGCAGTTGATGCGGAAGTACCGTGGCCTCGAGGGCGGTCGCAGGCCGCTGAGCGTGCGCTATGTCGGTTCACTCGTCGCCGATTTCCATCGCAACCTCCTCGGCGGCGGCGTGTTCTGCTATCCGGCCAACAAGAAGGCGTCGGTGGGCAAACTCCGCCTGCTGTACGAGGCGAATCCTCTCTCGTTCATCTGCGAGCAGGCTGGTGGCGCCGCGAGCGATGGTGCGCAGCGCATTCTCGACATCGCTCCGACGGAGCTGCATCAGCGCGTGCCGTTGTTCATCGGCTCCAAGCGCGACGTCGATCTCGCGGTGCAGACCTTCGCGCATCATTCGGAGCTGGTCGGCGCGTGAGCCGGGAAGGACTAGGATGATAGGACGATAGGATGATAGGA
>JBDUCR010000131.1:0-30491 GCA_040003345.1 bacterium
CAACTCGCTTCGCTCCTGCGGGATGACAACTCGCTTCGCTCCTGCGGGATGACAACTCGCTTCGCTCCTGCGGGATGACAAAGTTCCCTAATCGGATTGCTCCATGAAACGCATTCTATTCGCCCTCCTTGTCGGTTCCGCCGCTTCTGCGCACGCGCAAGTCACGCGACCAGCATCAGAGCAGGCGATTGCGCGTGCGATCTACAAGGAGTTCATCGAGATCCCGTCGGGATTCACGACCGGCTCTACCACACCAGTAGCACAAGCAGCGGCTGCGCGCCTCAAGGCAGCGGGATTCCCTGACGCCGACATTCACGTCGACGGGCCAGATCCGCGCAAAATGAATCTCGTGGTGCGCTATCGTGGCACAGGCGCACGAAAGCCGATCCTTCTCCTCGCGCACACTGACGTCGTCGAAGCAAAGCGCGAAGACTGGACCATGGATCCATTTGTGTTGGCCGAAAAGGACGGCTACTTCTACGGCCGAGGCACGGGCGACGACAAGGCGCAAGCGGCTGTCTGGATCGCGCTACTGCTCCAGTACAAGGCGGAAGGCTTTACGCCTGATCGCGACATCATCGTCGCGCTGACTGCGGATGAAGAAGGTGGCGGTCCGTTCAACGGCGTTGACTGGCTCCTCAAGAATCATCGCGACTGGATCGACGCGGAGTTCGCGCTGAACGAAGGCGGCTGGGGCGAATCGATGAATGGCAAGCGCATCGCGAACGATCTACAGGTCAGCGAGAAATACGTTCTCAACTTTCGTCTCGAGGCGCGCAACAAAGGCGGTCACAGCTCACTCCCGGTAGCCGACAACGCGATCTACCATCTCGCTGGCGCCCTCGATCGTCTCTCACGGTTCGCGTTTCCGCTCAAAACCAACGAAGTGACCGCGGCGTACTTCAGACAGATGTCGAAGATCGAGAGTGGCGCAACGAAGGCAGATCTCGAACAGGTCGCAAACGGATCGCATGCGGCAATGCAGCGCGTCGCGAAGGCATCCACACCATGGAACGCCACGCTGCGCACGACATGCGTCGCGACAATGCTCGAAGGTGGGCATGCGGTGAACGCACTGCCACAACTCGCGGCAGCGACCGTCAATTGCCGCGTGCTGCCAGAAGACGCAAAGGACTACGTACAGCAGACGATTCGCAAAGTCGTCGCCGACACAGAGGTCGCCGTTACGCTGCTTGGCAACGGAACGCCCGCTCCGGCGTCTCCGATGCGGCCGGACGTGCTGCAGGCCGTCACGAGCATCACCACGCAGATGTGGCCCGGCGTCGTTACCGTGCCGATCATGGTCATGGGTGCCACCGACGGTCGCTCGCTGCGCGCGGCCGGTATCCCGACGTACGGCATTCAGGGCTTCTTCATCGATCGTGATGACGTTCGCTTTCACGGTCGAGACGAGCGGATGCGGGTCCAGTCGTTTTACGAGGGGCATGCGTTTCTGTTCGAGCTAGTGAAGCGCCTCTCGCGCAGCACGACCACGTCATAACATCGATGCTTCCCCAGTCGCTCGGCCCAATAGAAGTGCGCGTGCTCGGCTCGCTGATCGAGAAGGACCTCTCGACGCCGGAACTCTATCCGCTGTCGCTCAATTCGCTCGTCAGCGCATGCAATCAATCGTCGAATCGCGATCCAGTCATGGCGCTCAGCAGCGAGTCGGTATCGCACGCACTCGATCTCCTGCGTCGGCAGAGTCTGGTGCGATCGTTCCAGGGGAGCGGCGAGCGAGTTCCGAAGTTTCAGCACCTGCTCGCCGACAGCGACGATCTCTCGCGCGCCGAGTTGGCCGTGCTGTGCGTGCTGACGTTGCGTGGTCCGCAAACGCTTGCTGAAATCAACAGCCGCGCGTCGCGACTCGTTCCCAATACCGGACCTGGCGGAATTCAGGAAGCACTCGACGCACTCATGGTGCGCGAGCCCGCCGCCGTCGTGCGTCTTCCGCGCCGGCCCGGCCAGAAGGAACAGCGATATGCCCAGTTGCTCGGCGGCGAAGTTTCCTATGAAGAGCAAGACGTCGTTGTCGAAGCGCCGAGGGAAGCGGCTGGCGATCGCATTGCGGCGCTCGAGGAACTTACGCAGGAGCTGCGTCGCGACGTATCAGATCTCCGCGCGCAGCTCGAGACATTCCGAAAACAGTTCGAGTGACGTCACCGCCTGGCGATTCGCAGTACCACCACCGGCGACACGAGCGTCTGGCCGTTGGCCGGCTGCGCTTGAATCTTCCGCACGATGTCCATTCCGCGCGTGACGCGGCCGAACGCCGCGAAGCCCTGGCCGTCCGGATTGCGATGTCCGCCAAAATCCAGCGATGGCTGTTCACCGATCGTGATGAAGAACTGATTCGTACCTGTGTCCGGTCCACCGCGCGCCATCGACAACGTGCCGTCGGCATGGTGCAGGTGGGTACCGCTCGTACGCTCGAGCGGGATCGGCGGAAATCCTTGTGCGCGTTTTACGCTCGCGATGCCGCCCTGAATGACCTCGATCCTGACCGAGTCGTTCGGCTGATTGGCGAGCGTGACGGCGCGAAAGAAGCTCCCGTCGTCGAAGAGCCGAGCGTCGATGTAGCGCAGGAAGTTCGTGACCGTGATTGGTGCGTTGGCTGAATCGAGCTCGGCCTCTATCACGCCGAGTTGCGTCTCGATGACGATGGGGATGGGCTTGGCGGGCTGTTGAGCGCTGGCGGACGACGCCAGCGCGACGGCGAACAGGGCGAGTATGCGTCGCATGAAGTCTCCTGAGGGTCGAGACAAGGTACCCTGCGCCGGAACAGTTGCCATGGCACTCGCGCGGAGGGCGCATAGCTTATCCGGCATGAGACTGAAAACTCTCGCGCTGTCGTTCGCGATACTGACCGGGGCTGTGGCATCGTCCGGCGCGCAGAATACGCCGACATACTCGACGCAGAATCCGTCACCGATGGTCGAGCACTCGCGCACGCACGAGCGCATCGAGACGCGGGAGCTGGCCGGCACGCGGCGAACATTCAGCGGCCCTCTCGACAAGCCCGTGGACGTGTTCATTCCCGCCGACGTACGTCATGCGGACGCCCTGCATCTCGTGATTCACTTTCATGGTGGCGCGTTCATTCCCGAGTACGCGGTGTCGCAACTCGGTGGTGACCACATCATCGCCGTGGTGATGTTGACGCCAGGTTCCGTCTCCTACGATCGCGCGTTCGTGGAGCCCGCAGCGTACGACTCTCTGGTGTCGAACATTCGGCGCGAGGCGTCAGCGGCGCTCAACGCGCCAGCGACATTCGTCGATGTGACGCTCGTCGGCTTCAGTGCGGGGCATGGCGCGATTCGCAGCATCCTGCGCGACTCTGCGCACTTCGCGCAGGTGAGTGGCGTGCTATTGCTCGACGGGCTGCACACGTCGTACGTGCCAGAGGGCACGGTGCTGTCGCGCGGTGGCACGCTCGACGAAAGCAATCTCGTGACGCTCGCGAAGTTTGCACGCGCGGCGATGCGAGGTGAGAAGCGCTTCCTCATCACGCACTCGGAAATCTTTCCTGGCACGTTCGCCAGCACGACTGAAACGACGGACTATCTGGTCGCGACGCTCGGCCTGACGCGCAAGCCGGTGCTACAGTGGGGGCCACGCGGCATGCAGCAGCTCAGCGAAGCGAAGCAAGGCAAGTTCGAGATTGAGGGCTTTGCCGGAAACGCGGCGCCTGATCACGTCGATCAGCTGCAGGGGATGCCGGAGTTTCTGCGCAAGCTGGTGGGGATGTAGAAGCAGTCAGCGTCGGCAACTGAATCGAGGAGATCTGCGCTATCCTCGCCGGCTCTCTCTTCGTTTTAATGGCACATACACTAGGGGCTTAATAATGGAGCGACGCGGATTTCTCACACGCTCGGCGGCGATCGTCGGCGGAGCGGTTGTTACGCGACATGCCAAACTGTTCGCTAACGTCGACGCTGCCACAGAAGAAACGGGAGATGCCGCCGTCGCGCCGATCACGGACGGCGAGCGACTTGCGCGTATCGAGAAGGCACGTCGCCTGATGATCGAGAACGGCATCGACGCGATCGTGCTCGAAGGCGGCACGAGCATGCTGTATTACACGGGCGTTCGCTGGGGTAACAGTGAGCGCACCTTCGCGGTCATCATCCCGGCACGTGGCGAGCTTGCGTGGGTCACGCCCGGCTTCGAGGAAGCGCGTGCGCGCGAGCTGATCAAGTTCTCGAAGGACGTTCGCGTCTGGCAGGAGGACGAGAGTCCGTATCGCGTCATCGCAGGCATTCTGCGCGATCGTGGCGCGACAGGCAAAGTCGGCATCGAGGAACGGCTTCGCTTCTTCATTTACGACGGCGTTCGCCAGGAGATGCCATCGCTACAGTTCGTGAGTGCGACGCCCGTGACGGCCGGCTGCCGGATGATCAAGTCGCCGGCGGAGATCACGCTGCTGCAGCGCGCTAACGAGATCACGCTGCAGGCAATCGGGGCGACCTTCAAGTCATTGAAGGAAGGCATGACGAACCAACAGGTGTCGGAGTCCGTTGCGGCCACCACCAAGAAGCTTGGCGGCAAGGCTGACGGCGCGCTCGTCATCTTCGGGAAGTACACCGCGTTTCCGCACGGCAGTGTACAGCCGCAAAAGCTCCACGAGGGTGACGTCGTTCTCATCGACGCCGGATGCACTGTCGAGGGATACGTGTCGGACATCACGCGAACGTCGGTGTACGGCAAGCCCACGCAGCGCATGCGCGACGTGTGGGACGTCGAGTTGCGCGCGCAGAATGCCGCCTTTGCCGCGGCGCAGATCGGCGCGACGTGCGAGTCGGTTGACGCCGCCGCGCGGAAGGTCATCACTGCCGCGGGCTTCGGCCCGGACTACAAGGTGCCGGGACTGCCCCATCGCACAGGACACGGCATCGGTCTCGACGGCCACGAATGGACGAACTTCGTGCGAGGCAACACGACGCGCCTCGCGCCAGGTATGTGTTTCAGCGACGAACCAACGATTGCGATCTATGGCGAGTTCGGGATTCGCCATGAAGACTGTCTGCACATCACCGAATCAGGACCGAAATTCTTCAATCCGCAGAGCAAGTCAATAGAGCATCCGGTGTAGCACAGAAGTTGGAGGAGTACGCCGGCCAATTCATCGAGCGAATCATGACGTCCTCACGACGCGACTTCCTTCAACGCTCGGCCTCAGTCGCCGCTTGACTTGCACTCGATCCACTCGGCCACGTCGCGCACGCCGAGGCAACGAGCGGTGCACGCATCGACTATACGCTCCGTCGCGCACGTCCCGTACATCTGAGCAGAGTCCGCGTACTTGGCGGACCACTCAGGAATGCGCAGGACCTCACCGCGAAATATCTGCTCGAGCTCGAGCCCGACCGCATGATGGCGTTCTATCGCACACGCGCCGGACATCATCGCCGCATCGTTCTTTTGGGATCGTGTGGTGCAGCATCACACGTACGTGACGGGCGGTCATGGCCTTGCCGAGTATTTCGGCCCGCCCGATCAGCTGAGTGCGCGGGTGGACGGCCGCACCTGCGAGACGTGCAACGATTACAACATGCTGAAGCTCACGAGTCAGCTCTTTGCCTTTCGCCCCGACGCGTTCTACGCCGACTTTCATGAGCGCGCGTTGTTCAACCACATCCTCGCGTCAATCGATCCGGAAGATGGACGCACGTCGTACATGGTGCTGTTGGACGAGCGGTACAGCAGGAATATCAGGAGATGCTGCAGAGCTTCACGTGTTGCGTAGGCACTGGCATGGAGAGCCACGCGCTGCACGGCGACGGACTGTACTTCGAGTCGGACGACAGCATCTGGGTGAATCTCTTCGTTCCGTCCACTGCGCAGTTCACGCTCGGTGATGTCGCGCTCCGCATGGAGACGAGCTTTCCCGACGGCGATGCGGCGACGATCACGCTCACCATGCCGCGCGCGAAAGAGTTCACGCTCGCCGTACGTCGGCCGAGTTGGGCGGGTGATGGTTTTGTCGTCAAGGTGAACGGCACGCCAGTACCGCAGCCGCTCCTCGCGAGTTTACGCGCAGGCAGTGCCGGTGGTCGCGCGGTGGGCACCGAGAACGCATCGTTGGAGCCGAGCACCTACGTTGACTTGAAGCGCACGTGGAAGTCCGGTGACATGATCGAGCTCACGCTGCCAAAGTCGGTGCGCCTGGAGCCGCCCCCCGACGACAAGCAGGACCCGGCGACTTCATCGCGCAGAATGTCGCGCGCGTGCCAGCGACGCCGTCGGCACCAGCTGATGTTGTGCTCACGCCATTTTATCGGACGCATCGTCGCACCTACAGCGTGTACTTCGACGTGGTGACGCCGCAGGAGTTCGATGCTCGCGCCTCGGCCGCGGCTGCGGAGCGTGAGCGCGTCCGTCGAATGGAGCTTGCGACGCTCGCCTTCGTCCAGCCCGGCGAGATGCAGCCCGAGCACGATTACAACTACCAGAGTGATCCCGCGGACCGGCCGGTTGGACGAGCGAACGGACGCGCGAACCGCGCTGGAACAGGATGGTTCTCGTTCGATCTTCCAGTCGACGCAAGCAGCGACATAGCGCTTGTGGTGACGTATCAGAAACGAGTTGGGTATTCCGCCGGCAACCGGCAACTTCGGGATACTGGTCGATGGCATGTCCATCGCGTCTTTCGTCGCGAACAATCTCGCGACGGGCTTTCACGATGTGCAGTACAACGTGCCCGCCGAACTTCTGCGCGGGAAGAGCAAGGTGACCGTGCGCTTTCAGGCGGCGGAGAAGGGAAGAATCGTTCCGGTGTTCGGTGTGCGGATGGTTCGCGCCAAGGCGATGTGAAAAACTGGCAGGCATCATCGCGTCGTCGTTGTTTCGTTCCCGTTGTTCGGCTACTCAGCCTGAGCGTAGGCCACGCGCAATTCGTCCGCACGCTGACGCACGCTCGTCGGAAGCAGCGTCGATAGTCGACGCCTCGTGTCGAAGTACACGCCAACGAATTCCGTGACCGCCACTTCGTCATTCGTCTCGCTGTCGTACATCCGGTGGACGATGCGCAGGCTCTTGCGTCCGATCTCCAACAGTTCGGTGGTGATGTGCAGCAGTGATCCAGCCAACACCTCGCGTTTGTACTGCGTGCGCTGGTCCGCCACCACTGCACCGCGGCCACTGCGGTTGAGGAACGCCGGCGACAATCCGAGTCGTCCCAGAAATTGCCACGACGCTTCGTCGAAGCGGGCAGTGTAGAACTGCACGTTCATGTGGCCCACGGTGTCGATCGACCACGGATAGACAAAGCCACGGTACGTCTCTATCGCTCTCCGATCCCGTCTTCCGACAGGTGCGCGCGAGGTGATTGTTGTACGTTTCGCACCTTGTCGTTGAACCCGGCACCGCCGCCAAACAGGAGATACCCGCCATGACCCGAGCAGTCGGCACCTTCGACGTGCAGCTCAAGTCACAGACCACCGACGGCTACGACGAGGACGGAATGCTCGGCCGCATGACCATCGACAAGCAGCTCCACGGCGACATTGAAGGCACGAGCATAGGGCAGATGCTCACCGCCGGCGCGGCGGCCAAGGGCTCCGGCGCGTACGTGGCCGTCGAGCGTGTCACGGGATCCGTGAACGGCCGCCAGGGAACGTTCGCGATGCATCACGTCGGCGTGATGAATCGTGGCGCGCCGAGCCTGAGCATCAACGTCGTGCCCGATTCCGGAACAGGCGAGCTGGTGGGTCTCGCCGGCACCTTTGTCATCAACATCGAGAGCGGCAAGCACAGCTACGTGTTCGATTACTCGCTGGAAGGAACTTCGTAAACGCTGCCGCACCGACGAAACGAAGGTCGCGCGCCGTGTGGCCGTCCCGCACTCTCCGACGTTAGCTTTCCAGGGCATGGCACCCTCACGCCCTCATCCCGATACGCCGCGCGGCTGGATCATCCCGATCGGCGGCAAGCTCGCCGACAATGAGATCCTCGAGCGCTTTGTCGCCCTCTCGGGCGGCTCGCGCGCGCACATCGCGATCATTCCGACCGCGTCGAGCGAACCGGACATCGGGACATTCTACGAGCGCGATTTCCGCAAGCACGGCGTCAGAGAGGCGAAATCGCTGCACTTCGAGCGACGCAGTGATTGCGATGATGCCGATTGGCTCGAGTGGCTTGGAACCGCAACCGGCATCTTCATCGCCGGCGGCAATCAGCTCAAGCTCACCGCGACGCTCGGCGGAACTCTCGCCGCGCGACTCATGCGGCAGCGCAACGCGGCCGGCGTACATGTCGCCGGCACGAGCGCGGGCGCGGCATTTCTGAGCGAGCACATGATCGCCCATGGCGACGAAGGCGCGACGCCGCGCGCCGGCATGGTCACGATGTGCGCGGGACTCGGGCTCACCAACCGCGTGATCGTCGATCAACATTTTCGTCAGCGCGATCGCATGGGACGTCTGCTTACCGCACTCGCGTACAATCCGTTCGCCATTGGACTCGGTGTCGACGAAGACACCGCGGCATTCATCTCGCCCGATGACATCGTCGAGGTGCAGGGCTCGGGTGCGGTCACCGTGGTCGACACATCCGAGGTGCAGTTCTCGTCGGTGGCCGAAGCGAAGCCGGGCGACGCAATCACGCTCATCGGCGCCAAAGTGCATGTCCTCGGCCAGGGGGCGACGTTCGACCTCACTACTCGCCTCGCAGACGGCGCGTCAGCCTTCGTACTCAGCGACTAGGTCTCCATGGAAATTCTCGAGCGGTCCGTCTATGTGGGGCCGAGCCACTACGCGCACTTTCCTGTCATCCGGCTCGAGCTCGATCTTGGACCACTCGAGGAATGGCCGACGGTGCGGATCGGAAAGGAGTTCGTTGCGTCGCTGCTCCAGGCGCTGCCTGGCTTGCGCGAACACGGCTGCTCGTACGGAGAGCCCGGCGGTTTCGTTCGACGGATGACGGAAGACGAAGGCACCTGGCTTGGTCACGTCCTCGAGCACATGGCCATCGAGCTGCAGAACGTCGCCGGCGTAAAGGTCACCTTCGGCAAGACTCGCGAGACGTCGCGCCCCGGCGTGTATGACGTCGTGTTCGAGTACGAGCAGGAGGACGTGGGCATCGAAGCCGCGGACGTCGCGCTCGATCTGCTGCATTGTCTCCTGCCGCGCGAGCTGCGTCCTCAGGGCCATCTCGACGACACATTCGATCTCGCCGCGCGTCGCGACGACTTCATTCGCTACGCACAGCGACGCGCGCTCGGACCAAGCACGGCGAGCATCGTGCACGCCGCCGAGAAGCGCGACATCCCGTGGCTGCGACTGAACGATCAGAGTCTCATTCAGCTCGGCTACGGCTGCAATCAGCAGCGCATTCAGGCGACGATCACCGGTCGCACGTCACACATCTCCGTCGAGCTGGCGAGCGACAAGGAGGAGACGAATCGCATTCTCTCTCGCCTCGGTCTTCCTGTGCCGCGACAGCGTCTCGTGCAGACCGCTGAGCGCGCCGTGTCAGCCGCGTCGCGGATTGGATATCCTGTCGTCACGAAGCCGTACAATGGCAATCACGGCCGCGGCGTATCCATCGCGCTCGCGACGCCAGATGAAGTGACTGCCGGATTTCTTCGTGCGCAGGAACACTCACGCAGTGTGATCGTCGAGAGCTACATCGTCGGTCACGATCATCGCATGCTTGTCGTGAATGGCGAGTTGGTTGCGGTGTCGAAGCGCGAGCCAGGTAAAGTCGTCGGCGACGGTGTAAGCACCATCGAGCAACTCGTGGCTATCGTCAACAGTGATCCTCGCCGAGGCATCGGTCACGAGAAAGTGCTCACCCAGATCGAGCTCGATGAACAGGCGATGGGCTTGCTCGCGAAGCTGAGCTACACGCCCCAGACGATTCCGCCCGAAGGCGAGACTGTTTATCTGCGGCTCACGGCCAATCTCTCAACCGGTGGCACTGCGGCCGATATGACTGACGTCGTGCACCCCGACAACGCGGAGATGGCCATTCGCGCCATTCAGGCAATTGGGCTCGACATCGGCGGCGTGGACTTTCTTTCGCCCGATATCACGCAGTCGTACAAGGACGTTGGCGGCGCAGTGTGTGAAGTGAACGCCGCGCCCGGATTCCGCATGCATGCGGCGCCGAGCGAGGGGCGTCCGCGCGATGCGGCAGGGAAGGTGATCGACATGCTCTTTCCGCGAAATGCGCCGAGCACTGTCCCGATCGCGGCGATTACAGGTACCAACGGCAAGACGACTACCGCCCGTCTGCTCGCGCACATTCACAAGCTCGCGGGCAAGCGTGTTGGTCTGACAACCACGGACGGCGTCTATATCGACGGACAGCGCACAGTCGAGGGCGACATGACCGGCCCGACATCAGCGCGCATCGTGCTCAGCGATCCCGCGGTTGAAGTCGCCGTGCTCGAGACCGCGCGCGGCGGTCTGCTGCGTGCGGGCATGGCCATGCGGCACGTCGACGTCGGCGCGGTGCTCAACATCCAGCCAGATCACCTCGGTCAGAAAGGCATCGAGACGCTCGAGCAGCTCGCTGAGGTGAAGCGCACGGTTGTCGAAGTGGCAACGGACACTGCGGTGCTCAATGCCGACGATCCACTGACCTTGCGCATGGCGGCGTACACCGACGCGAAGCACATCTGCTACGTGACCATGGATCCGGCGCATGATCTCGTGCGCGAGCACATTCGCGCCGGTGGACGCGCGTGCGCGATCGAAGCGGGCGTCAACGGACAGATGATTACGATCTACGATCACGGTGCGCACATCCCGCTGTTGTGGACGCATCTCATTCCTGCGACCCTCGAGGGACGCGCGACGTTCAACGTACAGAACGCGATGTTCGCCGCTGCAATGGCGTTCTCGATGGGAGTGCGGCTCGAGGACATCCGTCACGGCCTTCGTACGTTCGACACGACCTTTTTCCAGGCGCCCGGCCGACTCAACGTCTACGACGAGCATCCATTCAAGGTGCTGTTCGACTACGGGCACAACGCACACGCCGTCGGCGCGCTGTGCCAGCTCGCCAATCGGCTCGGTACAAAGGGTCGCCGCATCTGTGTGCTCTCTGCACCGGGCGACCGTCGCGATGAAGACATCCACGCCATCGGCGCTGTCGCCGCGGCGGGCAACTTCGATTTCTACATTTGCCGTCGCGACGATGCACTGCGCGGCCGAGGCATGGATGAAGTGCCGACGATGCTCGTTGACGCGCTGCGGAGTGCGGGCATCGAGGACGATCGCATCACGATGATCATCGACGAGCGCGAGGCGATCGACGGCGCGCTCAAGATGGGTCGGTCCGGCGATCTGCTCCTCATCTTCGCCGATGCGCTCACGCGCGGATGGAAGCAGATCGTGAACTTCAACGCGGGCGAGCATCAATCAGTGGTGCCGGCTCCGCGCGCGGCGCGTGCAGTCCCGCGCGAGGCAGTGCAGGAAGAAGGACCAGCGGATGATGCGGTACCGGCCAAGACGCCAGCGGCGCATAACCCGATGCCCATCACCTGGTCGTCGAAAGTCGACGAGCTGGTGCTGCTGCGGGAGACGCGCGGCGTGATCCCGGCGCGCGAAGCGAACGATTGACCACTGACACGAACGAATTCCCGTCTCCGACTATCGTCGATTCGCGGCGGTTGATGGGCCCGAATCTGTATAGCGATTGCATGGGCGTCGTTCTCGAGGTGGCGTTCGACGATGCAAACGCCGAGTCATTGCTTGCCTCGTGGAAAGAGTACGCGACGTTGCTTGTCGGTCGTCACGAACGAAGCGAAGGACCTGATCGTTCGGAGCTCGTCGTTCGAAGGCATCCAGGCGGCGCGAGTCTCTTTCTGAGTGCTCCAGTAGATGCACTCATGTCGTCGACCGACGTGAACGAGCACGCGTGGGCACTCGCTGAATCGGGCTCGCGTGCACAGCCGGCGCCGACACTCGTCGCCGAGCTGCGCGCCAAAATGAGTTCTGAGCGTGCATCGCGGCCCAATCTTGCCGACGTCTATCGCGAAGCACTGCAGCGCGAGCTCAACGTCACCTTCGATGACGAGCTTCTCACGCTGGGCAGCGGAAGTGGCTCATCCAGTTGGCCACTCGCTGACATTCCGCACGTCGCGCAGATCGACTGGAGCGCTCTGCATGACGTTCCGATCGCACTCGTCACCGGCTCCAATGGCAAGACGACGACGACGCGTCTCGTCGCCGCGATGTGTCGTGGTGCAGGCAAGACGACGGGATGGAGCTGCAGCGACGGTGTGTGGATCGACGACGATCAGCTCGAGCACGGCGATTACTCCGGCCCTGGCGGCGCGCGCGTTGTGTTGCGCGATGCGCGCGTCGACGCAGCGGTGCTCGAAACGGCGCGCGGTGGAATTCTGCGCCGAGGATTGGCTGTCAGCCGCGCGCGCGCGGCGATCATCACGAACATTGCGGCCGATCACTTCGGCGAGTACGGCGTCAGCTCACTACACGATCTCGCCGAGGCGAAAGCGGTCGTCGCGCGCGCACTCGGCGATTCTGGTTGTCTTGTGCTCAACGCCGACGATCCGATGCTCGTGGAGCTCGCGGAGAAGCTCGAGTCACGTCGCGCGTGGTTCTCAGTGGCACCCGATCACCCGGCACTCGACACCCACGTGACGAATGGCGGCGACGCTGCAACCGTGCACGACGGCCGCGTCATGCTGCACGTCGATGACGCCTGGCACGACCTCGGCGCAGTCGACGCGATGCCGCTGACGTTCGGCGGCGCGGCTCCTCACAATATTCAGAACATCCTTGGCGCGGCGCTGCTTGCGTCGGTCCTTCATGTGCCGACTCAGACCATTCGTGCGACGCTCGGGCGGTTCGGTGCATCGCCGGCGGACAATCCGGGCCGACTACAGATCTATCGATTCGGCGCCCTGACGGTGCTCGTCGACTACGCGCACAATCCAGACGGACTGGAAGCGTTGTGCGAGACCGCGAAGAAAATTCCGGCGAAGCGGCGACTGCTCTTGCTGGGGCAGGCGGGCAATCGCGATGACGATCAGTTGCGCGCGCTGGCCCGGGTGGCGTGCAACGTGATCGCGTTCGATCGCGTCATCATCAAGGAGATGCCGAGTATGCTGCGCGGGAGGTCTGAAGGTGAGATTTCGCGCGTTCTGGCGGAAGAACTGACGATGCACGACGTTCCAATGGAGCGTATTGACATCGCTCCAAATGAGCTGGATGCGATACGTCGTGCGTTCACCTGGGCGCGTGAGTCCGATTTGCTCGTGTGTCCCGTTCACGTCGAGAAGGAGGCTATGCTGTCGATGCTCGCGCGAATGACCGAACGGGGATGGACCGCCGGCGCCACGTTGCCGGAATAGGACGTCGCTGGCTCGCCGATTGCTCCCGAGGATCTGTCACCCCGTGGGAGCGAGCAACGCGAGCGAATATCGGGATCTGCCATCCCGACGATTGTTGATGGTACCGGTGATTCACTACCCGAGGAATACGATGTTCAACTTGAATCTCGCTGCTCGGCGAGCGACGCATGCTGCGCTCGCGCTGTTCGCCATCACGGTCGTGTCCAGCTGCGATGACATCGCCGCGAGCCGGATCGGTGTCGCGGCGCCACAAGTGGCCGACGCCAGCCTGCGTTCGTTGGCCGTGTCAGTCGGTACGCTGACGCCGGCGTTCGATTCGGCGACGACGTCGTACACCGTCGCCGTCACGGCAGCTACTGCGTCGATCACGGTGACACCCACGGCGTCGAGCAGCTCGTCCACGGTTGCAGTCAACGGCACCTTCGTCACCAACGGAAGCACGTCGCCCAGTATTCCGCTTGGCGTCGGATCGACCAGTGTAATCGTGGTAGTGCTGGCTTCTGATCTCACGACATCGCGCACATACACCATTACGGTCGTTCGCGCCGCGACGTAGACTCGCCTTCCCTCATTCAGGGAGCACCGAATGACGATGTTCGCGATGCTGCTCACCGCCGTGGTGGCGCTGCTTCACGTGTATTTCCTTGTCCTCGAGATGTTTCTCTGGACGAAGCCTGCGGGCCGTCGCGTGTTCAGGACGACCCCGGAGTTCGCGGAGGCATCGCGCGTGCTCGCCGCCAATCAGGGACTGTACAACGGCTTTCTCGCCGCGGGATTGTTCTGGAGCATACTCCTCGGCGCGCAGGGAGTTTCCGTCAGACTGTTCTTCCTCGCCTGCGTGGTGGTAGCCGGCGTGTACGGCGCCGCCACGGTCGGCAAGAAGATTCTCTATGTGCAGGCATTGCCCGCCGCTATCGCAGTCGCACTCACGGTACTCGCTCGCGGCTAGCGTTTGCGACCTCGTCCCTTTGGCGCCACCGATGGACGCGACGTCAACCTCGACAACGTCACTGGCGACGATTACCTCGGCGGCACCCTCACCTCGAGCGGCATCCGCACCATGCGTCCCGCGAACACCTGGGACAATTGGTATCGCACGGTCGATCTTCGTCTGGTGCGTGCGCTCTACAGCAGCGGCGGAAAGAAGATGAGCGTCTCTGCCGAGGTGTTCAATCTGTTCAACTCGAACAATGTGTTGTCGTTTGGTGGAGTCCAGTGCTCGGCAACCGGAACGCCGATAGCGTCGTTCGGAGTGCCGGTAGGCTCGTTTGCCGCGCGACAGGGACAGGTTGGAATGCGGATCGACTGGTGAACGGCAGGATGATAGGATGATAGGAGGATAGGATGATAGGACGACGCGCGGTGCTGTCCTATCTTCCTATCATCCTATCTTCCTATCGTCCCAAAGCTCACCGGTACAGCAGATACGGTTTCACCATCGCCGCGAAGCGCAAAGCGTCCGCATCCCACTCTCGGATCAACGCATCCACCGTATTCTGCTCTACCGCGGCGCGAAGCTTGTCCGTGCCCGCCAGCCGGTCGATCTGTTTCTCTCGCCACTTGAAGTCCGTCGTGTGTTTCGCGTAGATCGCACGCAGCATACGAATGCCGACTTCCACGGCCCGCACCGCGTTGCGATCCGTCACGCGCACCTTGATCATCGGGATCGTCTGGCCCCCGAACTTGTAACCCGCCTCGATGGCGCGTGTCGCCGTATCGAAGCGCACGCCCGGCAGCTTGAGCGCGTTGAGTTCCGCGGCGATCGCAACGTTGTCCGTCAGCCATGACGCGCCGATCAGTGTGAACGGGTCATCGGTTCCGCGCCCTTCAGTTACTGTCGTGCCTTCGAAGAACACTGTGCCCGGATAGAGCAATGCCGCGTCAATGTTGCGAAGATTCGGCGATGGATTCACCCACGGAAGTCCGGTTTCGTCGAACCACATCGAGCGCCGGTAATTCTTCATCGGCACGACTGTGACATTCGCGTCGATGAGCTTCGTTCCGGCGAGAAAGCGCAGCAGCTCGCCCGGCGTGAGACCATAGCGCAACGCGACGGGAAACTGCCCGACGAGCGATGCGAACTTCGGATCGAGAATATTGCCTTCGTATCGATCCGCGCGAATGGGATCGGGCCGATCGAGAATGATGACGGGCTTCTTCCCGGAGTTCGCGGCCAGGGCAAAGGTCCATTCGTACGTGTAGACTCGCGCGCCGACATCCTGAATGTCGTAGAGCAGGACGTCGATGTCCTTCATCATGTCCGCAGTCGGCGTCTGCACGTCGCCATACAGCGAATACACTTTCACGCCGGTCGCCGAATCGATGCTCGAGCTGATCTTTTCGCCGGCCTTGGCGATGCCGCGAATGCCATGCTCTGGACCATACAGCGCGACGAGCTTCACGCCCGGCGCTTTGAACAGCAAGTCGATCGTGCTCGTGCCCGATCGGTCACGACCGGAATGATTGGTCAGCAAGCCGACACGCTGGCCTGCAATGAGATGCAGTGAATCAGCGAGCAGAACCTCCACGCCGGGAATCACGGGGGCGGACGTCTGAGCGGACGCAAGGGACGACGTCATCAGCCATCCGAGCGCCAGCCAGGGCAATTTGCGATGTATGTGCATGGCACAAGACTGCGCTCCACTTCGGTTGCATGGCAAGCGCGCCGTTGGCAAATTCCAACGCTCTTCACGCACTGGAGGATTGATCGATGCAGCATCGCATGCTTGGCTCGCTCCGCGTATCCGCCGTCGGTCTTGGCTGCATGGGCATGAGCGAGTTCTACGGCTCCGCCGATGAAGCCGAGTCCGTCGCGACCATTCACCGCGCGCTCGATCTCGGTTGCACGTTGCTCGACACGGCGGACATCTACGGTCCGTACACGAATGAAGAGCTCGTGGGTCGCGCGATCGCCGGCAGACGAAGTGAAGTCACGCTGGCCACCAAGTTCGGTATCGTGCGCGATCCCAGCGCTCCGGATGATATGAAACGGCGGCGCATCAACGGCCGTCCCGACTACGTGAGGAGCTCCTGCGAGGCAAGTCTCAAGCGATTGGGTACCGACTACATCGATCTGTACTACCTGCATCGCGTCGACGCCGACACTCCGATCGAGGACACTGTTGGCGCGATGGCCGAGCTGGTGCGTGATGGCAAGGTGCGTCACCTCGGACTCTCGGAGATGGCATCCGAAACGCTGCGTCGCGCGCACGCCGTCCATCCGATCACCGCGGCGCAAGTCGAGTACAGCCTGTGGACGCGCGATCCCGAAGACGGCGTCCTCGCAACGTGTCGCGCGCTCGGCGTCGGACTCGTTCCGTATAGCCCGTTGGGACGCGGCTTTCTCACCGGCGCGCTCGCGAGCCCGGCGGAATTCGACGACAACGACTTTCGTCGCCACTCCCCGCGATTCCAGGGTGACAACTTCGATCGCAATCTCGCGCTGGTCGAGCGAGTGCGCGCCATGGCCGCACGCAAGGGATGCACACCCGCGCAACTGGCGCTCGCATGGGTGCTCGCGCAGGGCCACGACATCGTTCCGATTCCAGGCACCAAGCGGCGGAAGTATCTCGAGGAGAACATCAGCGCGCTCGACGTAAAGCTCGATGCGCGCGATCTCGCTGATCTCGATACGGCGTTCCCGCGCGACGTCGCGTCAGGGGCGCGGTACACTGCCGACGCAATGCAAATGTTGCGGCGGTGACCCGAGTGCTGCGACGGACACTCGTGACCGTCGCAGCCGCGATGGCGGTCGGTTGCGCGACACACGCGCATGTCGCGCCGCATGCCCGAGCAGTTCTGCTCGACCCCACGAGCGCAGAATGGCGACGACCGGCGCCACCGCGCACGCATCTGCGCGTCGAGACGACGAAAGGCGTCTTCACGCTCGAGCTCATTCGCGAATGGGGCCCAGTCGGCGCGGACCGACTCTACAACCTCGCACGCCTCGGCTACTACGACGACACGCGTGTCCACCGCGTGAATCGCGGCTACATCGCGCAGTTCGGATTGCACGGTGATCCAGCGGTGAACGCAGCGTGGAGGAATCAGTATCTCGCAGACGATCCACCGCGTTCGCACAACGTGCGCGGGACGTTTGCCTTCGCCTTCAAGGCGCTTCCAAACACGCGCAACACACAGATCTACATCAACCTCGCGGACAACACGCGCAATGACGCCGAGCCGTTCACGGTACTCGGGCGTGTGATCGAAGGGATGGCGGTCGTCGACAGCCTGTATTCCGGCTACGGGGAGAACTCTGGCAGCGGTGTGCGACAGGGACGACAAGGTCCGCTGGAAGCAGGCGGCAACGTGTACATGGATCGCGAATATCCGCTGCTCGATCGCATCCTTCGCGTAACCGTCAGCGAAGCGCGATAGCTTCGCGCTCCCCGTGTGTGTCGAAATGACATCACACGTCGTCGTCGTTGCGCGCGAAGCCGGCGAACGGTTTGCAGCTCTTCCTCGCGCTGAAACTCCCTAAGACGTGCCGCGTAGTGCCTCCGGAGCGAACTGCCGCGTACGCGGCGACGTTCATTCGCTCGCGCTCTTCGCGGAGAGTCCTACCATGAATCGCTCGCTCGTCGCAATCATCGGCCTGTTGTTGGCCGCTTCCGCAACCACGCTGGACGCACAGACCCCCAATCGTCCTGCCGGTCCACCGCCATCCGGAAACGGTGAAGTCCGGGGCACCGTCATCGACGCGAAAGATACGAATGCTCTCGCGCGCGCCTCCGTTGCGGTTCGCAACAAGAAGGACAATGCACTGGTCGCTGGTGCAATCGCCACGCCGGCTGGAGTGTTTCGCGTGCAGGGGCTGCGGCCCGGTCTCTACACACTGCGCATCACGTCGCTCGGCTACAGCCCGAGCATTCAGGACGTCACCATCACCGACGCCGCACCCACCGTTAACCTCGGCAGCGTGAAGCTGTCGCGCTTTGCCGTTGCGCTCAAAGGCGTCGACGTCGTGGAAGATCGCGCGACCGTGTCGATTGAACCGGATCGCAACAGCTATCGCGCGAAGGATGTCGCGCCCGCAGCGGCCAACGCCAGCGAAGTGCTCGACGCCACTCCGTCGGTTGCCGTTGATCAGGATGGAAAGGTGAGCTTGCGTGGCAACGAGAATGTCGCGGTGCAGATCAATGGACGGCCGTCGCCAATCACCGGCATTCAGCTTGGCGCATACCTCAAGAGCCTTCCGGCGAACATCATCGATCACATCGAGGTCGTTCCGAATCCTTCGGCGAAGTACGATCCGGATGGCATGGCGGGCATCATCAACATCGTGCTCAAGTCCACCGTCGATCTCGGCTACAGCGGCGGCGCGAACGTCGGCGTTGCGAACGCCAAGCGCTACAACGCGTCGGGAAACGTCGGCTATCAGGCGGGGCCGGTCACGAGCTTCCTCAACATCGGACTCAACAACGATGACCGGAACGTGCTTGGCATCAACGATCGTGAGCGGCTCGATGCGCTGAGCGCACCGATGTCGTTCACCAATCAGGATATCGCCACGCTCAACGGCAACAGCGGTCAGAATCTCACCGCGAACATGGACTACAAGCTCAATGCGCGCGACGTCTTCTCCAACGCGCTGACGCTGCAGCATCGCAGCTCGGTCGACGAAACGGTGAGCGCATACGAAGAGCTGACGGGCGCACGCTCACTGCTCGATCAATACGATCGGCTGCGCAATACGGGCGCGTCGGGCACATTCTTCGACTACGACATGGCGCTCAAGCGCACGTTCGAGGCGCGCAAGCACGAGTGGTCGAGCGAGGTGCGGTTCAACCGCGCGCACGACGAAGACAACACGTTGCTCTGGCGACAGACTCCCGCCGCCGTGGGCGCGAGCGCGTTGTCACGCATCGAAGGTGAGCGCGATCAGACGGACGCATTGACCAAACAGTTCACCGCGCAGACTGACTACGTGCGCACACTCGCCGCACGCACGAAGCTCGAAACCGGCTATAAGGCGAACGTACGTTGGCTCGATCGCGACTACGGCGTCACAAAGGATTCACTGGGCACTGGTACCTGGCAGCCCAGTAGCCTGAGCAACGCGCTCTCCTTCGACGAAACGGTGCACGCGGCGTACGCGGTGTTGAGTCAGGGACTCGGCAAGTTCGATCTGCAGGCAGGACTTCGCGGCGAACAGGCCAAGCGCGACTTCTCGCTGTCCGGCACGGCGCAGAGTTATCCCTACTCGTACGCGAGTCTCTTTCCGAGCGGCGTGGCGTCGTACAACATCAGTGACGCAATGCAGGCGAAGGTCAGCTACTCGCGCCGCATCCGCCGGCCCGGCACGCAGGAGCTGAATCCGTTCCCTTCGTTCTTCGATCCGCAGAACGTGTTCATCGGCAATCCGAAGTTGAACCCCGAGTACACCGATGCGCTCGAGCTGGGCCTCACGCGCAGCGGGTCGCTTGGCTCGGTGCAGCTCTCGCCATTCTACAGGCACACCACGAATGTCATCCGTGTCATCATCAACACCACCGATCACATCGACGGGCGCGAGGTGACATCGGTGAGCTTCAGCAATCTCGCGACGAGTAATTCCTACGGAACCGATGTGAACGGCTCGCTGCGCCTGGGCCCGAAGCTGAACGGCCTCGCGGGCTTCAATCTGTTCAAGGTCGTCACCGACGGCGGTTCTCTTTCGACGCTGAGCTCCAATGCGGTGACATGGGCCGCGCGCGCGAATGCGAGCACCGCGATCACGCCGACGCTCATCTTCCAGGCCGCGTATCAGTATCGCGCCGGTCTCAAGATCGAACGCGGCGAGTTCGCTCCGGTGCAGAACTTCAACTTCTCGCTGCGCAAGAAGATCGACGGTGACAACTCGTCGATCACGCTGCGCGTGCTCGATCCCTTCAGCACGAACAGGTTCCGGATCAAGGCCGGCGACGACAACGTCATTCAGCTGACTGAGCGGACCGCGGGCGTACGAGGCGTGTTCCTGACGTACCAATACGTCTACGGTCAGACCCCGCGAGTTCGCCAGGTTCAGCAAGAACAGCAGCAAGGGCCGGGATTCCCGTAACGTCGGAGGAGCTGCTCCATCGTCGTTGAGTCAAAAACCGGTTGACGGTTTCCGGTTGACGGTTCCGCACTTGGAGAGTTCGAAAACTTTGCTACCGGAATCCAGGTTTGGGGTTTTTCGGTTATGGGTAGGCGGTTCCGGGTTCACCAGCGGCCACGTCAAACGTTGGTAACCCGAAACCGCGAACCCGAAACCGTGCAGCCCCAAACCTGGATTCCGCCGGCTTGGGCATGGACTATCGCGGCGCAAACCGTGAACCGTGAACCGTGAACCGTGTGCTGTTTCGCGCGGGGATTGGATGCCGGAGGCACGACCGCCCCGCGCGTTGACTGTTTACCTTTCAGCATGCGGATTCTGAGAAAGGCGGGTGACGTTCCCAAACGCTCACTCTGGCAGAAGATCAAGGATGTCGCCCTCACCGACGTTGCTGTTCTCGCGCGCGGCGGCGTTTCGGCGGGCTCACTCGAACGGCTCGAAGAGTTGCTCCTCGAGTCAGATTTCGGGGTTCCAACTACGCTGAAGCTCGTCGCCGAAGTGGAGCGTCGCGCGCAACGCGGGCTCATGAAGACCCAAACCGAATTTCTCCAGGCGCTCGAGGACGGCATCGTCGCCGCGCTACGCGCCGGTAATTCGGACCCTGCGCTCCGTCAGGCAGAGCAGTCGCCCACCGTCATCCTCATCGTCGGCGTGAATGGCGCCGGCAAGACCACCTTCATCGGCAAGCTGTCCGCTCGCCTCCGCCGCGAAGGAAAAAAAGTCGTCGTCGCCGCGGGCGACACCTTTCGCGCCGGCGCCATCGATCAGCTCCGTGTCTGGGCCGAACGCACCGGAGCCGACTTCATCTCGGCCAAGCCAGGCGCCGACCCCGCCGCCGTCGCCTTCGACGCGATCGACGCGACCATCGCGCGCGGCGCCGACGTTCTCATCATCGACACCGCGGGCCGGTTGCACACGAGCGAAGGCCTCATGACCGAGCTCAAGAAAGTCGCGCGCGTCATCGCCAAGCGGCTACCCGACGCTCCGCACGAAACGCTGCTCGTACTCGACGCCACCATCGGCCAGAACGCAGTGCAGCAAGCGAAGACCTTCGCCGCCGCGGTGCCCGTGTCGGGACTCGTTCTCACGAAGCTCGACGGTACGGCACGCGGTGGTGTCGTCGTCGCCGTGCACGAAGCCATCGACGTTCCCGTCAAGTTCCTCGGCACCGGCGAATCGAGCGACGATCTGGCCACGTTCGACGCGACGGAATTCGCGCGGGAGCTTCTGGGCGACGAATGAAGCGCACGTGAAGCGCGACGCCCCGCGGCAACAGCGACTGCGGCTCGACACGCCGGTCACGTACCTCAAGGGCGTCGGACCGGCGCGCGCTGAAGCGCTCAAGCGGCTCGGCGTCATCACCGCGGGCGACCTCCTCTATCACATCCCACATCGCTACGAGGACGCAAGCACCGTCTCGCCAATCAGCTCACTGGAGACGGGCATGCAGGGCACGGTGATCGGACGCGTCGTGTCAAAGGGCGTGCTTCCTACGCGAAAAGGACTGCGCATCTTCCAGGCGGTGCTCAAGGACGACACCGGCATGATCGAGGTGTCGTGGCCCGGTCAACCGTATCTCGACCGTACGATCGACAAGGGCGACGTACTGCTCGTCTCGGGCAGCGTGCGCTTCTTCCACGGCAGGCAACTGCAGCCGCGCGAGTACGTCAACCTCGGCGAAGAAGACAGCGGCACCGCGCAGGGACGCGTGCTCTCCGTCTATCCAGCGACGGAAGGCCTCTCGTTCAAAGTCATTCGCGGCATCATCGACGCGCATCTCGACGAGCTACTTCCGCTGATCTCGGAGTATCTGCCGCGCGATGTGCTCAAGGCCGTCGCCGTTCCGTCCATCAGCGACGCGCTTCGCATGGTGCATCGGCCGACATCACTCGGCGAAGCACTCGAAGGACGCTCGCGACTCGCGTTCGAAGAGTTGCTGTTCGTCCAGTTGCTGCAACAACGCGCGAAAGCTCTCGCGCGCGAAACGCGTCGAGGCATTCACTTCGAGAACAAGCGCGAGCTCACGACTCGGCTCCGTGAAGCGCTGCCATTCCAGCTCACCGGCGCGCAGATGCGCGTGCTGCGCGAAATCGTCGCCGACATGTGCAGCGAACGTCGCATGCAGCGGCTGTTGCAGGGCGACGTCGGCAGCGGCAAGACGGTCGTCGCGCTCTTCGCCGCAATGCTTGCGATGGAGAACGGCTATCAGGCCGCGATCATGGCGCCGACGGAATTGCTCGCCGAGCAGCACTTCCGCTCGATGTCCGCGATGCTCGCGCCGCTTGGTATCGAGCCCATTCTCATCACCGGCAGCATCAAGGCCAAGGCGCGTCGTGAGATCGCGTCGCGGCTCGCCGAAGCCACACCTGCGATCGTCGTCGGCACGCATGCGCTCGTGCAACAGGCAACCGAGTTCTCGAATCTCGGCCTCGCTGTCGTCGATGAACAGCATCGCTTTGGCGTGGAGCAGCGCAAGGCGTTGAGCGCGAAAGGCGAGTCGCCCGATGTGCTGCTCATGACCGCGACGCCGATTCCGCGCACGCTCGCTCTCACGCTCTATGGCGACCTCGATCTCTCGATTCTCGACGAACGACCACCCGGCCGGCAGGCAATCACCACCGCGCTGCGTCCGGAATCCGCACGCAACCGGGTGATGGAGTTCGTGAATCGACAGCTGGAGCAGGGGCGACAGGCGTACATCGTCTACCCGGTGATCGAGGAGTCTGAGAAATCGGATCTCAAGGCGGCGACGACGATGTTCGAGATTCTCTCCGCCGACGCATTCAAGGACCGCCGAGTTGCGCTGCTGCACGGCCGTCTGCCCGCCGACGAGAAGGACGAGATCATGCGCCGCTTTCGCGACGGATTGATCGACGTCCTCATTGCGACGACAGTGATCGAGGTCGGCATCGACGTCGCGAATGCCACCGTGATGCTCATCGAGCATCCGGAGCGCTTTGGCTTGTCTCAGCTCCACCAGCTTCGCGGCCGAGTGGGTCGAGGCGCCGAAGCATCGTTTTGCGTTCTGTTGGGGGATGTGAGTCCTGATGTAAAGCAGCGTCTCGACGTGTTCGTCAGCAGCGACGACGGCTTCGACATCGCGCGCGCCGACCTTCAGTTTCGCGGCATGGGCGATCTCTTCGGTGAGCGCCAGAGCGGCGTTCCGACGTTTCGCGTTGCCGATCCGCTGCGTGACGAGCTGCTCAACGAACACGCGCGCGATGCGGCGGACAAGCTGCTCGCGTCTGATCCGGAGCTCGATTCACCCCAGAACGCCGCGCTGAGGCGAGTGCTGGGGGAGAGGTATTCACGCTCTCTCGAGCTGTTCCGAGTGGGTTGAGAAGAATGAGGGGACAAGTGGATGAGGGTGACAGCATTTCCCGTCATCCCCTCATCCCCTTGTCCCGTCATCCTGAACTACGGTTTCGGTTGCGCCAACCGCCTCTTGATTCGCTCCAGCTCGGCGTTGGCTTTCGCGAGTTCCTCTTTCAACCGCTGGATCTCGTCGTCCTTTGCCTTGTCTTCCGGCCTCGGCGCATCCGACTTGGTCGGGACGATCGGCGACAATGCCGAAGCTGCCGCAGCCGCCGTGCGCGCTTCGATTCCGGCGGCGACTCGGCGCAGCATCAGCGCCTCCGACTTGCGCGGAACCGCCGCCGACCCGAGATAGCTGTCGAGAAGAACGATCGACTCGTGCGGACTTGCGCCGGAATTGGCCGGGTCGAGCTTGTACAGCGCGCGCCAGTACAGCGCGTCAGCGGCTTCGGGCGTCGACGGAGATCGCGCCGAATAGTCAGCGAGAATCTTGTCGGCGACACCATACCGGCCCGCATTGGCCTCTTGCGCAGCCTGCAAAATCGTCGTCGAGCCCTCGCTACGTTCCGGCGACAGCTCGGCGAGCTGTGGCTGACCCGACGTGCAGCCAACAAGCAACGCCAAGATGGCGAAGAGGCGAACACCTCCGGCGTGGGGACTCTTCATGCAGTCATTCCATGCGGCACGATCAGCTTGTAGCCTCCGGTTCGGCGCCTGTTGAGTACGGCGATGGGAAGTATGAGTGTGAATGTCGTTCCACGTCCCGCAACGCTCTTCACGCTGATCTTTCCCTGATGCGCTTCCACGATCTCCTTGGCGATGGCGAGGCCAAGCCCCGTTCCCTTGGCTGACGCCGATTTCTGGTTGTCAGCCTGATAGAATTTTTCGAAGACCCGCCTGAGCTGGTCCGGCGCGATTCCCGCCCCGGTGTCACGCACCTCTATGCACACTCCGTTCTCGTGCGCGCCCGCGACGAGCTCCACAGTGCCACCGGCCGGCGTGAACTTGAAGGCGTTCGAGAGCAGGTTGCCGGTCACCTCGTTGATCCGCTCCCAGTCCCACACGACGTCCGTTGGCATGCCTTGTTTCCGCGTCACCCGAAAGGTGATCTCGCGCTGCACGGCGAGAACGTGAAACGCCCGCTCCAGCTCGTCGAGCATGTGCGGCAGCTTGATCGGACGCGGATCGATGCGCCCGCCGCCTGCCTCGAAGCGACTGACGTCCAGGAGCTGTCCCGCAAGTCTCGAGAGAGTCTTCGCCTGCGCCTGGATGGTTCTCGTCACCTGCGCCTGCTTCTCGTTCATGTGGCCATAGACCCCTTCTTCCATCAACTGCAGATAGCCAAGAATCACGTTGATCGGCGTCTTGAGCTCGTGCGACGCGATCGACACGAACTCCGCTTTGAGCTTGTCGAGCTCGGCGAGCTGCTGCGCCATGTCTCGATAGCTCGCCGCGAGGCGTCCGAACTCGTCGGCTCGGGTGACGTCGAATTTCAGCTTGTGATCGAGCTCGCCATCGGCAACGGCGCGCATTCCTTCCTCGAGTGCGCTGACGGGCTCGCTGATCGAGCGCGTGAGCCAGAGGGCAATTCCCGTTGCGAGCAGCAGCGCCACGGCGAGCGCGGCGAGCGAGACGCGCTCGGCATCGATGAGCGCCTCTTCCGCGGCGGCCACGCGGTCACTCGTGCGATGCCGAAGCTCTTGTTCGGCGGCATACAGGCCTTTTTCCGCGTCGCGCAGGAGTGGCGAAATCGTGTTCTGCGAGACGCTGTCGGCGACGGCATCATTGCCATCCCGGCCGACCTCATATTCAACCTTGGCAGCCGGCACGATCGCCGCGAGCGAGCGTTTGATGCGCACGGACGAGCTGTCGAGCCTGTACTTGTCGAGCGAGTCTGTGAGAGCGATGCCGTGCTTGAGCGCGGCGTCGAGCTGGTCACGGACGGCTTCACTCTTGTTCGCGAATAGCGCAACCTCACGTGCGCGCACGTCGCCAAGCGCATCACGGAGGCGGCCAAGAATGAGCGACGCCTCCAACTCGACCTCGCGCAACTCGCGAACGTCGGTCTTCAGACGCTCGATCGAGTTTCGCGCCACGAGCAGTGGCACGACGAGGACGGCGGCGATGACTACGAGGCTGAGAGCGAGCCTCGCGCGCAAGGTCATGTGGTGTGCGTGCTGGTGTGTGGCCGCAACCGTGCAAGGACCTCGCCGAAGCGGCCCTTTGCGCTGATGCAGCGGTCGAGTAGCATTGGATGTTCAGCCCCGAGGCGCCTCGCACCTGAACTCGATTGCGCGGCCAGCCTCCTCGGGATTCTAGGCGCGGCGCAGTCTGCGCGCCACTGACTCGCCACTACAGCATGTCAACTTCTTTCGTCCGCATCGCCGAGCTTCCCGCGCACGCGGGCCAAACGGTCGTCGTCCGCGCCTGGGTCACCCACGTGCGCTCGTCGGGCAAGATTGCTTTTGCGGTGCTGCGCGACGGCACCGGAATCTGCCAGACGGTCTTTGTTAAGAATCAGCTATCCGCAGATGTGTGGGAGCGATTCTCGAAGCTCACGACCGAAACGTCCGTCGAACTGTCCGGCGACGCACGCGCCGAGCCGCGCGCACCCGGCGGCTTCGAGATCGGTGTGACCGACCTCACAATCATCGGACCAAGTCCCATCGACTATCCGATTCAACCGAAGGAGCACGGCGTCGACTTCCTGCTCGACAATCGGCACTTCTGGTTGCGCTCGCCGCGGCAGCGCGCCATCGCGGTGATTCGGAGCGAGATCGAACAGGCAATCCACGACTTCTTCTACGAGCGCGGTTTTCTTCGCGTCGACACGCCGATTCTCACCGCCGCCATCGGTGAACGCTCGGGCCTGTTTGCCACAGAATACTTCGAGGAGGGCAACGCCTACCTCGCGCAGACTGGACAGCTCTACGGCGAGGCTGCCGCAGCGGCGTTCGGAAAGATCTACACGTTCGGCCCGACCTTCCGCGCCGAGAAGTCCAAGACGCGCCGGCATCTCACCGAGTTCTGGATGATCGAGCCGGAGGTCGCGTGGAACGACTCCGAGGCCAACATGAAGTTGCAGGAGGAGTTCGTTTCGTACCTCGTGCAACGCGTCCTCGAGCGCAGACGTCCTGAGCTCGCAGAGCTCGAGCGCGACGTCTCGAAGCTCGAGAACATCAAGGCGCCCTTTCATCGGCTCAACTACACGGACGCCATCACGCTCGTGCAGAGCAAAGGCAGCGACGCGAAATGGGGCGACGATCTGGGCGCCGAAGATGAAGCGCTGATCGTGGCGGACTTCGACAAGCCGGTGTTCGTGTTCAACTACCCGAAGGAGGCGAAAGCCTTCTACATGAAGGAGAACCCGGACGACCCACGCACTGTCTTGTGTGACGACCTGCTCGCGCCCGAAGGCTTCGGCGAGATCATCGGTGGATCACAGCGCGAGGATGACTACGACAAGCTGGTGGCGCGAATCAAGGAAGAAGGGCTGCCGATGGACGCGTACAACTGGTATCTCGATCTCCGCCGCTACGGGACGTTCACGCACGCCGGATTCGGGTTGGGCCTCGAGCGCACGATCGCATGGATCTGCGGCATCCAGCACATCCGTGAGGTGATTGCCTTCCCGAGGATGATGCACAGGCTGCGTCCGTGAGGAGGACTCCGAGCTGCGAGAACTGCGAAGTGGGAACTGCGTTGGTCGTTGCCCATCGCGGATTGTATGGATGCAACTGATTGTGCGGATTTAATGACTGAGGGAACGGCTCCACCCAAGGCGGAACGAGCGCGGTGGCGTCCGACGCGCACATCTCCATAGTTCCGAAGAACTCCAGAGTTCTATCCGTGCCAATCAGCACAATCCGCTAAATCGGCGGTTGAACGACGGTCAACGCTGTTCAACAACGCAGTTCAACAACACAGTTCAAGCCTGCTTGACCTCATCCCACAACCCATCCAGCACCTCGAGCCCCGCCGTCTTTACATCAATCCCTCTCTCCTTCGCGAGCCTCTCGATTCCCTGAAATCGCGTCGCGAACTTCACATTCGCTTTGTCGAGCGCGAGCGACGGATGCACGCCGAGCTTGCGACACAGGTTGACCACAGAGAAGAGCAGATCCCCGAGCTCTTCCTCGAGCAGCGGATCCGGCACGCCGTTTCCGGACGCCTTTGCGCCGCGCGAGACCTCCGCGCGCACCTCCGCCAGCTCCTCCTCCACCTTCTCAGCGGGCCCCGACGCGTCCGGCCAATCGAACCCGACGCCGGCCGCACGATCCTGCAGCCGGAAGGCGCGGTGCAGCGCGGGAAGATCGGCCGGCAACCCGTCGACGATACTGTCGCGCTTCTTCGCCTTCATCCCCTCCCAACTCTGGCGCTCACCGCCCTCGTACAGGTGTGGATGACGCGATTTCATCTTCGAGAGGAAACCTTCTGCCACGTCCGTGAAGTCGAATGCACCACGCTCCTCGGCAACAACGCTGTGAAAGAGAACCTGCAGCAACAGGTCGCCGAGCTCTTCGCGCAACAGGCGATCGTCGCCGGCGCGAATGGCATCATCCACTTCATACGCTTCCTCGATCAGATATGGACGCAGCGACTCGTGTGTCTGTGCAGCGTCCCACTCGCAGCGGTCGCGCAAATCCTTCATTAGCGCGAGCGTCTCGTTCAGTCCCGTCTTCGGTTGCATCGCTCTCGGTGGCCTCGTATCTTCTTCAGTCTCCACATGATAGCTACTCGCGTCGTCCGATGACACGCGCCTGGGTCGAGATCGACTTGGGCGCGTTGTGCCGCAACGGCGCTGCCATTGCGGCACGCGCAGGAGTGCCCCTCCTACCCATGGTCAAGGCAGACGCCTATGGGCTCGGAGGGCTGCGTGCGGCGCTCGCGCTCGAGTCGCTCGAGCCGTGGGGCTTCGGCGTCGCAAGCGTCACGGAGGGCCAGGAGCTGCGCCGAGGTGGCATCTCGCGGCCTATTGTGGTGTTTACACCGATCCTGCGCACGGAGATCGACGCACTGCGTCGTGCCGACCTCACTCCGGCACTCGGCGATCCGGCGGTGATCGAGTCGTGGGCGCGTACGGGACGCCCGTGGCAGTTGCAGATCGACACCGGTATGTCGCGTGCAGGTATGCCGTGGCATCAAGTCGGCGAGCATCGGACGCTTCTCGAGCGTGCGGTACCCGAAGCTGCGTTTACGCACTTCCACTCCGCAGACTCGGACAACGCAAGCCGGGATCTTCAGGAGCAGCGGTTCGATGAGGCGCTCGCCGCGCTTCCTATGCGCCCGCCCATCGTACATGCGGAGGGCAGTCCGGCGGTCGAGCGACGTGCCTCGTCACGGTTCACGCTGTGCCGGCCAGGGATTTTTCTGTATGGCGCATCAACGGTTGATGGTGGTCCGCTGCAACCCGAGCCCGTGGCCGCGATCCGCGCGCGCATCGTCGAGATCCGCACGATCGCCGCAGGAGAAACGGTGAGTTATGGCGCGACGTGGACGGCCGAGACCGCGCGACGGATCGCAACGGTGCCAGTGGGGTATGCCGACGGATATCGCCGCGGACTCAGCAATCGGGGCATCGCATTGCTGCGCGGCAAGCGCATTCCCGTCGCCGGACGAGTAACGATGGACATGATCATGCTCGACGTGACGGACACCGATGCCGTGCTTGGCGATCTCGTGACGCTCCTCGGCGAAGATGGCGGCGACGTGATCACCGTGCGAGAGCTCGCGGCGCTGAGCGATGTGTCGCCATACGAGATTCTCACCGGACTCCGGTTGCGGCTGCCGCGGCGCTATCGCGGGCAGCCGTCATCCGAGGCCGCTCCGTGAGGCGTCGGGCTATCATCCTCGTGCTCGACGGCGTCGGCGTCGGCGAGGCGCCTGACGCCGCAGCCTACGGCGACGCCGGAAGCGATACGCTCGGCAATCTCTCACGCGCCGTCGGCGGATTGAAGTTGCCGAACCTCCAGGCGATGGGGCTGGGCAACGTCGAACCGCTGAGTGGCGTCGCGCCGACGGACTCGCCGGAAGCTGCATGGGGCAAGATGACGCCGGCGTCACCGGGCAAAGACAGCACAACCGGACACTGGGAGATCGCGGGGCTGCATCTCGATCGCGCCTTTCCCACGTACCCGAAAGGGTTTCCGAGCGAGGTGATTGACGCATTCACTGCGGCAACCGGGCGCGGTGTCATCGGCAACATTGCGGCGAGCGGGACCGAGATCATCGATCGCTTCGGCATCGAGCACGAGCGGACGGGCAAATTCATCGTGTACACCTCGGCAGATTCCGTCTTCCAGGTGGCTGCGCACGAGGATGTAATTCCGCTGAAGGAGTTGTACGCCGCGTGCGAGACGGCGCGTCGGCTGCTCGCTCCGCCACACGATGTGTCGCGCGTGATCGCGCGACCGTTCCTCGGACGTCTCGGCTCGTATCGCCGCTCCAGGAATCGGCGCGACTACTCGCTCCCTCCATCCGGCGAGACGCTTCTTGACGCGCTGGCCGGAGCAGGGGTCTCTCGTGCAGGTGTCGGAAAGGTCGACGATTTGTTTGCCGGGCGGGCTCTGCATGCGAAGCACACGGCAGACAATGCGGAGGGCATTCGGGCCATTCTGGAGTGGCTCGCGAGCGCGCAGGGTGGGTTGCTCTTCGCGAACCTTGTAGATTTCGACACGCTGTACGGCCATCGCGGCGACGTGGCTGGGTTCGAGCGCGCACTGCGCCAGTTCGACGACGCACTGCCGGCCATTCGAGCCGCACTCCGAGAGGACG
>JBDUCR010000366.1:0-2872 GCA_040003345.1 bacterium
GGCTTCCAAAATCGGGACGGCGGGATTTGAACCCGCGACCCCCTGAACCCCATTCAGGTGCGCTACCGGGCTGCGCTACGTCCCGTCCGCTGTACCACTAGCGGGCGAACCGGAGTATAGCCGCGCGCTGGAAACGAAACAACCCACCGCCACGACGCCTCCGAAGCACATCAACCGCAACATCATCACGCGCCACCAAAACCCAGACCATCACACTCGCGTAGGAGTTGAGAGACTCGCGCGTACACCTGATCCGGGAGACCACATGCAAGACCTCTTCATTGCATTGGGATTTGCCTTCATTCCAACGACGGCCGCATTGATCGTCATGTACTTCTCGGTTCGATCACGTGCGCTCAAAGCCGAGCAGATCGTCCACGACCTCACCGTCGTCCCTGCGCTGCGCGGTCAACAACGCCGTCGCGAGCCAGACGAAATGGCGAATGCGATCGACGCCATCGCACTCGAAGTCGAACGGATCGCCGAAGGCCAGCGGTTCACCACGCGCCTCCTCTCCGAGTCACGACGCAGCCCCGCGCTGGGCGCCGGCGACGACTCCTCGCGCGGCCGCTCGATCACGCCACACTAAGCCACCCTAGGGCGCGCCTCGCGGACCCCGTTTCGCCGTGATATCGTTGGAGAGAAACGCACCCTCTCACAACGCATCGCATGCACACGCATCTCCGTCACGTACTCGTACTCGTTCTCGCCGCGCTCGCTTCCACCGCATCGGCACAGCAGGCGGCGAAGCCCGAAGATACCGAAGTCTGGAAGCCGGTGCCGAAGATCATCACGCCGGGCGCGATGAACAGCGACGCACCGTCGGATGCGATCAAGCTCTTCGATGGCTCGAACCTGAACGAGTGGGTCAATTCGCAGACGACGGCGCCTGCAGGATGGACCGTCGCGAACGGAGTCATGACCGTCAACAAAAAGACGGGCGACATCGCGACGAAGCGCAAGTTCAGGAACTACCAGCTTCACATTGAATGGCGCATCCCGGAGAGCATCACCGGCTCAGGCCAGGCGCGCGGTAACAGCGGCGTCTTTCTCGCGTCCACCGGACCGGACGCGCACGGTTATGAACTGCAGGTGCTCGATTCGTACAACAACACGACTTACGTGAACGGACAAGCGGGCAGCATCTACAAGCAGAACCCACCGCTCGTGAACGCGAATCGCAAGCCCGGTGAGTGGCAGACGTACGACGTCGTGTGGACCGCGCCGACATTCGCGGCGGATGGTTCGCTGCTCACTCCCGCGTACGTCACCGCATTGCACAATGGCGTGCTCGTGCAGCAGCACTACCAGCTGCAGGGCGAGACGGCGTACATCGGCAAGCCCGCGTACATCAAGTACGACACGGCGCCGATCATGCTGCAATCACACGGCGATCCGAGCGAGCCGATCAGCTTCCGCAACATCTGGGTGCGGGAACTTCCCTGACAGTACGCTTAATTACAGGGAGACTTCTCCCGGGACACTCGCGTGACCAGTAGCGCTGCCGCACTCACGACCACGACGACAACGAACGAGATCTCCGGTGCGCCGCACCTCGCAAACCCGGATCTCTACCCATCGTTCACGAAGGGTGTGTTCCTCGGCGAGATTCGCGAGGATCTCGTGTTCCCCTTCCCTGCTCTCGAGGCGAGTGAGCGCGAGTCGCTGCGGATGATTCTCGACTCGATCCGCGCGTGGGCGAAAGACAACGTCGACTCGAAGCAGCTCGATCACGACGCGAAGTTTCCGGATAGCGTCCGCAAAGGCATGCACGAGCTCGGACTCATGGGCGTCAATATCCCCGAGGCGTACGGTGGCTTCGGCGCGTCCACCAAAGTCTTCACCCGCGTCTTCGGCGAGATCGGCGAGACAGATGCTTCGCTGGCAGTGTACTTTGGTGCGCATCAGTCGATCGGCTGCAAAGGCATCGTGCTCTTCGGCACGGAGGAGCAGAAGCAACGCTGGCTTCCCGGATGTGCGAGTGGTGAGACGATCGCCGCGTTCTGTCTCACGGAACCTGGCTCGGGCTCGGATGCGCAGGCAATGACGACGACTGCGCTGCCGAGTGACGACGGTACGTATTACACACTGACCGGCACCAAGATCTGGATCTCGAACGCGGGTTACGCCGGGCTCTTCACGGTGTTCGCGAAGGTTCCGGTGAAGCAGGCCGACGGCTCGACGAAGCAGCGCGTCACTGCATTCATCGTCAACGCAAAGGCACCGGGCATCACACTCGGCAAGCCCGAAGAGAAGATGGGGATCAAGGCGAGCGACACTCGCACGGTGACGTTCGAGGGCGTGAAGGTGCCGGTCGAAGATCGCATCGGCGAGGTGGGACACGGCTTCAGACTCGCACTCGAGATTCTCAACTCCGGACGTCTTGGTCTCGCCGCGGGCTCGGCGCGTGGCTCACGCAAGATCATGCACGAGGCTCTCGTGTACGCGAAACAGCGCGAACAGTTCGGTCGTCCGATCGGATCGTTCGAGATGATCCAGCAGAAGATCGCGATCAATGCCGCCGAGACGTACGCGGCGGATTCGGCGTGGATGTTGACGGCCGGAATGGTCGATCGAGGCGGCATCGACTTCTCGCTCGAGACGGCAGCGTGCAAGGTGTTTGCTAGCGAGCTCGCGTTTCGTGCGTCGAACGATGCGCTGCAGATCGCCGGCGGTATTGGTTACAGCAAGGAGTATCCGTACGAACGGTCGGTGCGCGATTCGCGCATCAACCTGATCTTCGAAGGCACGAACGAGATTCTCCGCGCGCTGATTGCGCTCATGGCACTTCAGCAGCCCGGCGAGCGACTCAAGGCACTCGGCAAGGCATTCAAGGATCCACTTCACTCACTCGGCGCAATCGGCTCATACG
>JBDUCR010000322.1:0-2871 GCA_040003345.1 bacterium
CAAGCCGGTGGACGGCAGCGATCCGGCAACCGAATGGAAGGGACTGCACAGCGTCGAGGAGAGCCCGCATCTGCTGAACCCAAAGAGCGGATGGCTCTACAACACGAACAACTGGCCGTACTCGGCATCAGGCCCCAGCAGCCCGAAGAAGGAGAACTATCCGGCGTACATGGAAACCGGCGGCGAAAACGCGCGCGGCATTCACGCCATCCGCGTACTCGGCAGCAAGAAGGATTTTACGCCGACGTCGATCATCTCCGCGGCATTCGACAGCTATCTCCCGGCGTTCGACGACCTGATTCCCGCACTCGTCGCCGCGTACGATGAGACGCCGGCGTCGAGTCCATTGAAGACGAAGGTGGCCGAGCAGATAGAATTGCTGCGTGGGTGGGACAAGCGATGGAGTGTGAGCTCCGTGCCCACTACGCTCGCGGTATTCTGGGCTGAGAATCTCCAGCGTACCGTCGGCGCAGACGCTCGTTCCGAGGCGACGTCGATTGACGAATACATGGCGAAGCGCACGACGCCGCAACAGCGGCTTCAGGCACTCGCTGCGGCGTCGGACAAGCTCGCGTCGGACTTCGGCACGTGGAAGACGCCGTGGGGCGACATCAACCGATTCCAGCGTCTCACCGGCGACATCGTCCAGCCGTTCAACGACGCGGGCCCGAGCATCCCCGTCGGATTCACCTCGTCGCGCTGGGGATCGCTCGCGTCATTCGGCGCGCGTGCCTACCCGGGCACGAAGAAGATGTACGGTACGAGCGGAAACAGCTTCCTTGCGGTTGTCGAGTTTGGCGACAGTGTGCGCGCGAAGGCGGTGTCTGCCGGCGGTGAGAACGGGAATCCGACGTCGCCGCATTTCAATGATCAGGCGATGCGATACTCGAAGGGCGATCTACGCGACGTCTACTTCTATCGGTCGCAGCTCAAAGGACATACGGAGCGGGAGTATCATCCGGGTGCGTGATCGGCACCCCCAATGGGGATTGGCCACGGGGTGAGGCATAACGCAAGACTTCTCGCAGAATGCGGGGAGGGGGGCAAAAAGGGGGCAGGACAGAAGGTCCAAACGGCGTCGGTCGAAAAGTCGCAACTGCAAATGCGCGACGCCGGCTCGAGTCACTTTGACGGATGTATTTGACTCGACAATTGTGGCCCCGGCGTTGCTTTGGAACGGCTCGTCACCGTCGCCGGTGGTCGTTGGCGACGGGGATTCGAGAAGAGAAAGTTACGGCACTGTGCCGACCTGCTCTGTTCTCTCGGACCCCGTCGCAACTCCCCCTCCACATCGAGCAGCTGCTCGAAAGGCCCCTCAAGATGCGTATGCCGACGAAGGCACGCCGTAACGTGCCAATCAAGTCCTTGCTCGCAGGAATGGGCGTCGCGCTGATCAGCGCATGCTCCGGCGGCCCCACGGCGCCGTCCGTACCCTCTGCACCGTCCGCTCTCTCCGATCCTTCCGCAGCGCCGTCCGCAGAAACACGCGGCATCGTTCCCGCGGCACGCAACAACTCCGGCTATGTCGTCGCGGAGCGCGATTCGTCGGGCGCCAACGCGATGGGCATGCTGATGCGCGTCGTGCGCAGGCTGCCTCTCGGAACGCCGTCATCGGGCAACGGACAGTGACTAACGCCGAGTCGTTCTCCGATGGCTCGGGATACATCATTGCGTCGAGCTGATTGATTCTTCGCGTCAATTCAGATGTACGTCCAAGAACCTCAGTCCTCCTCGCGGAGTACTGAGGTTCGGCCGTTTCAGGCGAGGAAGCGCGCGAGATACGGTCCGGCCGCCTTCTTCGCCAGCGCCGGGCCCAATGTCGATCACCCAATCACTGCCCGCGACAACGCGCATGTCATGCTCCACCACTATGACGGTGTTTCCCGCATCGACGAGCAGCTCGAGTTGCGTGATCAACCGCCCGACATCAGCCACCTGACAACTCGGTCGCAGGTTGGGCCTAATCGCAGATAGCATACGGTGCGACGGATTCGAGATAGCGTCGCTGCGCCTCGGCTCGCGCGCACCGCGCACATACACGAAACAAGTCGAGTCCTTCGTAGCCGCCTTTCTCGAATATGGATTGTCGGTCTGGGCCATTGGAAGGGCTCGTGTCCAAGATTGCTGGCCATTAGGCTATTACCGGGCCAGCAAGCCGAGCGGCGCATGACATTCACCAACTTCGGGAAATGGAAAACGACTTGAACGAGTTCATGCGCGCGGCCATACACGAAGCGAAGGTTGGTCTGAGCGAAGGCGGCATCCCGATCGGCTCAGTGCTCGTTCACGCCGGAAAGATTCTCGGCCGCGGTCACAATCGCCGCGTACAGCGAGGCAGTGTCATTCTCCACGGCGAGATGGACGCGCTCGAGAACGCGGGACGTCAGGCTGCATCGGTGTATCGCGAGTGCACGCTGTACACCACACTCTCGCCATGTCCGATGTGTACAGGCGCCATAGTGCTCTATGGCATACCACATGTCGTCGTCGGAGAGAACGTAACTTTCCAGGGCAGCGAAGAGCTCCTACGCTCACTCGGTGTTGACGTCGACGTAATGGAAAACCGCGAGTGCATCGAGCTGATGACGACGTTCATCGCCGACAATCCCGAGCTCTGGAATGAGGACATCGGCGAGTGACGTCAGAAGTGTCAGCGTCGGCGTTTTACGATCTCGTCGCAGGGCAGCGCGGCCACTTTCTGCTGGAATCAGGGCTGCATTCGCAGCTATGGCTCGATCTCGATCCGTTGTTCGCGGATCAGAAGCGCCTCGAGCCATTTGTCGCCAGCCTGGCGGAGCTGATTCGACGATACGAGGTGGACGTCGTGTGCGGCGCGCTCGTCGGTGGTGCCTTCCTGGCTCAACTGCTCGC
>JBDUCR010000212.1:0-9621 GCA_040003345.1 bacterium
GTCATGCGCGCGAACAACGCACAGTATTGCCCGGAGCTGAATACCATCTTCTTCGACGAGGTATTCGTCGCGCGACAGGCCAAGGCCGCGGCGCGCGAGCTCGGCACCGATGGCGACATGGCCGCTGTCGGCATCATCGCCCACGAGATGGGGCACGCCGTCGCAGCGCAGCTCGGCGAGATGTCACGCATTCCGTACGAGAACGAAGCCGCCGCCGACTGCCTTGCCGGTGCATTCACGAAGCACACGTCTAAAGACGGCAGCCTCGAGAAGGGCGATCTCGAGGAGGCGTTCTTTGGACTCGCCGCCGCGGGCGATCCAACACCGCAGCTCACCGGCTACGAACGCATCGACGCGCGCATTCTGCGCAACGCTGCTCTCATGGGTCATGGTAGCCGAGAGCAGCGTCTGGCGAACTTTAGGTCGGGCTATACCGGTGGCGAGAGGTCCTGCCTGCCGGCATTTCGCTAATCAATTTTTCGAGAGCGAGAACGTGAACGGCTGCGTGATGAGCTGTCTGATCTTCGAACCATCTTCGGACTCGGCGGGAGTAAATCGCATGTCCGTCAGCGCGGTCTTGACGGCCTGCGTGAAAAGCTCGTGATCTGACTTGAGCACCTTCATACTGCCGGGAACCACGCGACCGTTTTCGTCAACGACGAATTGAGCGAGCACTTGGCCCTCCACATTCGCCGCTCGAAGCATGTCAGGATAGCGCAGGTTGCTCGTTCCAGGAATTTGGTGCGCCTCCTTCCTGAGGATGCGATCGTTGCCCGCTTTCTGGATGCCCGCCTCGGAGGCGCCCATCGCGTCGATGCGCGCGCGCGCGACTGTGAGCGCGCGATCGATCGCCGCCTCGTTCTTCGACAGCGAGAAGGTAAACGGCTGTTGCACGACCTGCCTCACCTTCAGACCGCCAATTTCTGCGGGTTGAAAACGCATGCTCGGCAATGCGGTCTGAACGGCTTGCGTAAACAGCTCGTGATCTGATTTGAGTACCTTGAAGCTGCCTGGCTCGTACTCCCCATTGGCGTCGACAACGAACTGAGCGAGCACTGCTCCCTGCACCTCAGCGGAGCGAAGGATGTCCGGGTAGCGCAGCCGCCCAATGCCGGAAACCTGCTGCGCCTGCTTTTCCACCTGGAACTCGAAATACGGTGCGTTCGCGACAGTCCGCGCTCGCTGCGCGACAGACGGCCGCGCACCGGTGATGCCGTCGCCAATGCGCGACGAGCATGCAGCAATTCCGGCGACAATCGTGGCTACCAGCGCGACTGCGATCTTTACACGACGGCGATGCGATGTAACGGGAAGCATGGCAGTAATCCTCCGTTCGAGGTGTGAACTTGACGCGGCGAGCATGGGTGCGAGGGCCGTCACCCGCTGCCGCTGAGAGATGAGCAGGAGAAGCTTTCCGTACTGCGATGCATTGGCTTCCGTCGCCAACACACGTGCATCGCAGTCGACTTCCAACGCGAGCCGCGCTCGACGCACGATCCACCAGAGCGCAGGATTCCAGGGCACCATCGCCACCGCGAATGCGGAGCCGAGTACGAGCCATGGATCGCCAGCGCGGCGATGTTCGTCTTCGTGGCGCAGCACCAGACGGCGCAACGGCTCCTCGAGCTCGAGCAACGCCGCCGGCAACAGCACGCTCGGCTTCATCACGCCGACGACTGCCGGGCCAATGCTGTCGCTGACGAGCACTGCGACTCCGTCCACGACGCGCGGCTCGCATGCACGTCGGATACGTGCGAGTGCGGCCAGCGCACGAAACAGCCGGACCAACACGATCACACTCGACGCAACCCACAGCGCGAGCAACAGCGCGTCGAGCCGCTGCGTCCACGAGACGGTCGCGGCCAACTGGTCGGGAATCACCTGGATCGTCGGCAACGTCGTCGCGACAGTGTGGACCGCTCCGTTCGCTAGGATGTAGCGACGCACGAGTGGCGCGGCGACCGGCCACACCACCGATGCCACGAGAGCAACGATCCAGGGCCAGCGTGTCGCTCGGCGCGTCGCACGCAATGCACTTTCGGCAAAGTGCGCGGCGGTTCCGACCAGCAGCGTGAACAGAACAGCGGAGAACATCCAGATGGCGATCATTCTCCGCCTCCGTCGTTCGGCGTGTCCTTCAATCGCTTCGCGATCTTGCGCAGCTCCGCCGCGGTTAGATCATGATCGTCGACGAGCTGCGCGAGCAGGGCTTCCGGTGAGCCGAGGAAGAGCGTGTCGATGAGACGTCGCAGTGCGCGGCGTTGGGCTGCGCGGTGCTTGACCTTGGGGAAGTAGCGGTGCGCACGACCTTCCTCTTCGCGTCGCACGAATCCTTTCGCCTCGAGGTTGCGAAGGATGGTGAGCACAGTGGTGTAGGCGAGCGGCGTGCCGAGCGCCGCCTGTACTTCTGCCACTGTGCCGCCAGAGCTCCGTTGCCAGAGCACCGTCATGATATCGAGCTCGCGCTCGCCGAGTGAAGCGGCGTCCATGATGTCTCCATGTGGAGGAGATACTATCTGGATAGTAGACTAGGACACCTGTCGCCGTTTGTCAACTATGCGCGTAGTAGTCAGGGAATGCTACGCGGGCGCATACGTCCCGAAACCCCAGAAATTCCCTTCGGGATCGAGACAAGCGAAGTCGTGCGATCCGTAGTCCGTGTCACGCAGCGAGATCGCAATCGGAGCCCCCGCGGCGACCGCACGCGCGTGCAACGCGTCCACGCTCGCGGCACTGTCGGCAACGACGTAGACCGCTCCCTGCCCCGGGATGGTCGGCGGATTTCCATCGGCCCTGAGCGTGCCTAACATCACACAGCCCTTGCCGAACCAAAGCTCGGAGTGTGCGATGGAACCGTCTGCACCGGCGTGAACTTCCCGCGCATCCGCACCGAGTGTCGCGACGAGCCAGTCGATGGCGGCACGTGCGTCGGTGTAGCGAAGACAGGCGATGGCGTGCGTACTCTGCGCGGCAGGATTGCTGGACATGAGAACCTTGGCGTTCGTGATGCGAGTTCATTCCCGCACGAGCCAAGGATGCATCAGCCGCGACGTGCCGTCTTGGAAAAAATGCTACACGTTCACAGCGCTGACTCCGCGAGACTTGCCGAGTTCGGATACGAGGCTGCCTGCGCAAACTCAACCGGCGTCATTCCCGCGAACTCACGGAACTCGGCGTTCATGTGCGCCTGATCGTAGAACCCCGCCGCGAGCGCCGCCTTCGCCAGTCCATCCTGACCCCGCAGCAACGTGAGCGCACGTTGAAAGCGCAGGACGCGAGCATAGCGCTTCGGGCTGAGCCCGATTTGCCGGCGAAACGTTCCGACGAATTTCGCGTTGCCGAGAGTGGTCTCCCGTCGCAGATCGGCGATTGGCGTTGCGCCCCCGTGCTGCTCGAGCTGCTGCGCCGCCCACGCAATGCCTGGATGTGCCTCAGGCGCACACGCGAGACGCTCGGCAATCCATCGCGCGACGATCTTGAATCGTGCTTCTACCGTAGACGCAGCGTAGCAACGCTCCGTCAACTCCGGAGCACTCGCTCCGACGACGTCAGCGAGATCGAGCGTACGGTCGGTCGCAAGGTCGGCTGGGGTGCCGAGCAGAACGTACGCCCCTGCAGCGCGGAGACGAATGCCGAGTACGCAACAAGGCTCAGCGGGGGCTTCGATCACCATTGGCGCGAGCTGAATTCCAGTGACGCACGCGGCCGGAAAGTGTCCTAACGTCTTTCCGGAACGATCCACATCGCGGAAGCGCGGTCCGAGATGAAGAATGATCTCGAGGTGGCCGGCGGGAAAGCTTCGTTCGCGCGGCAGCGAGGTGCGACCCTCGAAGTGCCAGACGCGTTCGACGAGCGCGGCGAGGTGAGGTGGCCGCCATTCGGTGTGCGTCCATCGTCCCAGCGAAGAGTCGACGGAGAACGTAGTGAGTCGCACGTTGAATCACGAAAGAAGAGTGTAGGCTGACCTCCTTCGAAGTATGGTATGACTGTCCTGCTGCCGCCATACAATTCGGTTCGCGTGTCAGCACTCCGCATCGTGCGTGCGTTCGTGGCGCTGAGCTTCGTTGCCACGACATGCATTCAATCCGTCTCCGCGCAAGGCACGCGCGGTCGGCTGTTCATCGTTGGCGGCGGGCCCCAGCCACCGGCGCTTGTCCAGGAGTTCGTTGATCTCGCTGGCGGCAAGAAGGCGCACATCATCGTGTTCGCCATGGCAAGCTCCAGCGGTCTTACAAGCGGAGAGGACAAGGCCGCAGACCTGAGAAAGCGGGGCGCGATCGCGCTGAATGTCTTTGTCGACAGTGCGCAGGCGAACACGGACTCGGTCGCGCACCTGCTCGACGATGCGACGGGTGTCTGGTTCGGCGGTGGCGATCAGGTGTTGCTCGCCAAGGCGTTGAAAGGAACCAGGACCGAGCAGGCGATTCATCGACGCTATCAGGCCGGCGCAGTAATCGGCGGAACGTCGGCGGGCGCCGCGGTGATGTCGGCGGTCATGCTCACCGGCGACGAGCGTCATCCCGGTGGTGCTCGGCCAGTCACCGACAGCAGCAGCGCCAGCGCGTTCATGACGATCGCGCGCGACAACATCGTCACCGATGCCGGCTTTGGTCTGATCTCGAATGCAATTGTCGATCAGCACTTTCTTCGACGCAAGCGCAACAACCGGCTGATCAGTCTCGTGCTCGAAAAGCCGGTGCATCTCGGCGTCGGCATCGACGAGTCAACGGCGCTGATCGTCGAGCCTGACGGACGCTGGCGCGTCGCAGGTGAAAGCGTCGTCACGATTTACGACGCGCGTCACTCCACCATCACGCCGCCAGGCACGACACTCGGTGCAACGAATATCACGATGCACGTGCTGCCGGCCGGCAGCCGCTTCGATCCACGCACCGGCCTTGTAACGCTCGCAACCGGATCATCCACGAAGCCGTAGCGCGGCACGACGACTCAGTGCTTCAGCGCGCGGAACACGGGATAGCTGAGCGCCACGAGTCCCAGCGCAACGAGGCCCGTCTTCGGATCGGCGACAATCGTTCCGCCAAGAAACGCGACGGAGCAGAGGAGCACGATTCCTGTTGTCCACGGATGTCCCCGCGCACGATATGGTCGCGCTGCTGCGGGCTCGCGACGACGCAGCACGAACACCGACGCGAACGACACAGTGTAGCTGGCGACAAAGAGAAACGAGCAGACAGCAATCACCTTCTCGAACGCGCCGCCGAGGAGAAAGAGTCCAGTGACCGCAACGCTCACGACGAGCGCTGCACCCGGCGTTCCACCCGCATTGACCTTCGCGAGAAAGCGCGGCGCTGCACCGTCGCGGCCGAGCGCGAACGCCACTCGCGACGCCATGAGTGTGTTCGCAATGAGCGCACTCGGCATCGCGACCACGACAAGAATCTGCACGAGCGTTCCGCCACGCGACCCGAACACCGCCGTCGCCGCGCTCGCAGCGGCCAGCGGTGACGACGCGAGCACGGGCAGCGGCAATACCGCGAGGAAGGCGACGTTGAGCAGCAGGTACAACACAATCACGGAGGTGACGCCGAGAAAAAGCGAGCGCGGGATCTTGTGTCCGCTGTCGTGGACTTCCTCCGAGAAGTAGAGCACGCCGGTCCATCCGTCGTATGCGTAGATGATTCCCTGAAGCGCGGTGACAAACGCCGCGACGAGCGCGAGTCCCACCGGCACGACGAGATGCGTGGTACCTGGCACGCTCACTGACTCCACGGAGCCCGTGAAGCGCGCGATCAGGCACGCGGCAACGAGTGCAAGCAGTGCGACAGACTTGAGGAGGCTCGTTGTGCGCTGCGAGAGATCGCTTTCGCGCGCTCCTCGCCAGAGGATCACCGTGACCAGTACCATGACCGACGCGGCAACAAGGATCGTGTGCGACGCGAGCGTGGGCAGAACCGCGCCGACTGCCTCCGCGAGCACGAGCGCGATCGCGGCGACGGAGCCGGCCGTCGATATCCAGTCGTTCCATCCGACGAGAAAGCCCGCATACGGCCCGAGTGCGTGACGCACGAAGACGTATTGCCCGCCGGAGCGCGGCAGCATCGTGCCCAGCTCCGCCAGCGCGTTGGCGCCGAGCAACGCGTAGAGTCCGCCGATCACCCATGCGCCGAGGAAGAGCGATGCGATCGGCAACTGCGTCGCAACGTCGGCAGGCGAGCGTAGAATTCCTGCACCGATCATGCTGCCCACGGCAACCGCTACGCCGAAGGCAACGCCAAAGCTTCGGCGCAGATTGATCTGTCGTGCGAGCGCCATGGCTACGCGAGAAAAAGTCGTGAGGAAAAAGCGGGCTCGGCCAGCGAGGAGACGTTAGACTTTGGTTGTTCTCGCGTCCAGCACGGATTTCAAGTTCACGCTCATGCCGACATTTCATTCACTCGCACTCTTCATCGCTGCGGGACTCGCGCTCAACATCACACCCGGGCCTGACATGCTGTACGTGGCGGCGCGCGGAGCCAGTGAAGGGCGTCCAGCCGGCGTAGCCTCCGCATTGGGGATCGGCGCGGGAACGTTCGTGCACATCGCACTCGTTGCGGCCGGCCTTGCCGCAGTACTCGCTGCCGTTCCGGTCGCATATCTCGCCATTCGACTCGGTGGCGCGGCATACCTCATCTACCTCGGCGTGCGTGGACTCATGGCGCGCTCGACGACGGACACCGTAGCGCTCGAACCCGCATCACTGGGCGTGATCTTTCGTCAGGGCGTGATCACCAACGTGCTCAATCCGAAAGTCGCGCTGTTCTTCCTCGCATTTCTGCCGCAATTCGTCGATCCGTCGCGTGGGAATCCCGCGCTGCAAGTCGTTGCGCTCGGACTGATCTTCAACACGACGGGCACGCTGGTGAATCTCGGTGTTGCAATCGGAAGCAGTCATGCAGCATCGCGACTTCGAAAGCAAAGCAGCTGGTTGCAGCGATTGACGGGTGGAATCTTTGTTGCTCTTGGCCTGCGGCTCGCGTTTGCAACACGGAAGTAGGGTTACGTTGTGAGCTCTGACGACACCGTCATCGAAGGAACTTTCTCATGGCGATAGAAAACGTTTCGGACACCGCCCGCTGGGTCGCCGTCTATCGTGCTATGGAGACCGCGCGCCCCGATGCAATCTTCAAGGATCCGTACGCTGAACGGCTGGCGGGCGAGAAGGGAAAGCAGATCGTAAGCGAGATGAAGAGCGGCAAGGCAATGGCGTGGGCCATGACCGTTCGCACTGCGGTGATGGACGAGATGATCCTCGACCGCGTGAAGCAGGGCGGCGTCGATACAGTGCTGAACCTTGCGGCGGGGCTCGACACTCGCGCATGGCGTTTGCCGCTTCCGTCGTCGCTTCGCTGGGTGGACGTCGACCTTCCCGCAATGAGCGAGTACAAGGCGTCTGTCATGCGCGACATCACGCCGGTGTGCAACTACGAAGCAATCGCTGTCGATCTCACGGACAGAGCGAAGCGTGACGCGCTGTTCTCGCAGATCTCCGGCAGTGCTCGCAAGATGCTGGTGATCACGGAAGGTCTCCTGATCTACCTGTCCGCGGAGGAAGTACAGTCACTCGCAGGCGCACTGCACTCGATGCGCAGTGCCCAATGGTGGATCGCCGACGTCGCGAGCCCGATGCTGCTCGAATGGATGCACAAGAGCTGGGGCAAATCGCTGGAGAAAGGGAATGCGCCATTCAAGTTCGGACCGGAAGACAGCGCTGCGTTCTTCGGTGCGCTCGGTTGGCGCGAGGCCGTCTATCGCTCGATGATGGACGAGGCGCGCCGACTGCATCGCGAGATGCGGATGATGTGGCTGTGGCGCTTCGTGGGTCGCTTCATGCCGGCCGAGCGACGCGCGAAGATGGCGCGCATGTCTGGCATCATTTTGCTCGAGCGTGTGGGATAGCAAATGCTCGAGACAGTGTGTGTGTTCTGCGCAGCGAGTCCGGGCATCGATCCGGCGTATGTTGAACAGGCGACGGCAATGGGACGCTTTCTCGCCGAGAGTGGCCGACGTCTCGTGTATGGTGGTGGACGAACGGGGTTGATGGGCGCTGTCGCCGACGCTGCGCTCGCGGCCGGTGGCGACGTCATCGGCATCATGCCACGTCACCTCGTGGAGCGCGAGATTGCGCATACTGGACTCACGGAGCTGCACGTCGTGTCGTCCATGCACGAGCGCAAAGCGTTGCTCGCAGAGCTCTCCGATGGATTCGTTGCATTGCCAGGCGGTCTCGGCACGCTCGAAGAATTGTTCGAGATCTGGACGTGGGGCGTGCTCGGGCTGCATCGCAAACCGTATGGTATGCTCGACGTGAATGGCTTTTTTCTACCGTTGTTGAGCTTTCTCGATCACGCGGCGACGGAGGGGTTCATCAAGCAGGAGTACCGCGGTCTGCTCCTCACCGATACGGATCCTCGCCTGCTCATCGAGCGGATGGAGTCGATGCATCCGGCGGCGTTGCCGAGGTGGCTGGATCGCGCGACGACGTGATCGAAGGCGCGCTCGGCAGCGCTGCACGCGTCTTGCCCAGTGTGGCCACCATGGCGACTGCACGGGCAATCACGATTTCCGACGAGACCGATGTTGAGCTCGACATCGCCGGTCGTCGCGTCAAGCTGACGAATCTCGACAAGAAATTCTGGTCGTCACCCGTCATCACCAAGCGACAGCTGCTGCAATACTATGCGGACGTCTCGCCGTATCTGATTCCGCATCTGCGCGATCGCGCAATGGTGATGAAGCGCTATCCCAATGGCGCGAGCGGCAAGTGCTTTTTCATGAAGCGCGTGCCCGAGCCACATCCGGATTGGCTCGAGACGTGCGCGATCGAGCACAAGTCGGGCAACGTCATCGACTTTCCGATCGTGCAGGATCTCGCGTCACTGCTCTGGGTGGTGAACCTCGGTTGCATCGATCTCAACCAGTGGTACGCGCGCTGCGACGACACTGATCGTCCCGACTACGTCCATTTCGACCTCGATCCCGTTGTGGGCGCCACCTTCGCAAAGGTGCTCGACGCCGCACTCGTGGTGCGTGATGCGCTCGAGTCACTCGGCATGAAGCCGCTCGTGAAAACGACCGGCAGCTCCGGCGTCCACATCTACGTCGCGATCAGACGCGGACCGTTGCAGAAGGAGGTGTGGGCGTTCGCAAAGGCGCTGGCAGTTGCGCTCGCGGCAAAGAACCCCGCGTTGCTGACAGCCGAATATCGTGTTGCCGCGAGACCGAAAGGGCGCGTGCTGGTGGACTACAATCAGAACGCGTGGGGACGTACGCTGGCGTCGATCTATTCGGTGCGTCCCAAGCCCCGCGCGCCGGTATCGACGCCGTTGGCGTGGAAGGAAGTTGAGAAGGGCGTGGAGCTCACCGACTTTCGCATCGACACCGTTCCGGCGCGCGTGAAGAAGATCGGTGATCTGTGGAAGCCGCTGCTCGCAACGCGTGTACGTTTTTCGTTGGAAACTCTGCTGTAAGAGAACTGTGCGGGAACGGCAGACCTACAGAACTACTGAACTGCATTTTACGCAGAGAGCGCAGAGGATACTGCAACAGCCGCAGAGGCCGCGGAGGACAACGGGAACACCGCAGGTGATTCGAACATCGTGACGCGAGCTTCACGAAGTT
>JBDUCR010000116.1:0-9600 GCA_040003345.1 bacterium
GCTCGGACATCCGCTGATGTCACATGTCCGCCGACCGCTTCTGATTTCCCATCGCCGCCAGCGCACGCTTGGGCGCGCAGGGCTCAGCGTGGCCGCTGACCTCCGACCTCTGATGTCCGACCTCCGATCTCCGAATCAGTTCCCGTCATAAGCGTCCTGTAACCGTCTCACATCGAGCTTGTCCATCTCCATCATGGTTTCGACGACCCGTTGCGACCGAGCCGCGTCGCTTCCACCGAGCATCTGCGCGAGCGAGTTTGGAATGATCTGCCACGACAGCCCGAACTTGTCCTTGAGCCATCCACAATGGTTCGAGGCACCGCCATCTGCGGTCAACTTCGCCCAATAGTCGTCGATCTCCTCCTGCGTCTCGCACCCGACAAAAAACGACACGGCTTCGTTGAACTTGTAGAGCGGCCCCGCGTTCAGAGCCATGAACCTCTGCCCCTCGAGCTCGAATTCGACGGACATCACCCTGCCCTGCGCGCGATGCACCGAGACTACCCTGGATCGCGGAAAGATCGATGCGTACAAGTTCATCGCCTCTTCCGCCTGCGTGTCAAACCAGAGAAAGGGAGTAATGGACGGCATTGTCTGCTCCTTGTGTGGGTTGCGGGATTTTCCCCGTGTTCAGAAGCAAGTCGGAGCCGCTCTCCGATTCTCGACATTGACAAAAAAACGGCGAGCCGATGAATGGCTCGCCGCTTCGTAACTCCAACCATCTATCGCACAGCGACATACAGTACCCGGGACGAGACTCGAACTCGTATAGCACTCGCGTGCTGGGGGATTTTGAGTCCCCTGCGTCTACCAATTCCGCCACCCGGGCAAGCCGTCGTACCGCAACACTTGCGAATACATCCCGTCGAACATCCCGCGGGAAATACGTGTCCGCATACGACGAACACCCAACCTAACAACCACGCCAAGGCCTCGCCACATCGGCCGCGTCGCTCAAATGCGGGCGTCGATCCGCGCATTGAGCCGATTATGCTCGCTTTCGCGCGTTCCTCAGTGACGGAACTCTCGGCCCCCTGGGGCCAACCACTCACTCGAGGACGGCACAATGCGCCGAATCACGATCGCAACCCTGATAACGCTCGTCATCTCGGCGACGCCCGCGTCCTCGCAGCAGCTCGCTCCAAGCGGCGCAACGGTCTACCACGTGGTCGATACGGCGCGCGCAACAACCGACTCTCTCGGAAAGGAAGAAGGCTCTCGTGTGGTTGGAGCAGCACGAGGCGCGCTGATTGGCGCGGGGGTGGGCGCCTTCAGCGGATTCATCACCGTGGCAATCCTCACTGGCTCGGAGCGTAACCATTCCGAAGACGGACTAGCCTACATGATTCTGGGCACCTTGGGCGCAGCCGTCGGACTGGTGAGCGGAGCAATCATCGGTGCAGTGACTGCGCGCTGAACAGTGCGCACGTCGCGTCTTTTACCTCTGGCAAGAACCCGCGTCACTCGCCTTCAATCGTTAGCTCGAGCTGGCTGAGTCGCGCGGGATCCGCCAGTAAATCGACGGCGACGATAATTCCCTCTTCGATGGTGAAGCCGAACACCACGCGCGGCTGACCACCCGGAGCCCATACCAGACCCACCTCGCCATCCACCAGCGCCAGCCGCGCAGCGCGTGCGTGTCCCGAGAACCGCTCCACTACTGCCGCCGCGCCAAACAGCTCCTTCGTCGCACCCATCGCGACTGCCGCCGCATCTGCACGCAACACGACATCGGGGTCGAGCAGCGCGATCAACGCATTGAAGTCTCCACCGCGTGACGCCGCGAGAAATGCAGAGACGACCTCGCGATGCCGTTCACGAGTCGCCTCAGGCGTCCGCTCCACACCTTGGACTCGACGCCGCGCACGACTCGCGAGCTGCCGCGCTGCCGTGGGTGTACGACCGACGATCGGTGCAATCTCCTCGAAGGGCAAATCGAACAAGTCGTGCAGCACGAACGCGACGCGCTCCGCTGGCGCCAATGCTTCGAGCACCACGAGCATCGCGAGCCCAACGGAGTCGGCCATCTGCACATCGTGCTCGACATCACTCGCGTCGCGATGCGCACCACTCGGCTCGGATGCGCGAACGTCCAATGACTCTTCGCGTCGCGAGGTCCGCGAGCGAAGCATGTCCAGGCACACGCGCGCGACAACTGTCGTCAGCCAGCCACCGAGATTGTCGACCCCACTTGTATCGGAGCGACTGAGGCGGAGCCAACCCTCCTGCACCGCGTCGTCCGCCTCGCTCTTCGATCCAAGCATCCGATACGCCACCGCGCGCAGATGATTGCGGTTCTCCTCGAACGCTTCCGCCAACAGATCGTTCGCATCCATCGGTCACATCTCCCGTTCGTGTTCCGTCAACACACTAACGAACCACACTCACCAGATGTGACGGAGAATCGACCAATGAAGCCACACGTCAGCGTCATCACGCTCGGAGTTCGCGATCTTCCCCGGGCGAAGAAGTTCTACGCAGAAGGACTCGGCTGGCCAGTATTCCAGGACTTCGAACAGTGGGTCGCCTTCACGCTTGGCAGCAATTCATCCGCATTTGGATTGCTGGATTGGACCGCCCTGGCAGACGATGCGAATGTTCCCGCGGAAGGCACCGGCTTCCGTGGATTCACCCTCTCATACGTGGTCAGTTCCGACGAACGCGTCGACGCAGTGTTGGCCGAGGCCGAGCGCGCGGGCGGAACAATCGTAAAGCCGGGACAGCACAAATGGGGCGGATATTTCGGCTACTTCGCCGATCCCGACGGCTATCTCTGGAAGGTCGTGAGAGGCACTGGCGACGAACCGTTCATTGCCGAGTAGTGCGGGCAATGATCGTGTCCGTGACTCCGAACGCCGGCGGAGGATCGAGACGCATCTCGGTGTGCCGAATGGCGCCGCCCAACAGACCAACCCACGCGAACCATCCGCTCGCGGCCAGTGCTCCAATGATGCCGAGCGTTATCACTCCGCGAGGCACGACCACAGGACGGCGGTAGCGCCAAAGCACCCATGCTGCAAAGAGAGCGACGACCCCAAGCACGATTGATCCAATGAGTGCGGCGTCCTCGTGTTGATGGATGATCGCTCTCGTTACACCCGGCGCTCGTATCACGGCATGTTCGGCGCTGTCACCGGTGAAGTAGCTCGGCAGTGCGGCCACGGCACCGCCGATGATGAACGCCAAGCCGATGCGCGCCATGAGATCGTCGCGTCTTAGCCAAGCCAGCGCGAGAAGCAGCAAGCCAAGCGGTGGGACGATGATCGGAATGTGATTCAGGAGCAGGTGCAGATGTGCCAGTGTGTACATGGTGCGGGCTTGCGATGAGAGTATGCGCGTGACGCTGTGCCATCGGCGCGGTCGCCTCATGGCATCTTTCGTACTCGCCGAATGATACCTTGACCGGAACGACACAGGGCGCGCCTCGCGGGGCGCCCTGTGTTTGTTCTTTCCTTTTTTCGCCGCCGGAGCGACGATCCGCCGCGTAGCGCCGCGCGAGGGCGTGGCAACGCAAATAGGGCCACCGATCTCGAGAATCGATGGCCCCATCAGAACAAGCGTCGCTTCAACCGCTACGACCGCCCATTAACGCCTATAGCCGCACGCTCAGTCGCAATGCGCCGTTCCCAGCTTTCCGTTGTTGAAATCATCCAGAACGGACGCCCAGGCGGTCGCCTGCGCATTCTTGAAGTTCGGCACCTTGCTCGCGTTCGCGGGCGTATTGGCCAGGAGCCACGCTCCTGCCTGACTCATCGTCGCGGCAACGGTCGGATTCGCCGCAAGCGTGTAGACGACTATGGCGACTGCGCTCCGACCTGAGTCGTCGAATCCTGCCGAGCGCGCACGATTTCCTGCAGTCGCTTCCGTACCTGCTCCTGCAGCGCCAGGAACTTCGCACGTTGGAGTGGCGTCATGTAGGTCGCGAGCTCCTTCTGCTCTTCCGTCTGCATGTCCAACCGCTGGCGCTGCAGATCGTGGAGCTTGTCGAGCGACGACGCAATCGCACCCTGATTCGCCGCCGAGTCGGCGAGCATTTCCGATCGGAGTGAGACGCGCTGCGCCTTCTCCTGCTGGGCAAGCTCGCGGCGACGCACGTCGTACTTCTTGCTCGTCTGCTCCACGCGCAGCATCTGCTCGTCGGTGAACCCGATGCGCTGCTTCGCCACCTTCCAGAAGCTCTGCCGAACCTGCTGTTCCAGTCGCTGGCGCTGCACGCCCGGTGCGTCGCCCGACTGCCGCTGCTGCTGCCGCTGCTCCCTTCGCTCGGCAGCCCCCGGACGGAGGACGCCAGGCCGCTTACGAACCGTTCCAACTCCTTGCGCTTCGAGAGAGCCGGAGAGCAGCGAAAGCGCGATCAGCACCAGGAGCATCACCCGTCGACTCATGGCCTCCCTCGGGGTGGCGCGCTGGGCGCAATGGGCGAGATGGACACGCTTTCCACATCCGTGGATGGAAGCGCATCGAGCGACTCGATGTCCTTGAGCAGCGACGACAGCTCCCGCTCACTCAGATCCGTGAGCGATCCGCCCGCGAGTGCGAGCTCGCGACGATCAGAAACGCGGACGTCAGGCATCGGATTTTCAGCAACAGGCTGCCGCGCGACGCGAGGCGCCGACGGCTCTACACTCTGCGGTGCGACCGCCACCGTTGTCGACTCCGTGCCGTGGGCAATCTGCGGCTCCGCGAGGACCGCGCGATCTGTCGCCGCGACCACCGCCGCCGAATCGACAGAGTGCGAGCCAACGCGCTGCATCACTACCAGTGACGACCCACCAGCCAGCAAGAGCGTGACCGACGCGGCAGTGCGCCAACCAACCCACGACCGACGAACGGGTGCACGATACGACGGAACCGCCGCCGTGATGGCGGCGATGTTCAGCGCGGGCGAGTACCGGAGCGACGCGCGGACATCGCGCAGCAGCGCGAGCTCTGCACGGCAGTCGGCACACCCTTCCACATGCGACTCGACCATCGCGCGCGTCGCCTTGTCCAGGCGATCGTGCAGCAGATCGGGAAGCAGATCGCGAACGTCGGCGTTCGGACAGTCATTCATCGAGAAACTCCTTGATGCCACGCATCGCGTTGTGATAGTGCACGCGCGCGGCGCCTTCAGTCGTGCCAGCCACGTCGGCTATTTCCTTGTACGACAGCCCTTCGTTCACCCGCAACAGGAACACCTCGCGCTGCGTCTTTGAAAGTCGGGCAACTGCAGCGTGCATCCGCTTTCGTGTTTCCTCAGCCACTACCGAATCCAGTGAATCGTACTCGGTGGACGCGTCATTTTCCTGCACCTCCACCTGCTCTCCTCGTCGCCGCTCCGAACGTCTCAGGTCCAGCAAGAGGCGGCGAGCAATCGTGAACAGCCAGGTGCGAAGCGAGCTGTCGCCACGAAAGCTGTCGAGCGACCCGAATGCCCGCACGAAGGTGTCCTGAACCACGTCCTGCACGTCGCCCTTGGCGCCAACAGATGACGCGAACCGCGCCACCGCTCCAGCGTGCCGCTCAACGAGCAGCGTTGCGGCGCGCTGGTCCCCGCCCTTCCATCGCGTGATGAGGTCGAGGTCAGTCAGTTCATCGGCACCCTCGGCGACGTCTCTCATGCGATACGGATAGTTGGACGGACGCCTGGCGCCATTGTTAAGGAAGGATCGCGGCGGACAGTCCCGGAGAATATCATACACCTCTCGCGCACCTTATTGTCTCGCCCGCCATGGCACAGACGACTCAACCCGATCGTCCGCTACGCATCGCGCATCGCGGTATGCCGCGCAGAGCGCGTGAGAATACCCTGGCGAGCTTTGCCCTTGCGTTGGCAGCGGGCGCCGACGGCATCGAGCTCGACGTTCACGCCACCTCCGACGGCGTCGTGGTTGTGCATCACGATCCGGTACTCCCCGGCGGCTGGGCGATCGCGGCACTTTCGCATGCCGAAGTGTGGGAGGCGACGTCGGCAACTGCCCCACTCTGCACGTTGCACGAGGTGTGCGCGCTCGTGGGCGGCCGCGCCGAGCTGTTCGTGGAGATCAAGGGTGATGGGATCGAGCAGCTTGTCGTCCAGGCACTCGAGGGATACGACGGTGCCGCGGCCATCCACAGCTTCGACCACGCCCTCATTCAGCGGCTGGCCAGCTCCGAGTGTGGATACCGCCTGGGTGCACTCATCGAAGCTGACGTCGCCGACGCGAGAGCGTTGATGGAGCGCACTGGTGCGTCCGACCTGTGGCCTCACTACTCGCTCGTCACTTCGGCGCTTGTGCGCGATGTACACAGCGCCGGAGGCCGCGTCATTCCATGGACGGTGAATGAGCCCGTGGACATCGGGCGCGTAACCGCACTGGGTGTCGACGGCATATGCACCGACGACGTGGGGCTGCTCCCCACGACATGATTGCTCACTGGCAGGACGGCGCCTGCTTCCGTAGTCTCTACCGCTCGCTCACACTCACACTTCCATCACTCTCGATGCGTCATTTCTTAATTGCGTTCGCTGTCGGATCCGTTTTCATCGGGGGCGAGGAGAGCGCGGCGCAAGCTGCATCGCGTCCGGCGACTGATACGACGAAGACGGCACCGTTGCCCGGCGCCGTCTCGACTCCGAACGCCGATCCGTATCCCAGCACGTACAACCGATTCGCGTCACGACCGACGCTCATTCGCAACGTCACCATTCTCACGGCTGCGGGTCCAGCAATTCGGAACGGCAGCGTGTTGCTTCGCGATGGCAAGATCGCCGATGTCGGCCCGAACGTTTCAGCGCCCGCCGACGCCGTCGTCATTGATGGCGCGGGCAAGTACGTCACCCCCGGCATCATCGACACACATTCACACATTGGTGCTGGAGGCGTGCCGGGAGACAACGGCGCGCAGACCGACGACATCAATGAGGCCACCAGCCCTGTAACGGCCCACGTCTGGGTTGAGCATTCAGTGTGGCCGCAGGATGCCCAGCTTCCACGCACGCTCGCCGGTGGCGTCACGACGATTCAGGTGCTTCCCGGCTCGGCGAATCTCATCGGGGGACGCAGCGTGGTGCTCAAGGTCGTTCCGTCGCGAACCGTGCAGGGAATGAAGTTTCCCGGAGCGAAGTACGGACTCAAGATGGCGTGCGGCGAGAATCCGAAGCGTGTGTACTCGTCACGTGGCCCGTCCACGCGCATGGCGAACGTGGCCGGATATCGCGCCGCATGGATTCAGGCTGCCGGCTATCGCGCGCGCTGGGACAAGTGGAACGCGAATCATCAGGGCGATGCTCCGACGCGTGATCTTGGTCTCGAGACACTAGCCGAGGTTCTGCGAGGCAACATCCTCGTGCACAATCACTGCTATCGTGCTGATGAGATGGCGCAAATGATGGATATCGCGAAGGAGTTCGGCTACAAGATCCGCTCGTTCCATCACGGAGTGGAGGCGTACAAGATCGCTGATATGCTCGCGCGCGATTCGATCGGTGCGTCGGTGTGGGCTGACTGGGGCGCGTTCAAGCTCGAAGCGGCCGATGCGATTCGCGGCAACATGGCGCTGCTCGACCACGCGGGCGTTCGCACGATCATGCATTCCGATGATGCGTCCGGTGAACAACGCCTCAATCAGGAAGCGGCGAAAGCGATGGCGGAAGGAAACCGCATCGGCATGCCGGTGTCGGAGGACGAAGCCATCAAGTGGATGACGATCAATCCTGCGTGGGCACTCGGACTCGACGACAAGATCGGTTCCATTCAGTCGGGAAAGAATGCCGACGTCGTGCTGTGGTCAGGCAATCCATTCAGCGTCTACAGCAAGGCTGAGAAGGTGTGGATCGACGGCGCCATGCTGTTCGATCGACTGGATCCCACGTCGCAATGGCGCACCGACTTCGAGCTTGGCTTTGTGCCGGCGAATCGCGGGGGAAGCCGCTGATGCGTCGAATCATTCCGAGCGTCGCGCTGCTGATGATGTCCATCTCGTCGGCGCAGGCGCAAACGATCGCCATCACCGGCGCCAAGGTATACCCGGTGAGCGGTCCCGTGATCGAGCGTGGCACGGTGCTGATGCGCGACGGTAAGATCGTCGCCGTTGGAGCGAACGTCGTCATCCCCACAGATGCACAGCGTATCGACGCAACGGGCAAGGTCGTGACGCCAGGCATCGTGAATGCCGCAACACAACTCGGCCTCGTCGAGATTGGTGCCGTGGGAAGTACGCGCGAAGCAAATGCTCGTGGGCGCGATGGTGTTGCAGCTGCGTTCATGCCGTGGGAAGGTCTGAATCCGGCGTCAGTGCTGCTTGGTCCCGCGCGCGATGGCGGCATCACGAGCGCGGTGATCTATCCACAGGGCGGTTTGATCTCCGGACAGGCGGCAGTGATTCATCTCGTACCTGGCACTGCCGACGACATGCTACTGCGCGCGCCAGTCGCGATGGTCGCGACGCTTGGTCACATGGGCAACAATGTTCCGCGCGCAGAGACCATCATGCGGCTGCGTGAGATTCTCACCGATGCGCGCGTGTACCGCACGCGTCGCGCAGACTTCGAGCGCGCACAGACGCGTCCATTCGCGGCGAGCCGGCTCGACCTCGAAGCGCTCCTACCGGTGCTCGATGGCAAGCTGCCGTTGATCATCAACGCCGACAAGGCGAGCGATATCGAAGCAGCGATGAAGCTCGCGAACGAGTTCAAGCTCAAGCTGATCATTGGCGGCGGCGCGGAAGCGTGGGAAGTCGCACCGAAGCTCGCGTCGGCGAAAGTGCCCGTGCTCACCGGCGCGATGAACAACATTCCAGCGAGCTTCGCCGAGCTTGGGCAACGTCAGGAGAATGCGGGGCTGCTCGCGCAGGCAGGTGTCGCCGTTGCGCTGATCGGCAATGCCGGCGGCGGCGACGAGGACGCGTTCAACGTGCGCAATGTGCGTTACGAGGCGGGCAACGCGGTGTCGTACGGCATGGAGTACAACGCCGCGCTCCGGGCAATCACGTTGACACCCGCCGAGATCTTTGGCGTGGCCGATCGCGTGGGATCATTGCAGGCGGGAAAGCTCGCTGATCTGGTGATCTGGAGCGGCGATCCGTTCGAGTTCGCCTCGCAGCCGGAAAAGGTGTTCGTGCGCGGCGTACTGCTGGTCTCACCCTCGAGGCAGGATCTGTTGGAGCAGCGATACAAGACGCTGCCGCCGAGCTATAAAGCACCGTGAACTGCAGGATGATAGGATGATAGGATGATAGGCACGGCAGTTTCCTATCGTCCTATCGTCCTATCTTCCTATCATCCCTTGGCTACGTCGTCCGCTCGACCCGCCAGGCCCTTGATCTCCTGCTCCAGCCTGGCTACCTCGGCCTCTGCACTCGCGAGAAGCGCGGCGAGTACGCTGTAGCGTTCCGGCTCGAGCTCGCCGCCTGCAGCGCGAGCGCGATACACGGCAAAGCCGAGCGATGCGGCGGCGGCTTCCGTCTTCTGCTTGGCGCGGTGCGCCTCGAGCCGCAGTTTGCCTTCGTCAAGCGCGCCTTGCGCCGCGCGGCCCGCTTTGTCGAGCTCGCCCTTGAGCGTGTTCCAGATCGCCATGATTCCTCCCGAGGATACACGAGCACGTACGACGCTGTACCGCGAAATGTTGCGAGGCGATAGAG
>JBDUCR010000361.1:0-9590 GCA_040003345.1 bacterium
TCGCTATCGCTCCTGCGGGATGACCGCACTCGCTCTCGCTCCTGGGGGACAAGAGGCACTCGCTATCGCTCCTGCGGGATGACGACAATACAGGTGTAGCGAAATGACTCAGCGCTGACGCCACGTCCATACCATGGGTCTCGGTACCAGGCGTTCTCGCGGACGGCGGGGGATTTGTGGTTCCTCTCGCTGTACCGTACAGTTCAGATCCCACTCCGAACGGGAGATCCGTGGTGCGTCGGCGGGAAGTGCTCCTGGTAGCTCTGCTGGTATTTACAGCCGCGTCGTCGGTGTCCGCGCAGCGCGTGCACGGTGTCGTGCGTGACAGCATCACCGGTGCGCCGGTTGCCGGCGCCGTTGTGTTGCTGAGCGACTCCATCGGGACTCTGCTCGCGCGATCGATCGGCGACGAGACCGGTGCGTTCACAATGCTTCGTCTGCGCGGCTCGGCGAGCATCCGAATCGTTCGCATCGGATACCATCCGCGTGACGTGACGCTCAGTGCCGACGACAGCATCGTCGACATCAGGCTCGGGGCGATTCCCGCGTTCCTCGATGCGATGACGGCGTCGAGCGAGCGCGTATGCCCGGGCGAACACGGCACCACTGCGGGCTTCGAGCTGTGGCAGCAGGCGCGTGCCGCGCTGCTGGCCAGCGTCGTCTCGCGCGAGTCGCATCCGCCCCGCATTCGGCTGCTCTCCTTTGAGCGCACGCGCGACCCCGTGCTCAATCGGGTGAGCAAGGACGAGTCGCACATGAAAGAGCTGGTGCTCGATCGATCGTACGTTGCCGCTCGGCCGGCGTGGGCGTTCGCCTACGAGGGCTACATGCGCGAAGACGGTCGCGACCGGACGTATTACGCGCCCGACGACGAGACGCTGCTCGATCCGAGCTTCGCGAATACGCACTGTCTCCAGCTGGCGCGGAATGATCGCGATCACGCCGATCAGGTGGGCATTGCCTTCGAGCCCGTCCGCGACAACGATCGTGACACGCTCGTCGACGTGCGAGGTGTGCTGTGGCTCGATCGTGCAAAGCCTGCGCTACGATCGCTGCAGTTCGAGTACACCGGGTTGGAGCCGGCGGCACGCGAGAGCGGAGGAGAGGTTGTCTTCCGCGTCATGCCGAACGGTGTCTCGATGATCGAGCGCTGGGTCATTCGCGCCGCGATTATCGCGACGGAGGTTCAGGTAAGCGCATCGGGACTCCGACGTCCCCTGCGCGCGCGCGAGTACCGCATGAATTCGCATCGTGTCGCCACTCAGGAGATCGGCGGTGAGCTCGCCTCTGCGCAGTGGCCCGACGGTTCTGCATGGCATGGGCTCCTGCCGCGCATCAGTGGCATACTCGCCGACAGCGCGGGCACCGCGATCGCCGGCGCGCGCGTCTGGATGGCGAAGACGAACGACACGGTGGTGACCGATCCGAACGGACGGTTCTCGCTACCGTACGTGTTGCCTGGCCTCTACGCAGTGCTCGCGACGGACAGTGTGCTCGCCGCAGGAGGCTTGAGTCGGACGGCGTATTACTGGGTGTACGTCGATCGCGGTCGCAACGCGGAGGTTCGGCTGCTCTTCCATCCGAGGTCGATCGTTCTCTCGCAGCTCTGCCCGGGCGCGAGCTATCGCGAAGGCACCGGCGTCGTACTCGGCCAGGTGGTCGGCGTCGGCGGAATTCCGGTCGTCAATGCGCGGATCGATGTCTGGCGCAGAATCCAGGCGAACAACATCGAGCTGTTTCGTCAGGAGCCCGGCGGCGCAGCTGGTACTGACGGGAAATTCGTGATTTGCGGAACGCCGCTCGATCAGAAGCTCCGCATTCGCGCACACGACGCCAACGACAGCGCCGAGTTCACGATCGAGAAGTGGCCCGAGGAGATCGTGGTGAAGACCCTCGTCGTTCGCTCGCCATAGTTGGTCATCCCGCAGGAGCGAGTGAAAACGAGCGAGTGTCGGGATCTCCTGTCGTGGCGATTATAGCCGGCCACGGCGCGGCACACCGCAGATCCCGACACTCGCTGCGCTCGTGCGGGATGACAATGTCTCACGTCAACTCGCGCCCTTTTGTCTCAGGAATTCCTGCCCACGCAATCGCGCCGAGCAGATACGCGGCTCCCGTGATCGTGAACGCAACGCTGAAGCCGTGCGTCGTCGCGAGTTTGCCCACCGTGAACGGCGCCGCCGCACTCGCGATGCGACCGAGATTGTACGTGAAGCCTTGTGCCGTCGCGCGAATGGCCGTCGGATAGAGCTCAGCGGTTACCGCACCAAAACCGCTGAAGAAGCCCGTGCCGAAAAACGCCACGAACGGACCGAGCAGCAGAAGAATCAGCGGAATCTTCATCGAGCCATACAGCGGCAGCAGCACACTCGCGACGAGGAGATACGCGACGTACACCCGCTTGCGACCGATGGCGTCCGTCATGTAGCCGAAGGTGACGTAGCCGAGCCACATGCCGCCCTGCATCGCAACGATGAACCACGACATCGTGTTCGTGCTGAGACCCACTCCTCCCTGCGCTACCGGAAGCGACAGATACGCGGGCACCCACCCGTTCAGTCCCCACCAGCCGAACAGACAGCACGCGTTCATGAACGTGACCGCCGACGTAAGACGCAGCATCTTGCCGCGGAACATGTCGGAGAAGCGACTCGCCGTCGCAGCCACGTGCGCCGCGCCGCCGGCGAGTCGCGCGCGCTGCTGCGTCTTCCACACCTCCGGTTCCTCGACGTTGCGACGAACCCAGAGCACGAAGAACGCCGGAAGAATTCCGACGAAGAACACCGCACGCCAGCCCCACCTGGGCAGCACAAAGCCGACGACCATCGCCGCGCTGGCGAAGCCGATTGCCCATGAGCTCTGCATGAATCCGAGGGCGCGTCCGCGATGTTTCGCGGGCCACGTCTCCGACACCAGCGCCGCGCCACTCGCCCATTCGCCGCCCATGCCAAGTCCGAGCAGTGCGCGGAACAGCGCAAACTGCCAGAGCGTCTGCGACAACCCGCATGCGGCAGTGAAGATCGAGTAGAGCAGCACGCTCGCCATCAACGCCCGCGTACGTCCGAAGCGATCGGCGATGTGCCCGAAGATCAAACCGCCGACTGCACCACCAAGCAGTGTGATGGAGCCGAGCGCGCCGGCCTGTACTTTCGTCAAACCGAGATCAGCGATGACCGACGCAAGCGTCAGCGAGAAAAGCATGACGTCGAATGCGTCGAGCGCCCAACCAAGTGCGGCGGCGACGAGGGCACGTCGCGCCGGTTTCGGAGCGACGCGCCACCAGCCAAAGAGTCCCGCGTCTGGCTGCGACGTCGCGCTCAATGTCGCCGACACGCTAGGCGGCGCAGGCGAAATACAGCGTGTGCCAGGTACCGGACGTTGCGTGCGCGCGCACTGTTTTCACTTCGACGTTGAGCCCAGCGTCGCGCAGCGTTTCCTCGAATTGTGCGTCGCCTTTCGCTGACCAGTATGCAAGTTGTCCATTCGGACGTAACGCAGCAGCTGCCAGCTGGATGCCGACATGCCGATAGAGCAGCGCATTGCCAGCGTTGGTCAACGCGTCCGCGCCGTTGTCCACGTCGAGCAGGATGGCGTCGAATCGGCCTTTGTTCCGCTTCAACACGTACGCGACATCATCCTGCTGAAGGTCGACGCGAGGGTCACTCAGCGCGGTAGCGGCGAGCTCGTACGCCGGATTTCTGTTCCATTCAATGACACCGGCAACAAGCTCGGCGACGACGACACGGGCGTCTGCGGCAAGAACCCGCAACGCCGCGCGCAGTGTAAAGCCGAATCCGAGTCCGCCGATCAGCACCTGCGCGGCTGGCTTGTCGCGCAATGGCAGACACGCCAGCTCGGCGAGCTTCTCTTCGGAATGGTGACGCCGCGTTGACATCAGCTCCACACCGTCGACGCGAATGCTGTATGCGCCGTCGTGACGAAAGAGCGTGAGCGTGGTGCCGTCCGGCGTGATCGCTGCGTCGAGGCGTTCGAGCCTTTTCACTTCGCGATGTCCACCGCGATCCCACGCCACTTGCCCTGATTGAATCGCACGACGCTGAGCAGGCAGCGCGTCACATGCCCGACGAGAATCGCGACCCAGATGTCGATCGCATGCAGCGTGAAGAACGTCCTGATGAAGATGCAGATGCCGAGCGGTACGAGTACCTGCGAGATGATGGAGATGTAGAGCGGGCTCTTGGTGTCGCCGGTGCCTTGCAGTCCGCCGGTGTAGCTCAGCGCGACGGTGATGAACAGGCCGGACACACTGAGCACGCGCAGCAACTGCGTTCCGACTTCGACCACCGCGGGCTCGTTCATGCCGAAGATGGCGAGCAGCTGCCGCGGGAAGAAGAAGTAGAAGATCCCGAGAAACGCCGCGCCTGCGACGCCGATGCGTGCCGCGACGTGTACAGCCTCGACGGAGCGCTCTGATTTGTGTGCGCCGAGGTTTTGTCCTGCGACTGCGGCCGCCGCGCCCATGAGTCCAACAGACGTCCACGTGACGAACGAGAACAGCTGCGAGTACGACACCGCGAATGCAGCCTGTGCCGCTGCGCTCTGCTTGAGCGATCCGATGAACGACAGCATGAACACGCCGCCGATGTTCATGGCGATGCCCTGAATGCCGGTGGGAAGTCCGTACTTGAACAGCGACCTGATGATCGTCCAGTCGGGACCGAGTCCTCGTCCGCGCGGGAAGGAGACGACCCATCCGCCTCGCCACAGCTTCCACAGCGAATAGGCCGCCACGAGCGACGCCGCGGTACACGTTCCCATCGCCGCGCCCTTCGTGCCGAACGCGGGAATCGGACCCAGTCCGCGAATCAGAATGACGTTGAACACGATGTTCAACACCGTCATCGCGATGCCGAGCGCCATTGGTGTACGTGCGTCGCCGGCCGAGCGTAACGCGCCACCGAGCATGAAGAAGACCATCATGCCGCTGCTGAACAGGAACATGATGCGCAGGAATGGCAAAGCTTCGGCCTTCACTGCGGGCGCGGCGTTGATGAGGTCGAGCAGATATGGCGACAGCACATACCCCACCGGCGCCATGATGAAGATCGAAATGCCGATCGCCGTGAGGAACGCCTGATACACCGTGCGGTCGACCTTCTCTTCTTCCCCCGCGCCCGCGAAGCGCGCGACGAGTACGCTCATGCCCGTAAACAGCGACATGATGAAGACGATGACGACGATGAAGATCTGGAACGACACGCCGATGGCCGCGTTGCCTTTGAAACCGACGAAATGGCCGACCATGATGTGGTCGACGATTCCCTGCAGCCCGCCGATGATGTTCGTGAGCATCGTGGGCCACGCGAGATTCCACACGGCGCGAGGCAGAGGTCCATCGATGATGGATCGATCGTAGCGGCCTGCTCCGGCCTTGGGCGACGGCGCAGGCGACGCCGTGGCCGGCGTCAGGGTCGAGGCTGGCGCGGTAGAAGGACGGGGCGCGGTAACGTCGGTCACGAGGCTCGGCGACTCCGATACGGTGGCAAACACTGCAGCTCCACCAGGCATCGGCGCGTCGGCGGCCAATGATGCCCTCTGCTGCGAATGTTCAAATTGAATACGTTGCGGCGGACAATGCCACCGTTGGTCGAGTAGACCACCCTTTCAATTGTGCAGTCGCGGCGCGAGTTTCCAACACGCGCAACGGTTTCCGCACACACTCCTGACAGAGTTCACAATGCTGAATTGGACGAGGGCGTTCGTCGGTGGATCATGGCTGCTGGCGACCGTCGCACTCGCCACTCCGACGCCGGAGCCGCTGTACATGCCACGCGCCGTCAAAGCGGCCTACGCGCACGGCACGCGCTCGCCCGACGGACGACCGGGCAGCAAGTATTGGCAGAATCGCGGTCGCTACTCCATTACCGTGACTACTGCGCCTCCGGCGCGGCTGGTGACCGGAACGGAGCAGGTCACGTACGCGAACAACAGCCCTGACACACTGAAGAGCATCGTGTTCAAGCTGCTGGTCAACATCCACAAGCCGGGTGCGCCGCGGAACAGCTCAGCGAACGAAGACTATCTGACCTCCGGCGTGCACATCGACGCATTCACGGTGAATGGCGCGTCGGCGAAGTGGGGCGACGACGCACAGATCTTCACCTGGAAACGCGTCCCACTGCCCACGCCGCTCCTGCCACACGACTCCGTGCGATTCTCATTCGACTGGCACTATGACGTGTCAAAGGAAAGTGGTCGCGAAGGCGCCATCGACAGCACGACGTTTTATCTCGCGTATTTCTATCCGCGCGTCGCCGTCTACGACGACTACAACGGATGGGACCTGATGGACTTCGCCGATCAGGCGGAGTTCTACAGCGACTTCAACGACTACGACGTGACGGTGAAGGTTCCCGCGAACTATCTCGTGTGGGGCACCGGCACGCTGCTGAATGCGCCCGAGGTTTTGCAGCCTGATTACCTGAAGCGCTTCCAGTCATCACTGACGTCGGACCAGACGATTCGCATTGCGACAAAGGAAGATCTCGCGTCGAAACGGGTCACGACACAGCAACCGATGAATGCCTGGCACTTCAAGGCGTCGGACATTCCCGACATGGCGTTCAATGTGAGCGACCACTACGTGTGGGATGCGGCGAGCGTGGTCGTCGACGACGCGACGAAACGAAGAGCAAGCGTACAGGCCGCGTACAACGACACCGCCGCAGACTACCACCACATGGTGGAGTTCGCCCGCCACTCGCTCGACTGGCTGTCGCACAACTGGCCCGGCGTTCCGTACCCATACGAGAAAACCACGGTCGTGCAGGGCTTCGCCGGCATGGAGTATCCCATGATGGCCAATGATGAAGCCTACTCCGACACGATCTTCTCGCGCTTCGTGGCCGAGCATGAGATTGCGCACACGTACTTCCCGTTCTACATGGGGATCAACGAGAGTCGGTACGCGTTCATGGACGAAGGCTGGGCGACGACATTCGAGCACCTCATCGGTCAGGCGGATCTCGGCAAGGACAAGGCGACGGAATTCTACAAGCAATTCCGCATCAGACCGTGGATTCAGGATCCGTCACCGCTCGAGGATATCCCGATCATCACCCCCGCCGATGCGCTCAAGGACATCGCGTACGGCAACAGCGCCTACGGCAAGCCCGCACTCGGCTATCTCGCGATGAAGGAGATGCTCGGCGACGCGATGTTCGCGAAGTGTCTGCACGAGTTCATGAACCGGTGGCATGGCAAGCATCCGATTCCATGGGACATGTACAACACGTTCAACGATGTCGCCGGACGCAACCTGAACTGGTTCTGGAAGAGCTGGCACTTCGAGAACAGCTACATCGACCTTGCGGTTACGAGCGTGAAGAAATCAGCCGCGGGCTACACTGTCGTGATCGACAACATTGGCGGCATGCCCGCGCCGGTGGACGTCGTGATCAAGTTCCGAGACGGCACCACGGAGACTGTGCGCGAAACGTCGGCGATCTGGGAAGCAAACCAGAAGCGCGCGACGGTGGCGATCGCGACGAAGAAGGTGATTCAGTCGCTCGAGCTCAGCGGCGGCATCTGGATGGATGCCGATACGTCGAACAACAGCTGGTCGGCAAAGTAATTGAGCGTCGCTAGCGGGATGGAGAGTGTCATCCCGCAGGAGCGAAGCGAGTGTCGGGATCTACCGTGCGCCGCGGTAGGGCTGGGTATAATCGCGACGAAAGTAGATCCCGACACTCGCTCGTTTCACTCGCTCCTGCGGGATGACAGCGATAAGCAGATCCCGACACTCGCTCGTTTCACTCGCTCCTGCGGGATGACAGTTCTTGTCGCCAAACGAGGATGAGCATCGCCATGCCGTCGCGCACAAAATCCGCGACGCGACCTTCCTCTGCAAATCCCGCCTCTCGCAACGCATGCGTCGACGCACTGAACGGCGCATCGTCGGCAACTTCACATACGATGAGCCGAGCGCCGGCGCGAGCACTTCCGTCAACTACTGCTCGCGCCACCAGCACCAACGAGTCGCGATCGTCACCGATCAGCGCGTGCAGCTTCACGACATGGCGCGCTCCAGCGACAACACCCGCCAACGCAACGCACCTGATCTCGCCACCACTTGTAGCGACGAGCGCACGACACTCATCGTCGTCCCCACCGATCGCCACGTCGAGCTGTTCGAATATCCGCGAGGCGTAGACAGTTCCACCCAACGACCTCAGGACATGCGCACGCGCGGTGTCTGCATCTCCGGCCTGCAGCATGCGGACGTTGAATTCGCGCACGAACCGCCGATCAGAAGTGAATCGCCCGGCCGAGCACCGCGAGCGCCGCTTCTTTCGTCGCTTCGGACAGTGTTGGATGCGCGTGCACGATCACGCCGATGTCCTCACTCGAGCCACGATACTCGAACGCCAGTACGACCTCGGCGATCAACTCCGAGACGTTGGGACCGATGAGATGCGCGCCGATCAGCTCGTCCGTCGCCGCATCGGCGATGAACTTCACGAATCCCGTCGTATCGCCCGAGGTGCGTGCGCGGCCATTCGCCGAAAACGGAAACTTGCCGACCTTGTACTCGCGTCCCGACGCCTTCACCTCGTGCTCCGCGAGACCGACCGTCGCAATCTCGGGCCACGTGTATACGACGGACGGAATCGACTTGTAGTGCATGTGCACCGGCTTGCCGGCAATCACTTCGGCGGCGATGACGCCTTCTTCTTCCGCCTTGTGTGCGAGCAGTTTGCCGCCGATGCAATCGCCGATCGCGTACACGTTCGGCAGGTTCGTGCGCAGTTGATCGTCGACGAGCACTTCGCCGCGCGGACCAACAGTCAATCCAAGCGTGGCAGCGTCGACGCCGGTGAGCGACGGCTTGCGTCCCACGGAGACAAGCACGTAATCGGCTTCGAGTGTTTCGGTGGCGCCGTCTTTCTCGATGGTTACGAACATGGTGTCGCCGTCGCGTTTGGCGCCGGTGACTTTCGTGCCCGTGCGCAGCACGAGACCCTGCTTCCGGAAGGTCTTCTCTGCTTCCTTGATGATGTCTTCGTCGGTGCCGGGCATGATGGTCGGAAACAGCTCGATTACGGTCACTTTCGCACCGAGGCGACGCCACACGCTGCCAAGCTCGAGGCCGATCACGCCGCCGCCGATGACGACGAGGTGTTTCGGCACCTGCGGGATCCTGAGCGCACCGACGTTCGACAACACGCGCTCTTCGTCGAACTTGAGGAAGGGGAGTTCGATGGGTACGGAGCCGGTGGCAATGATGACGTGTTTCGCCTGATATGTCGTCATATTCTGTTCGGGGGGGGCCCCCCGAACCTCCACCACATTTCCCGCCCTGAGCGTCCCGAATCCCTTCGCCCACGTGATCTTGTTCTTGCGAAACAGAAACTCGATTCCCTTCGTGTTCTGATCGACCACATGATCCTTGCGCTTGAGCATCTGCGCGAGATCCAGCCGAATGCCGTCGACGCCGATGCCATGCTCCGCCGCATGCTGGCCCATGAACTCGAAATGCTCGCTCGAGTTGAGCAGCGCCTTGGACGGAATGCACCCGACGTTGACGCACGTGCCGCCAAGCGTCTTGTCCATCTCGACGCACACGGTGG
>JBDUCR010000051.1:0-9589 GCA_040003345.1 bacterium
CAAAGTTCCTGGTCTTCATCCTTGTCCTCCGTCGCCTTCGCCCAATGTTCTCGTTCCCCGCGGGCGAGGTTGCGGGTGCGACGAGGGTCGTCGCAGTTCTGCCGGACTCGGGGAATGGCAGACCGCGTGCCGTGACGTCGCAAATCGACGAGAAATCCGGAAAAAAATTCCGGCAATTTGTGCCAATAAACGTCAGTGGGCCCCGAAAAGGTCGCCCGAGATCGCTTGCTTTTTCGTGAGATACCGCTGGGCGATTGCTGTGACGGTCCAGTGATCCGTAGGGTGAGAGTAGCAGCGGTGCGAAATCATCTGTTGAATTGACACTCATTTACACCGCTCGTATCGTTGCGGCCAACGTGATCCGGACGCGGTAGCTGGTCCGGATCGCACCTAGCCGCGCTGCACCGCGACGTTGCGGACGATGCGGTACCTACCTCGCGCCACGTTGCGCATCGTGAGTCGAAGGCGATTCTCGCCCTCTCGCGACGACTCTTGTCCACCCCAACGTACCACAGGAGGAGGCATGAGACACCTGTTTCGCAGGTCACTGGCCCACTTCGGGCTCTTCGCCATTCTGCCAGCCGCGCTCGCGGCCCAGGAAGGCACCACGATTACCGGGCGCGTGATCGGCGAGGGAGGAGTCGCGCTCTCGGCGGCGACGGTCTCGCTTTCGGAGCTCGGGCTCGGCGCGCTCACGCGAGATGATGGACGCTACGTCATTGTCGTTCCGGCAGCGCGTATGCCTCGGCAACCAGTGACCATCACGGCACGGCGAGTTGGCTACAAACCGAAGACGTTGAAGCTGTCGATCGCGTCGGGGGCAATCACACAGGACTTCACGCTCGAGAGCAATCCGCTGCAGCTCGGCGAAGTCGTGATCACGGGTGCCGGTACTGCCACGGAAGTCGAGAAGCTCGGCAGCGTGCGCAACGCCGTGTCGTCCGATCTGATCATCAAGTCGAACGAGAGCAACATCGTCAATGCGCTCGCCGCAAAGGCGCCAGGTGTCGACGTCACGTCGTCGGCGGGTGATCCAGGCGCGTCGTCGAGCATCAAGATTCGCGGCTTGCGCACGATTCAGGGATCGGCTCAGCCTCTCTTCGTCGTCGATGGTGTTCCGCTCGACAACAGCACGTTCTCGACGACGAACTTCAACCCCGTCGACGCCGGTGGCGCAAATCAGCCCGGCCAGATGAACGGGGGCGAAATCGAGGGCACGTCGGCGCCGAATCGCATGACCGACATGAATCCCGACGACATCGAGTCCGTCGAGATTCTGAAGGGTGCGGCCGCCGGCGCGATCTACGGTGCGCGCGCTGCAAATGGCGTCGTGCTCATCACGACCAAGCGCGGCAGAGCCGGTGCGACCAAGTACTCCCTCCGGTCCACGGAGACGCAGGACGACATCACGCACAAGTATCCGCTGCAGACCAAGTTCTCTGCGGGCACGACCAACGCGAAGCCCGCGTCGTGCTCGGGGGTGAATGGCGTCAGTACGGGTCTCGCGCCGGGCAGCTGCAACCGTTCGTGGGGGCCGGCACTTTCGGGCCCCGTCTACGATCACGCGTCGGAAGCATTCGATACCGGTCATCAGAACGACAACATTCTTTCCGTCTCCGGCGGCAACGACCGCACCACGTTCTATCTCTCCGGCAACTCGAACAACAATCAGGGCGTCTTCATCGGCCCGAATAATTACTTCGATCGCAACACCGCACGTCTCAACGCGACGCACAAGCTCACCGAGACGTTCAACCTCGGCGGCAACTTCTCGTTTGCCGACACGCGCGGGCACTTCACGCAGCGCGGCAACAACGTGAATGGACTGCTGCTCGGATTGTTCCGCACGCCGCCGGAGTTCAACAATTTTCCGTATCTCGATCCCGTCTCGGGACTGCATCGCTCGTATCGCATGCAGAATCCGGATCTGTCGACGGCCGGTCTCTCGCGCGGCTTCAACAATCCGATCTACACGCTGTACGAGGAGCTCAATGAGTCGCAGGCCAGTCGCAGCATGGGCAACGTCAATGCGGACTGGATCGCGAACAGCTGGCTCAAGTTCAACTACACCCTTGGCGCCGACTACTCGAACGACGAACGGTTCGAGGTGTGTCCGCGTGAGTGCTCGGGCCTGCGCGGCGCTGGTCGAATCACGGAAGGGAAGCTCGTCAACTACACCATCGACCATAACCTGACGGGCACGGCGCGCTACCATCTGTCCGACGACTTCTCGGGTAATTTCACGCTCGGCCAGAACCTCAACTCGCGCAACTTCCGGACGTTCTCGAACGTCGGCAACGACATCATCGTTCCGGGATTGAACAGCATCTCGAATACACTCAACCGCGACCCACCGGGCGACTACCACACGCTCATTCACGATGAGTCCTATTTCGGCCAGCTCACGCTCGACATGTATCAGCAGCTGTTCCTGACGTTCGCGCTCCGCAACGACGGATCGTCGACGTTCGGCACGGAGAACGCGCGCAACTGGTTCCCCAAGGCGAGCGCGGCGTACACGTTCACGAACAAGTTCAATCCCTTCAACAAGCTCACGTTCGGCAAGCTGCGTGTGTCGTACGGTCAGGCTGGACAGGAACCAGCGCCGTATCTCACGTCGCCGACGTTCAACGCGACCGGCACGTCCACGGGCATTTCGCAGGGAACAGGTCTTACGCCAACGCAGAGTGGACGCGGTGGACTGTTCTTCACGACGACGAAGCCCGCGCAGTCGCTCAAGCCGGAGCGCACGAACGAGATCGAAGGGGGCTTCGACATCGGATTCCTCAACGACAAGGCCGACTTCAGCGCAACGTTCTACAAGCAGCACAGCTCTGACGTCATTCTCGTCACGCCCACCGCGCCGTCCTCCGGCTTCTCGAGCGAAGTGAAGAACGCGGCGGTGATCAACAACACGGGCACCGAGTTCTCGCTCAATCTGCGGCCGTTCACGAACGCCAATCACGCGTGGGACATCGGCTTCGGGTGGGCACGGGCACAGTCGCTCGTCACTGACATCGCGGGTGCGACGTTCATTCCGCTCGACGGCGGCACGAACTCGAACGTGGCGATCGTTGGAAGCCCGATCGGCGTCTTCTACGGCAGCGGGCTGATTCGCTGCGGGCTGAGCAAGGAGTCCGAGCTGCCAGCAGGCATGCTGGCGTCTGCGTGCGCCGGCAAGCCAACCGGCACGTTGTACATCGACGACGGCACAAACTGCTCCGACGACAAGGGCATGCCCTGCGGTGAAGGTCTCACGCAACGCGTACTTGCCGATCCGACGCCGAAATGGACAGGCAACGTTCATTCGTCGTACCGCTACAAGAAGGCGACGCTGTCCGGGCTGCTCGACATTCGTAAGGGCGGCACGGTCTACAACGGAACCAAGGGTGCGCTGTGGAGCTACGGCACACACAAGGACACCGAGAATCGTGCGATCTGCACGGGCTTCGCCAACTCGGCCTGCACCGGCAATGTGCACACCTTTGGTGACGCCGATTGGTATCCAGGTCCCGTCACGGGACCCGGCGCTGGATCGGCGATTCCCATCGGACAGAACTGGTACCAGGGCAACGTCGGTCCATGTCCGTTCAGCGGCTTTCTCGAGCAGTGCATGGAGGACGGCGGATATGTGAAGCTCCGCGAGGTTTCATTCTCGTATTCGTTCGACGGTGCGTGGGTGACGCGGTCGCTCGGGCTGTCAGCGCTCGACATCCGTGTCGCGGGCCGGAATCTCAAGACGTGGACGAAGTACACCGGGCTCGATCCGGAGACGAGCGCAGGCGGCGCCAACTCACTCGTCAGCGGCAATGATTATTTCAACCTGCCGCAGAGCCGCTCCATTGTCTTCTCCATCTCCCTCAACCGCTAATGCGAGAGAGAAACCACATCATGCGCCGATCCCTGATCGCGGCCGGGCTGACCTTCGCCCTGACCGCGAGTGGTTGTAACAGTTTTCTGACGGAACAACAGGCGACACGCGACCCGAACAACCCGAGTACCTCGACGCGCAATCAGCTGCTGACGGGCATCGAGGCTCAGGTGATGGATCAGCAGGAAGGCGGCGTCGCCATGCTCGTGTGCCAGTGGATGCAGCAGTGCGCTGGCAGCGCCGGGCGATTCGTCGAGCTTCAGGGACACTACACCTCCGTCACGAATTCGAGCTTCAACGGCAACTTCAACAGCATGTACGCCGGAGGAGGACTCATCTCCATCCGATCTGCGGAAGCCAGTGCAGATGCGGACAAGGATGTCGTCTATAAAGGTGTCCTCGAAGTCCTCGAGGCGCTGCAGGTCGGCTGGGGTACCGATATCTGGGGCGACATTCCCTACACCGACGCTGCAGGCGCCAATCCAACGCCGAAGTTCGACGGACAGATGGCGATCTACGATGCGCTGCAGACGCTGCTCGACAAGGCCATCGCCGATCTCGCCGGCGCGGGAGCAGGACCCGGCGCATCGGACCTGTTCTACGGCGGCGACAAGACGAAGTGGACGCAGCTCGCCAACACGCTCAAGGCCCGCTTCTACCTGCACACGGTCGAGAAGCTCGGCGCTGGGCAGTACGCCAAGGCCCTGGCGGCAGCACAGAAGGGGATCAGCAGCTCTGCAAACAGCTTCCACTCCGTACACACTGATGCATCACCGGAGCGGAATATCTGGGCGCAGTTTCAGCTGACGTCCTTCGGCAATGATCTCGTGGCGGGAAAGACGCTCGTCGATCTCATGAAGGCCGACAACGATCCGCGACTTGGCGAGTACTTCGGCAAGACCTCCGCTGGCGACTATGGCGGCTACGATGCATTGACGAATTCCCCGGCGCTGGATCAGGTCTCTCCCATCAGCGGGTCGCTGCGCAACAGCTCCAGTGTGCTCAGCTTCCCGCAACCGCTGGTGACCTACGAGGAAAATCAGCTCATCATGGCCGAAGCGAACTTCATGATCGGCGGAGCCGCGGCGGCGCAACCATTCCTGACGACCGTGCGCACGATCGCTGGAAAGCCGGCGAAACCGGCGACCATTCAGTCAATCATGGAGGAGAAGTACATTCTGCTCTACCAGAACGTGGAGTTCTGGAACGACTACAAGCGCAACTGCTATCCGCGGATGAAGGCAGCCAACGCCGCGTATACAGCCATTCCAGGACGCCTTCTGTACGGTGTGACCGAACAGCAGACCAATCCGACGCAGCCACAGATCATGAGCGAAGGCTCACTGCAGACGTTCAGAAACGCGAACGACCCCGCAGCGTGTCCCAGCTCGTGATCTAGCTTTCAGGCAAGAACAGAATGCGACGTGCCGTGGGGGTGTCGATTCATCGGCGCCCCCACGTCACGCGCGCCACGTTGTCCATGGTTGTCACATGACTCGTTCAACAACACGCACTCGCTGCAAACGCGGAGCTGTCAGCCTCGCGCTGATCGTGGCTCACTTCAGCTTGCAGGCATGCTACATCTACCTGCCGGAGCACGATCTGACGGTGCTTCGAGGACAGCGCGCCAACGTTGCGCTCACTGATTCGGGCTCGGTCGTGCTCGCACCCAAGATCGGTCCAGGTATCACCGACCTCGAAGGTGTGTTCCAGGGCGACTCGACGAACGGCCACATTCTCGCGGTGTACATGTCGCGTCAACGCTCCGGCGCCGAGACGGACTGGAAGGGCGAGCACGTGATGATTCCCCAGCCGCTCATCGCGTCGATTCAGAAGCGCGAGTTCTCCGCGTCGCGTACCGCGTTTGTCTCGGCACTGGGAACCGCTGGGTTCGTGGCGCTCACGCTTGCGTTGCGCGGCCGCGGCGAGGGCGGTCAGGGCGGGAACCCGATTGGAGGGCGTCCCGCTCAGTAGTCGAACGTCGCGCGAAGACAGCCCACCGATTCGTTACTGCACCATCACGGCGCCGCGCGAAAAGTCCGTCTCGAGCGTCCACGTAAAGACAGTGCCAAGCGCCAGGTGAAGCCTCTCCGACGTCGTGGTTTGCCGCGAGCCGACCGGATCCGCAAGCAGGCTGAACTCACCGCCCGGAATAGTACGCGTTCGCACGGCGAAGCTACTGGTGCCCGCGGCGGTTACCGCGCCCAGCCGATCGCGCACTCCGTCGTGCACGATGAAGATGACGGCGTCGATCTGGCTCCGGTTGACGATTCGCACCGTGATCGTCGAGTCCGCGCGAAAGCCGACGTCTCCCGGGTCCGACTGCTCGGTGGCGCGCGAACAGCTCGCGCCGAACACCGACAGGAGTATCGCGGCCGCATACAGGCGTGCGCGGCCCGAGGCACGGAATGTGGTGGGATGAGCTTCCGACATACCCTGAGATAGTACCCCGCTCGCCGCGAAGCAAACGAACCGGTTGCTTCTCGCGGTTCGCGCGCGGAAGTTTGGATGACACACGCGCTCACGCCCGATCACCGCACGGAGCAAGATATGTCGCTCGCCCGCCCAACTCTCGCCGTCTTCGCGGCCGCATTCATCATCGTTCCCTCGGCGCGCATCAGCATGCGCGAACCGGTGACGCCAGCGAAAAAGGCCAAGGTGGAATGCGCTGCCGACAACGGCGGACTTACGCTGCCAAAGGGATTTTGCGCGTTCATCGTTGCCGATAAGCTGACGACGCCGAGACATCTGATCGTGATGCCGAACGGTGATCTCTTCGTGTCGTCGAGCCGGAACGGGGTCATCGCGCTGCGCGACACCACCGGCGACGGCAAGGCCGACGTCATTCAGGAGTGGGGTGGCGGCATTCACTCGTCGGAGGTTGCCATCCACGGCGGCTATCTCTACTCGGACAACACGACCGCGATCGTGCGCTATCCGCTCAAGGACGGCTCGCTCACGCCGGCGGGCCCGGTCGAGACGTTCATCGGTGGATTGCCGGGCGGCGGCCACTCGGCAAAGACGTTCACGATCGCCGATGACGGCACGATGTACGTCAACATTGGATCGCGGACGAACAGCTGTCAGCAGGCAGATCGGCAGCTCGAGAGTGCGGGAATTGATCCGTGCGTGGAACGTGAGACGCGTGCCGGCATCTGGGCGTTCCGCACTGATCACGCCGGACAGACCGCCACTGATGGCGTGCACTTCGGCACGGGCATCCGCAACAGCGTGTCGATCACCATCAATCCGACCGACAAGACGCTGTACGTGATGCAGCACGGTCGCGATCAGCTCGCGCAGAATTGGCCGAAATTGTTCGACGAAGCAAAGAGCGCGGAGACCCCCGCCGAGGAAATGTTTCACATCAGCAAGGGAGACGACTTTGGCTGGCCCTACTGCTATTACGACCGGCAGCAGGGCAAGAAAGTGTTGGCGCCCGAGTTCGGCGGCGATGGCAAGACGGTCGGCAAGTGCGCGAACTACAAGAGCAACGTCGCGTCGTTCCCGGGACATTGGGCGCCGAACTCGCTCGCCTTCTACGCGGGCAAGAGCTTTCCGGCGCGCTATCGCAACGGCGCGTTCATCGCGTTCCACGGCTCCTGGAATCGCGCGCCACTGCCACAGGGCGGCTACAACGTCGTCTTCCAGCCGCTTGCGAATGGAAAGGCCTCTGGCGACTTCGAGATCTTCGCAGATGGCTTTCGACCCGCAACGGCTGGCGCCGCCGGCACCATGCACCGGCCGACCGGACTTGCTGTCGGGCCCGACGGCTCGCTCTACATCACGGACGATGCGAGCGGGACAATCTGGCGCGTGATGTACACGGGGAAATAGGCGACCGACATCACTTCTGCCGTCGGTTATCTTCAACTCTCCGCTCGCTTCTGCCAACCGTATCGAGTCATGCCGATGAATCGCCTTCAGCTGCTTCACGACGCCGGCCAGTCCATCTGGCTGGACTTCATCGATCGCAAGATCCTGCGCAACGGTGAGCTCGTGAAGCGCATCGAGCTCGATGCGCTCACGGGAATGACGTCCAACCCGACGATCTTCGAGAAAGCGCTCGCCGACGGCGATCTGTACGACGACCAGATCAGAGGTGCCGCCGAGAACGCCACGGCACTCGATCTCTTCGAGCTGGTCGAGACACAGGATGTCCGCGACGCATGTGATCTGTTCATGCCGATCTACAACGCGACGAACGGTGCGGACGGCTACGTCTCCATCGAAGTGTCTCCCGGCGCCGCGAACAACTCCAGGGAAACCGTCGCCGAGGCGGAGCGGCTGTGGTCGATGGTCGACCGGCCAAATGTGATGATCAAGGTGCCCGGCACGGCGGAAGGCGCCGTCGCGGTACGCACGTTGATTGGCGCAGGACTGAATGTGAACATCACGCTGCTCTTCGCGATCGACGCGCATCGTCGCGTGATCGACGCGTACCTGGCCGGACTCGAAGATCGCATGAAGGCCGGCAAGCCGGTCGATCGCATCGCGTCGGTCGCGTCGTTTTTCGTGAGTCGCGTGGACACCGAAGTCGACAAACGGCTGGACGCGCTCGCGGCGAACGCGACCGGCGACGCTAAGGCGAAGATCCAGGCGCTGCGCGGAAAGGCTGCGATCGCCAACGCACAGCTCGCGTACAAGCTCTTTCTCGAACAGTTCGGCGCGGCGCGCTGGGCTCCACTCAAGGCTGCCGGCGCGCGCTTGCAGCGTCCGCTGTGGGCAAGCACGAGCTCCAAGAATCCCGCCTATCGCGACGTGATGTACGTCGAGCAGCTGATCGGTCCGGACACGGTCAACACGATGCCGCCCGCCACGATCGAAGCGTTCCGCGATCACGGTGAAGTGACGCGTACAGTCGACGCAGCTTTCGCCAGCGCCGAAGGTACGATGCGTGAGCTTGCAGACGTTGGCATCGACATCACGGACGTGACGAACAAGCTGCTCTCCGAAGGACTCGCGAGCTTCCAGAAGAGCTTCGAGTCGCTGACGGCGGGGCTGGAGAAGAAGCGCGAAGCGCTTCACGTCTGACCCCATACCACCAGCAATGACCTTCCCTCGCACGAAAATCGTTTGCACTCTCGGCCCGTCCTCCGATAATTCCGAGACGCTCCGCGCGCTCATGGAGGCCGGGCTGAGCGTTGCCCGTCTCAACTTCTCGCACGGCACGCACGAACAGCACGCGCTCACGGTTGCGCTGGTGCGGAAGACGGCGCAGGAGCTTGGCCGTCCGGTCGCGATCATGGGCGATCTTCAGGGCCCGCGCATTCGCATCGGAGATCTTGCCGAGCCGCGCCAGCTGCGCGACGGCGAGGACATCGTGCTCGTCGCCGGCGAAGACGCGTCGCCAGCGCAACTGCCGACCACGTACGAAGATCTCTGCCACGACCTCAAGGTCGGCGATCGCATTCTCATCGACGACGGCCTCATCGAGCTCGTCGCGCTCGAGGTACGCGAGCACACGGTGCTGGCGCGTGTGCTGCACGGCGGCATCGTGAAGAGCCACAAGGGAATGAATCTTCCCGGGGTCGCCGTGAGCGCTCCGTCCATCACGGAAAAGGACTGGGCCGACGTGGCCTTCGCGGTGGAACATCAGCTCGAGTATCTCGCGCTGAGCTTCGTTCGACGCGCGCAGGATATCGCCGAGCTGCGCGAGAAGATCCCGAAGCACATGCTCGTCGTCGCGAAGATCGAGAAGGACTCTGCACTCGAGAA
>JBDUCR010000208.1:0-9574 GCA_040003345.1 bacterium
GAGGTGCGCCCGCTCTCGGCCGGAAGACTCTTCGTGCGCGTTCCAGTGCGCGTGCAGTGAGAGAAGCGTCACTTGATGCGTCAGAGTCGTCGCAGCCTGTGCTGGACAGCGGCACTGGAAGGCGGTCGCACGAAGTCGCGCACGCCGCCGCCTAACGATGGTTGCACTCCACGGAGCACCATTCCGACAGGATGACATTCATGCAAAGCAGAATCACGTTTGTCCCATCGATGTGCCTCATGGTTGCGATGGTTGCCGCCGCCCCCGGAAACGCGGCCGCGCAGCAAACGACGATTCAAACAAAGTCCGGCCCTGTTCGAGGCGCTGGCACCGACGTTGTCGTCTTCAAGGGCATCCCTTACGCCGCTCCTCCCATCGGCGCCCGCCGATGGCGTCCACCCGCGCCAGTCGAACCGTGGACCGCCGTTCGCGACGCTAACCAGTTTGGACCGCAATGTCCGCAGCAAGCGAGTTTTGCGCCGCGTGGCGGACTGCCGATGGCACCCACGCCCACAAGCGAAGATTGTCTGACCCTCAACGTCTGGACTCCGGCGAAATCGCGGAGCGAGCGACTCCCGGTGATGGTGTGGATCCACGGCGGCGGATTCACCATCGGCTCAGGATCCTCGCCTCGCGCGAGCGGCGAGATGCTCGCGGGTCAGGGAGTGGTGGTGGTGACGTTCAACTACCGCCTCGGTGCGTTGGGGTTTTTCTCGCATCCGGACCTGTCCCGTGAGTCGGACCAACACGTCTCAGGCAACTACGGGCTGCTCGATCACGTCGCGCTGCTGCGTTGGGTTCGCGACAACATCGAGGCGTTTGGAGGCGATCCGTCGAACGTGACGGTGTTTGGCCAATCGGCGGGGGCCTCCTCCGTTGCGGGTGTTCTCATGGTGTCGCCACTCGCGCGGGGGCTGTTCCATCGAGTGATTGCCCAGAGCACTGGAGCGACGGGAACGGTCGGCCCGAAGCCGCGGCTGCGCGACGTCTACTACGGATTGCCAGCTGCGGAAGCCAAAAACCAGTCGATGGCTCCGGACATCACCAAGCTCCGCGCGATGACAGGGGACGAAGTGATCGCTGCCCTGCCAAACTCTCCCACCTTCAGCACCGACTGGCACTTTGGTGCGGTCATCGACGGATACGTCTTGCCCGACGATCCCGGCGTGCTGCTGGGTACGAGCCGTCAGGCGAAAGTACCATTGCTCATCGGTTACAATGCGGACGAGGCGATGTTCTACCGCCGCGAGGCATTTCAGACAGCTTCAGAGTATCGCGATTTCGTTCGTAAGCTGTTTCCCACGGAATTCACTGACGCCGTCCTCACGAGGTATCCGGCGGCAGACGACGCTCGCGCCGCCGGCGCAGTTCTTCGGATGTTCACCGACTTCAGGTTCGTTACGCCCACCGTGCTCACTGCCCGCGCGGCGTCGAACGTCACCGACGTGTACATGTATCGGTTCTCGCGCGTGAGTCCTCTCAATCAAACCACGTTTGGCGGAGCGGCTCACGGAACGGAAATCCCATACGTCTTCGGGCACATCGCGGCAGACGAATCGCAGTATGAAGCGATCGACCGGACGCTGTCGAGCGCGATGGCCGGCGCGTGGGTGCAGTTCGCGAAGACCGGCAACCCGAACGGTATATCGCTGCCGCAGTGGCCTGCTTTCAGAGCGCCTGAATTCCGGTTGCTGGAGTATGGCAACGAGATCACCATCCGGTCCAACGTCGATAGTTCGAACATTGACTTCTTTCAGCACATCTTCGAGGTGATGCGCGGGAAACAGACGAGTCCGCGGGATTCATCGAAGTAAGTGAATTGACGGTCAACGTCCTCGAGCCAGAATTCCCCTCGAGCGTCCGCCCGCCGAGTGCAAGCGGCTCGGAGCAATTCACACCTTAGCATCTCTCGATGAAGGCTTTAACGATCGTCCTTAGCATCGTCTTCCTGGTAGCAAGGACGGCTGCCGCACAGTCACTGCCCCGATGGACCGGCGAGCTGACGGTTGGGGCGGGCAGACACACGACACGCGCTGGCACCGGGTGGTATTTCGACGAAGCCGAAGGCGTCATGCGGATTGGCGCAACATACCGGCTTGGCGGAGCCGCAAGCCGCGCCGCGTATATCAAATTTGACTACGTCACTGATCTGCACTCAGGCGAAAAACTGAGCTGCGCAGTGACGCCAACTGGCGGCTGCTATTCCGACTTCCGCCCTGGCCATGGCGCGAGCGTTGCCCTCGGCGCACGGCAGAGGATCCTGTCTCCACTTGTCGTTGGGGTCGCAGTCGGAATCGGAGAGTACGGAGCAGCGACGGCGGAGGACGGGTTGCGACCGTACGCCGAGGGTGAGCTTGCGCTACGCGTAGCTCCACACGTTGCGGTCATGGCCAGCAGCCGGTACCTGCGGTGGTCTAAGGCCGGCACAGCATACTGGTTCGCACCGGTCATGGTCGGCGTTCAGCTCCATTAGTTCCGGCCGTATGGCTCGCTAGCGCGAAGGCTTTAAGCACTTCCGCCGCCCGCCGCCAGAAAACCTGCTGTCTGCTCACATCTTCGGTGACCCTCTCCGCCGAGGGGAGGGTCGCAGCATCACGGAAAGCGATAAACAATTTCACGAGAAGGCTACATGCAAGCTCGAACAGTTAGAAACATGGTGGTGAGTCTCTGGATCGGATCCACCGCCGTGGCGTGCGACGCTTCGTCACCGGACCCGACACAAGTCAACGATCGGTGCCACGAGATCAACGCGATCCAGACCGTGATGGCTGATTTTTCAAATTTCACAACTGCGGGCGTCATCAAATCCGGGTTTCTTGCGGGGACAACGAAGTTCACGGGAGACGCGTCATCACTGACCCAACTTGCCAGCACGACCGCCTCACCGGTGCGACCGATATCATCGTTCACGGGGGGACTGTTGATCACGACGCCGAACGGCACGTTGACAACGCGCAGTGTCGGCTTGTTCGAGCCCGGTCCCTTTGGGCGCGGCACGCAGTTGGACCGCGTCATCGCTGGCACGGGTCAATACGGTGGGGCTGACGGTTCCCTCTACTTTACTTTCGAAGCCGACAGCACCGGCTCGGCGTTCACGAGCTCGGTGGTCGGCGAAGTCTGCCTGAAGTGACCTAGGGTCACGAATCCGACGGCGCTTCTCACCCGTACTCGCGGGCGAAGCGCTCGTCGTAGACCGTCTGTGACCGCTAGAGTTGATCCCGCAGATATGATCAGTCGTACCTGAGCGCATTCATCGGATCGATGAGCGCCGCGCGACGCGCAGGAATGAAGCCGGCCACGAGAGCCACGAACGCGAGCAGCACCACCGCTGCGGCCACCGCCACCGGATCGTGCCCTTCGAGCCCGAACAACATCGAGCGCGCTGCGCGGCCGAGCGCGAGTGCTGCGGCAATCCCAACGACGCTTCCAATGAGCAGCATCACGCTCACCTGCCGCATCACGAGCCTGCGAACGCGCGCACCATCGGCGCCGAGTGCCATGCGCACACCAATTTCGCGTGTGCGCTGCGCCACCGAATAGGATAGCACGCCGTAGAGTCCCACGCCGGCTAACAGCGTCGCCAGAAGCGCGAAAGAGCTGGCCAGGATGGAGATCATGCGATCGAGAAAGACGTTCTCCTTCGCCTGCTGCGGCATCGTCTTCAGATCTTCGACGGGAAGATTCGCGTCGATGCGCTTCATGGTCGTGCGCAGCGTACCGAGGATCTGCTCGGGCGGCAGCGAGGACTTGACGTAAAAGGACATGCTTCCCGCTCGCGCATCCTGGCGCCACGGACGATAGAACACAGGCGGCACCGAGTCCTTCACCTGACTGTACGTCATGTTCCGCACGAGACCGATGATCTGGACGTTCAAGGAATCGCTGTCGTCGCCCATGTATTTGCCCACGACCTCGTTGCCCATTTTGAACTTTTTCGCGAACTCCTCGTTGACGATCGCCACACGCTGCGCACCGAGTTGATCAGACGTCGTGAACTCACGGCCGGCGATGAGTCGAACGCCGAGCGTCTTGAAGTAGGCGGCCCCAATTTCATTGTAGCGCGCACCGCAATCGACGTCCGGACCACACGTGAAACCCTGCACATGCACGGAGCTGCCCCAGTTGCTGCCGCTGAGAAGCGGCACCGTGGCATCCGTCACGGCATTCACGGCGGAAGCTGACGCAAGCTCCTGCTCGACGCGAGTGAACAGCAGCGCACTTCGCGCGCTGTCATAGCCGGTGCGCTGCGGAACGATGTGGAAGACAGCGATATCGTCGATCTTCACGCCGAGGTCGACTTTGCTGATGTTCATCAGGCTCTTCAGAAACAGCGCCGACATGATGAGCAGCCCCATCGACAAGGCGATTTGCGCGGTCACGAGTCCCGAGCGAAAGCGCGCGGCCGCGCGTCCACCGGCAATCTGGCCTGCGCCGGCGCGGATAGCGCTGATGAGATCATCGCGTGTGTTGTGAAACGCCGGGAACAGTCCGAAAGCGATGCCCGTCGCGATACTCAGCACGGCCGAGAACAGGATTACCGACCCGCTGATGGAGAAGAGCAACGCGTCGCCGGCATCTGGCGGAAGCAGCGCGTCGATGATGTGGATGGTCCACTGTGCTACGAACAGCGACGCAAGACCACCGACCGCTGCGAGCAGCACACTTTCGGTGAGGAGCTGTGTGATCAAATTCCGTCGCGTGGCGCCGAGCGCCAGCCGCATGCCCATCTCGGTGGCTCGTCCCGCACCGCGTGCAAGGAGCAAGTTGGCGATATTGGCGCACGCGATGAGCAGCACGACTCCCGTCACCGCCAGCAGCATCGTGAGCGGTGTTTTCGCGTCGCGATGGATGGAGCTTTGCCCACGCGAACCCGACGCGAGGATGAGCTTCCTGGCCTTGAACTTCTCCATCGTCTTGTCGCTCATTCCCTTCTGCAGCGGTGCTTCGACATCCGTGATGATGGGGTGGAACATCCCGTTGGCGGCCGTCGCTGCGGCCTGCATGGACATGCCCGGCTTGAGTCGCGCGAAAAGGTAGACCCAATAGCTGCGGCGATCTTCCCATCCCGTGAAGCGCTGTACTTCGCCGCGCATCGAGATGGGCACGAAGACAACGGGCCGCATACCCGCGGTGGTTCCGTCGAAGTTTTCTGGCGCCACACCAACGATGTTGTACGGCTTGCCATTCACCTGGATCGACTGGCCGACGATGTCGGGATCCTTACCGAGTTTTGTCTCCCAGAACCGGTAGCTCACGACGGCCACGAAGTTGGCCCCGATGACCTTGTCGTCGTCCGGAATGAGAAGGCGGCCCTTCGCGGGCTGAAGGCCCAGCACGGGGAAGTACGAGCCGCTCACCAGCGCGCCTTCACCGGTCATCGGCTCGTTGCGCACTCCGAGTGACACGCCGGTGGTGAGATGGGCGGCGATTCCGGTGAATGGCGTCTGCGCCTTCTCGAGATCGCGGAACATGGCGTAGCTGAACACTTCGTCGCAGCCGCCGGCCTGGTTGCACGAGTTGCTACCCGGCATCGGCCCTGGCGCCGAGAGGTTTACGAGGCGACCTGGTTCGCGTACGTCGAGCGGACGCAGGAGGAGCTGGTCGAACATCGAGAAGATGGCCGCATTCGCGCCGATGCCGAGCGCCAGCGAGAGAATGGCGATCGCCGAGACGAACGGCGTCTTCAGCAGCATCCGCGTGGCGAGCGTGATGTTTCTCATCGGCGGTCAGGTAGGAGACAGTGGACGGCCGTCCTCGGCAGGTCGCTACCCCCGATACGGTCTGCAGAAAGGTACGGTTTCAGCGTCCGATTTGGGCGCGGTACGCAGTTGACCGCGGCATCGCTTGCGCGGGTCTGCCTAAAGTGAGAGGGGCATGCATCCAACGGCAGCAACGATTGAGGAGCACTCATACCGTGCACAAAACGAAATCGCCGCTTTCACGATACGCTGAACACGTGCGCGCAACTTCGCCGCGCTCGCGCCGCGTTGCGTTCATCGCCGGCTATTACCGCTTCAACGCAATCATGAACGTCATAGGGTTGGTCGCTACCATTGGGCTGGCGCCGCTGAACTGGGGTTCGTTTTGGGCGACGGTCGTGGCGCACCCGTTGACGTATGCATTCTGGCCATTCGGCGTCGCGACTTCCTGGTGGACAGGAGAGCTCATTGGTGAGCGCCAGCGATCGGGCGCATTGATCGCCGTGAGCACGACCGTCACTGGCATACTGGCCACGCTCGTCGCGCACCGCGTAGGAGCGTCGGTAACCATCGTGTTGGGTGTGCTTGGACTCGGCGCCATCGCCAGCGTTTGGGGCGAATTGGAGTAGATCGCAACGCTCGGACAGGATCGCCGGCGGAGCGAGAACTTCGGCCTTAATAGTGCTGTGAAAATTGCGGGCGCGAGCTCTCGTGCCCCTTCCTGTCAGTAATGATATCGTGCCTGCAGAAATTCGATCCTATCGTCGAATACCGCATATACAAGGCGATCAGCTTCCGTCACCCGGCGCGACCAGACGTTGCCGCCCATGTGCTTCAGTGGCTCAGGCTTGCCAATACCTTCGTACGGATCTCGCATCGCGGCCTCGATGAGATCGAGCACACGCAGCGCGACCTTTCGATTGGTGTCTACCCAGTACCGCAGATCATCGCGACACTCGTCCTGAATCACGGAACTGCGCTTGCGTTTTGCCACCTCGAGCTTCTATGCGCCTGTTTGCGCATGGCCATGGTGATGTGAACGCCAGCCTAACGGCCGCGACGTTTTGCTGCTGGTGCCGGCTTCTCGAGTCCCAACTCTACCCGCAATTCATTCAGATCAGATGCTTTCGTGCTTCCCTTTCGCGCTCGTGCAAGGGCAGTAAGAAGACGCGCGGCATTGGCAGGTGACCGAAGGAGATATGCAGTCTCCTGCAAGCTGGAAAGCTCCTCAACTGGAATGAGGGCCATGTCTTCATGGCCGCGACGCTGAATGACCGCGATATCACGCGTATCTTCTACGCTATCCAGGATCTCTGCCAAATGCTCACGAGCGTGACTATAGCTAACCGTAATTGACATATTCTGCCCCGCGAAACGTTGTACAGGAAAGCTGTACGTCTACCAACGCCATGTCAAGAGCGGCCATACTCTACTGAGGCTATGGCGTCATCGCGACGCCAGCAGCCACGCGATCTCCGCAAGATGATGGTCGTCGTGCTCTGCAACGAACACCATGAGATCGATCAGTCGCATCGGCTGCTGGAGTCGCGGATGCATTGCCGAACGACCCCAGTCCGCCGCTGAGTACGCACCAAGTCGATCGAGCAACCGAGACCGGCGCTCTGTGAACCGACTTGCAAGCTCCTCCAACGAGCGACCGTTGTGCCCCGCCTCGTGCGTCTCACGATTCGACATATCCGCTGCGCTCAGCGTCGCGGCGTTCGCGTCATAGTCGTCGAGTCGCCGCAGCGCGAGCTGCTCCAGATCGCCGAGGTGGCCAATGTGTTCCGCCACCGTCCAGCCTTCGACGCGCATGCTCGTCGCCGCGCTCGCAAGCTGTGCAGCCATCATGACACGCGGCACGGCGCCCGAGAGGCGGGCATGCACATTCGGCGCGAGCTCCACCGACAGCCCGTTTGGAAACGTGCGCGTCGTCCAACGTTGCGGACGAGAGAGACCGCTCATGAGCTACTCCCTTGTCGCCATGCATCGCCGACGTGCCGCACCGCGCGCGCAATGTGCTCTCGCCCTCTGCATAGAACTACCCACGTCATTTCATTCTCCGTCTGCATAATTCAGTCGATGCGACCAGTGATCGTCACGTCTAAGCTGCGAATCGTTGTCGTCTTCGAGACAACGATCACGCCCCCAACACTGACGCAAACATGTCTACTCGTCGCAGCTCTCGCACGTTCACGCGCCCACTCAGTGCAGCAGCTGGCGCGCTGGCTCTCACCACGCTCATCACAGCCGCCTGCTCGCGCGACAGCACGTCGCCATCAGGTCCACAGACCATCTCGGGCCCATCACAGCCGATTGGCTCCGGTACGATGGCTGGCTACGCTACCCTCGATGCCGACGGACGCGTGACCTCCATTGGCGTCGCACTTTCGGACTCCGCACTGCTCAATCTTCCCACGACTCCTCCGCCGGGAATGCCGGGTACGATGTACGATATCCCGCTCCCGCAGGTGGCCAAGGCAGTGGGATTTGATCACGTCTTTCTCGGCTGGAATCCACTCGGCCATGACCCGGTTCAGGTTTACGGGCTTCCTCATTTCGATTTTCATTTCTACAAGGTGAGCAGCGCAACTCAGGGCGGTATTTCACCAGCGGACTCACAGTTCGCGGCGAAGCTCGCTCATCGGCCCGCCGACCAGTTCGTGCCGCCCTCGTACATGCAGCTTCCTGGAGGAATTCCCTTCATGGGCGCCCATTGGGTCGACACCACGAGTCCCGAGCTCGCGCCACCTCCCTCGAACAGCGTATTCACAAGAACGTTCATGTACGGAAGCTACGACGGCCACTTCATCTTCTATGAGCCGATGATCACCAAGACCGAGATCGAAGCCGCTCGAAACCGCGTGCCGTCGATCGCCTCACTTCCGATCAAGGTGCCAGCGTCTTACGAGACACCCGGGTTGTACCCGACCAGTTACTCCATCGCATACGACGCCTCGGCAAAGGTCTATCGCATCGCGCTCGACGGTCTGGTCTCACGGCAATAGCCCGACACAATGAGCCCGGCCAACCACTTCAGGCTTGAACGCCGGGCTCCGACGTTCGCGCGAGCAGCAAACCGCCGACCGCTGCGAACCTTACATACCGACAACGCCCGTGACGCCACCAATTACGGGATTGACGCCAACCACGACCATCGGGAGCAGGCCGAGTCCCTGCGAGTTGATGCTCGCGTGAAAGAAGCTCGTGAGCAGAACGGAATCGTAGCGCAGGCGCAACGCTGTCTGCGACAGTGCGAACGTCGTGGTGAGTAGACACATCATCACGACGCCGAGCACCGGATAGCCTGGATAGTTGAAGCCCGCCGCGATGATCGGCGCGTGCCACACGCCCCATATCGCGCCATAGATCGCTGCCGCACGCCATCGACCCACAGGCAGCAGCTTCATGAGGAGCTAGCCGGCCCATCCGACTCCTCTCCGAATGTAAACAGGCTTGTCACGAGAGTACGCCGAGCGTCATGGACTGCGCTATGATCGCCACCGACACCAAGGCGGGCCCGGGTGGCGGCATTTGTGGTCCTGCCCGGGGCGACGGATGAAAATGATCTCCTTCTCTCGGTTGATGGATGTGTACATTACGGGTGGGCTCACGGTCACGTTCTGAGTGCGGCCTTGTACTTGCGCTCCCCTTCCGTAGAGTTATGTGAGAGTTACGTGCTCAGGTGCGGTACTCAGTCAGCGACGCAAAACTGTGTCGCGGTGATGCCTTCTACCCACGCACCCTGTTCGGCGGTTCACACCGGTAGTACCACAAGGAATGCCAATGGACAACAGCTCTTCGAAACCGTCTGGCGAAGTAACAAAACTTTCCAGCAAGCGAGCATGGGAAAAGCCAGTCCTCAGCAAACTTCC
>JBDUCR010000064.1:0-9552 GCA_040003345.1 bacterium
GCACCGAGATCACGCTCGACAACGAGCAGTATCTGATCCTCCGCGAGTCCGACGTTCTCGCGATCGTCTCCTAATTCTCCAGCGACCAGAGGCTAAATCATGGCTAGCAAAGAGCTGCACTTCAATACGGATGCGCGCGCTGCACTGAAGCGCGGCGTCGATCAGCTTGCCGAGGCGGTGAAGGTCACCCTCGGCCCCAAGGGCCGCAATGTCGTCATCGACAAGAAGTTCGGCGCCCCGACGGTCACGAAGGACGGTGTCACGGTTGCGAAGGAGATCGAGCTCGCTGATCCCCTCGAGAACATGGGCGCCCAGATGGTGAAGGAAGTCGCGACCAAGACGTCCGACATCGCCGGCGACGGCACCACCACCGCCACGGTCCTCGCCCAGGCGATCTTCCGTGAAGGGCTCAAGAACGTCACCGCCGGCTCCAACCCGATGGCGCTCAAGCGCGGCATCGATCGCGCCGTTGCCGCAGTCGTCGAAGAGCTCAAGCGCATCAGCGTCCCGACGGCTGGCAAGAAGGAGATCGCGCAGGTCGGCTCCATCTCCGCGAACAACGACAAGGAGATTGGTGATCTGATCGCCGAGGCGATGGAGAAGGTCGGCAAGGATGGCGTCATCACGGTCGAGGAAGCCCGTGGCGTCGAGACGACGCTCGAGACGGTCGAGGGCATGCAGTTCGACCGCGGCTACGTCTCGCCGTACTTCGTCACCGATCCGGAAAAGATGGAAGCGGTGCTCGAAGATCCGTACATCCTCATCCACGACAAGAAGATCTCGTCGATGAAGGATCTGCTCCCGGTGCTCGAGAAGGTTGCCCAGCAGGGCAAGCCGCTGCTCATCATCGCGGAGGACGTCGACGGTGAGGCGCTCGCGACGCTCGTGGTGAACAAGCTGCGCGGCACACTCAAGGTGTCGGCCGTCAAGGCGCCGGGCTTCGGCGATCGTCGCAAGGCGATGCTCGAGGACATTGCGAAGCTGACGGGCGGCAAGGTCATCAGCGAAGAGATCGGCTTCAAGCTCGAGAATGCGACGCTCACCGATCTTGGCCGCGCGAAGCGTGTCGTCGTCGACAAGGACAACAGCACGATCATCGACGGCGCCGGCTCGACGGACGAGATCCAGGGCCGCATCAAGGAGATCAAGGCTGCGATCGACAACTCCACGTCGGACTACGACAAGGAGAAGCTGCAGGAGCGTCTGGCCAAGCTCGCCGGCGGTGTTGCGGTGATCAACGTCGGCGCTGCGACCGAAGCCGAGATGAAGGAGAAGAAGGCGCGCGTCGAGGATGCGCTGCACGCAACGCGTGCGGCCGTCGAAGAGGGCATCGTCCCCGGTGGTGGCGTCGCTCTCATTCGTGCGCAGAAGGCGCTCAAGACCCTCAAGCTCGAAGATGCCGAGGAGCAGATCGGCGTCGACATCATTCGTCGCTCCATCGAGGAGCCGCTCCGCATGATCGTGCAGAACGCCGGTGGCGAAGGCTCGATCGTGCTCGAGAAGGTTCGCTCGAGCAAGGACGACAAGTTCGGCTACAATGCGCTGACCGACACCTATGAGGATCTGGTGCAGGCGGGCGTGATCGATCCGACGAAGGTGACTCGCACGGCACTGCAGAACGCCGCGTCGATCGCCGGACTGCTTCTGACGACCGAAGCAATCATCGTCGAGAAGAAGGAGAAGGAAGCCGGTCACGCGCCACAGGGCGGCGGTGGCGGCATGGGCGGGATGTACTAACCGTCCCGGTTGGAACGGAGAACGGCGGGAAGCCAATTGGCTTCCCGCCGTTTTCTTTTCCCGGTTTTACAGAGCTACATCGGAACCTTGAATGTCGCGCGATCCCGCAGACGCTTTTCGCGCGACGCGCAGCCTTCGAGATGGTCATTCACCATGCCCATCGCCTGCATGAAGGCGTAGAGCGTGGTGGGGCCGACAAACGACCAGCCGCGTTTGCGCAGATCCTTCGACAGGCGAATTGACTCGGCCGTCGTGGCGAGCTGACTGAGCGACGCCCAATCCATGCTCGCGGGACGCGTGTCCGTCGCTGGCTCGAACTGCCACACGAACGCGGCGATGGAGCCGAATTCGTCCACGAGCTCGTGCGCCCGCTTCGCGTTGTTGATCACCGACTCGATCTTGCCACGATGGCGAATGATTCCGGCGTCCTTCAACAGCGAGTTCACCTTTCTCGCGTTGTAGCGCGACACCTTCTCGATGTCGAAGCCATCGAAGGCGGCGCGGAAGTTCTCGCGCTTGCGAAGGATGGTGATCCAGCTCAGTCCCGCCTGAAAGCCCTCCAGCGTGATCTTCTCGAAGAGACGCACGTCGTCGCGCATGGGCACTCCCCATTCACGATCGTGATAGGCGACGTACAGCGGATCCGAGCCACACCACCAGCAGCGTGCGATACCGTCTTCGTGAAGGACGACCTTTTCAGGCATCGATGTGATGGTTCAGTGCGTGTGGCTCGCTGAAACTAGAACGCAAACGCGAATTGTACTTCCGCCTCGACGCGAGCCAATCGCGGCTGGAATGGGCCCACCACGCCGTGCTGCATCGCGATACTCGTGGTCCCGCGAAAGCGCGTGGTCCGCAACGCTTCTGTCATCGTTCGGTGCGCGATGCCGCGATCGTTGCAGTTCTCGCTGATGTGCGCGAGCACCACGTGCGCGAGGTTCCGGTTCACGCTCTCGCGCACGAGTGCCGCGCACGAACGATTCGAGAGATGTCCCACCCGCGACGCGATCCGCGCCTGCACCGACGGGGGATATGGTCCCACACGCAGCATCCCTTCGTCGTGATTCGACTCGATGATCAGTACATCGGCATCGCTGCAGAGCGCGCGCACACTCCTGTTCGCGTGGCCGAGGTCCGTGCAGACCACGGCGGACGCGCCGGACGCCGAGGACGTGACGCGCACACCAATCGGGCTCGCCGCGTCATGCGGCGTCGCATACGTGGTCATCGTCATGCGCGACAGCGTTACACTGTCGCCAACAGGCACGCGCGTACAATTCACGTCCTGCAGCGCTTCGAACGCGTCGACCGTGCCTTCGCTCGCATAGAGCGACCATCCCCACTTCCGCGCGGCGGCCGCAGCACCACCCACATGATCCGCGTGCTCGTGCGTGACGATGCACGCCTCGATCGACGCCGGCGCAATACCGATACTTCGCAACCGCCCCGCGAGCGTACGCGTGCCGAAACCACAGTCCACGAGTACGCGACTCTCGCCTGACTGAATCAGCACGGCATTGCCGTCACTACCGCTGCCGAGCACCCAGACCTTCATTCTGTCACCGACCATCGCGACTCGAATGCGGCTGAAAGCTGCGCCTTCGCGCTGTCAGTCAACACGACATGTCGCCGCGCCATCATGCGACTGGCGACATCGAGAAATTTGTCGAGGCGATAGTCCATGAACGCGCCGGTCTCACCCCACGAAAAGGGCGCAACCGCCTTGGGCGGCATCACGGAACCATAGACGTTCGCACCCGCGCCAAGCACTGAGCCGGTCGTCAACCGCAGACCGATACCAGTCTTCGCGTGATCGCCGAAGAGCGTGCCAAGGAACTGGAGTCCCGTCTCGCGAACGCCGTCGGGGGTCCAGAGCTGCACAGTGCCGTAGGTGTTCTTCAGGTTGCTCGTGATCGTGCCTGCGCCGAGGTTGACCCAGCGTCCAAGAATTGAATGGCCGACGAAGCCGTCGTGCCCCTTGTTCGCATGCCCAATGAAAATAGCGTTGCTCAACTCACCGTGCACCTTGCAGACGTCACCGATGGACGAGAACGCGATGCGATCGGTCGTCACCGTGCAGTCTCGGCCCACATAAAGAGGGCCGACCAGTCTCGTGAATGCTTGTACGTGGGCGCCGGTGCGAACGAGCACGGGGCCGGCGCTCACGTCGAAGCAAACACTTTCTTCGATGATCGCTCCGCTTTCGACGAAGACCGGATGCGAGCCGACGCGAATTGCGCCAGCGGGCAACGCGTTCGACATCGATGCGCCGAGGATCGGCAGATCGCGCTCGAGCATCGGGACGAGATGTCCGACGTAATCCCAGACCTCGTTCATCCACCAGCCGTCGCTCGGCGTCACTTGGTGCGGAGTGCCCGACTGGTACGCGTATGAGCCAATGTTCGCGGTGCCGTCGCGCAACGCATCGACATCGAGGTCGCGCGCCAGGCGCACGGCGGCGAGCTTGTCGCCGGACATTACTTCGTCTGGCTGGCCGAGCGGAATCAGTGTGGGCGAGAAGCGCGCGTTGGCGAGCCAGCTACCCTTGGGAAGCACGCCGGACGAAATCACTCGCGGCGCGTCAGGCTCATCGAATCGCGCGAGGTGCGGCGCCGCTATGTAGCCCGCGACTTTCTCGCCAAGCGCGCGCTCCCAGCGCTCACGCACGAGGAGCGCGCCCGCGCGCATCTCGCCCGCGGGTCGCGTCAGCGCAAAGGGCTCGAAGGTGCGCGCGCAGAGATCGTCATAGAGGTAGACCGCACTCATGGCTGCTCGCGAATCTCCGGTGGCAGCGAATCGATGAGCGTTTTCAGGTCTGACGCCTTCTCGATCGTCGTGACGAGTGTGAGTCCATTGCGCGACACCACGACGAGATCCGACACGCCGTAAAGCACCACCGTGTTCTCGTCGGCGTGCACGACGTTGTTGCGTGCATCCAGCGCGTGGACGACGCCAATCACCGCATTGTTCTGCGAATCGCACGCGCGCACGCGTCGCAGCGCGGCCCATGTGCCCACGTCATCCCAACCGAAGTCACCGGCCATAACGAGCACCTTTCCGCTGCGCTCGAGCACTCCAACGTCCACGGAAATGGGCGTCTTTACCGCGCCGAAGAATCCGGCGAGATCGTCCCCATGTGCCGCGAGGTGCGGCGCGATCTCTGGGGTGAGCGCGAGCACTTCGTCGAGAAAGTCGCCCGCACGCCACACGAAGATTCCCGAGTTCCACAGGTAGCCATCGCGGACCATCGCTTCCGCACGCGCACGATCAGGCTTTTCGATGAACCGTTCGACGCGTCGTGCACCCTCGCTCACTTCGTTCGCGGGCTGGATGTAGCCGAAACCGGGGTCGGGCCGCACCGGCACCACTCCCACGGTCACGAGCGCATGATGCTGCTCGCACGCATCGGCAGCGCGCGACAGCGCAGCGCGAAAGCCCTCTGCGTCACCCACCGCCCAATCTGCGTGCACACTGATCATCACCGCATCGCGTCCACCACGACGCGCGATCTCGTGCGCGGCCCACGCCAGCGCTGCTGCCGTACCTGCTGGCCGCGGTTCCGCGATGAAGTTCTCGCGTGGAATTGACGGCGCCAACGCAGCAATCGGTTCGACGAGCTGTGCGTTCGTGAGAATGAGCGTGCGCTCTGGCGGCACCAGCGGCGCGAGACGCGAGAGGGTATCGCTCAGGAGTGGCCGTTCCGTCGCAAGCGGCAGCAGCTGCTTCGGACGCGCGGGAGTGCTGATGGGCCAGAACCGTGAGCCTACGCCGCCAGCAAGGACGACAGCCCATCGGCTCATGTTGGGTCGGAGCTTGGCTCAGTGGCCACGCCCGCGAGCTCGGCGGTGCGCGCGTACAGGCGCTTCGGACTGAATGGCTTCGTGAGGAACTCGCTCGCGCCAAGGTCCATCGCGAGTCGGTGCTGCTGTTCCTGTCCGGCGGCGGTGAGCACGATGGTCGGAAGATGTTTCAGCCGCTCGTCCTTCTTCATCTCCGCGAGAACATCGAGGCCGCTGAGATAGGGCATCATGAGATCGAGCAGTACGATAGCGATGTCCTTTTCGCGGCGCAGGATCTCGAGCGCTTCGCGGCCGTCGTAGGCGAGGGTGACGCGAAAGGGACCCTGCTCGAGCTTCATCTTGATGATGCGTCCGATATGCGGCTCGTCGTCAGCAACGAGCGCGTGTGTCAGATGTGTATTGTCGTTCACGCTAAACCAGGGCTGCGATGTGCTCGCGATTGCGACGGAGCTCGAAGAGCAGGCGGCCGACGTTCGCATCGGAGCGCACGAGCACGACGAGAATCGCGTCGGAATTGAGCACTTCGATGATGGCGAGTCCGTCGCGATATTCGAGAACCGCGGTCTTGAGGGTGCCGCGCTTCACGGTGTCGCCCAGTTCGTCAGCGGGGCCGATGATGGCGGGGATGCGTGCGGCAAGATCTTCCGAGTCGAGCCCAGGCGCGCTCTGACTGTCGATCAGGAGACCGTCGCGACCGAGCACAACTGCGGCCTCCACGCCATCACGCTGTCGAATTGCGCCTACGAGATCTCGAATACTCGGCATGCCCACTCCGCATGGGAAAGTGTGCCGAAGCTTAAGGGCGAGGTGAGTGAAGTCAAGCTACGGCAATCGCTTGAGTTTGCTCGTGCTGGAGCCTATTCTCCAAGGAGCCCCACACCTGTTTTCCATTTCGCGCTGACTCATGCCGCCGACTCGCCTGTTGCGCGTTGCTGTCGTGGCCCTTGCCGTTGTCGCCGTCGCCTGTGGCGACCTGACACGGCCGAAGGCGACGTACACGAACGCGCTCGCCTCGTACACCGTCTACACGCTTACCAACGCTCCGGCCACCGCGCCCAATGCGCTCGCCTTCCTGGGCGGGTCGTCGCACGCGACATCGTCCTTTGCATTTGACGTCGCCTTCGACATCGACGCTGCGACGGGGAAGCCGAGCATTTTCCCGGTGCGGAGCGTGGCCGGTGCGCCTGCCGGATCCACCAAACGCGTCGGATTGCAGATCGTGAGCGGAACCTTCGACGCACTTCGCGCCGTACCAGAGACGGGCTACGACACGATTGGCGTCAAGACGATCGCCCCGGGCACGGTACTGGCCGTCGAGCTTCGCGACGTCACGACCTGTTTCAGCTATAGCCTCATCACCTCGCAGTTCCTGTACGCGAAGCTCGTAGTCGACAGCATCGATGCCGTGGCGAAGAAGCTCTATGTTCGCACGGTGGTCGATCCCAACTGCGGCTACTTCTCGGTCGTGCCGGATTCGATCCCCACGCAGTGATGCTGGATGCACGGCTGATTCGCGAGCGGCTCGACGATGTGCGTGACGCCATGCGTCGTCGGGAAATGTTGGCAACGCTTGGCCCCATGCTCGACAAGAGTGAGGAACTGGAAAAGCAGCGTCGCCTGCTCATTCAGGCCGTCGAGGAGCGCAAGGCGGCGCGCAACGCAAGCTCGCAGGATGTTGCCCGGCGCAAGAAGACAGGCGAAGACGCTACTGACCTGATCGCGCTCGGCAAGACGCTCGGCGAAGAGATCAGCCGTCTCGAGCGCGAGTACGACGAGGTGCAGCGTGCGTTCGACGCGATCCTCTATGAGATTCCGAACATCACGCTGCCCGATGTTCCAGCTGGCGATGAGGCGAATAACGTCATCGTGCGCAGCTGGGGCACTCCTCGCGAGAGCGATGGCGTGAAGCCGCACTGGGACATCGGTAAGGCGCAGGGTCTGTTCGATCTGGAGCGCGGCGCGAAGCTCAGCGGTTCTGGCTTCGTCGTCTATCGCGGAAAGGGCGCGCGGCTCGTCCGCGCATTGATGAACTTCTTCGTCGACAGCCATGCGAACGAGCATGGCTACGAGGAAATCTGGCCGCCGCTGATCGTGAATCGCGCGACGATGACGGGCACGGGTCAGTTGCCGAAGTTCGAAGATGACGCGTACAAGATCGCTGGCGACGATTTGTTTCTCATTCCGACGGCCGAGGTTCCAGTCACGAACCTCTATCGCGACGAGATTCTCGATGCGTCGATGCTTCCGAAGGCGTTCTGCGCCTACACGCCGTGCTTCCGTCGAGAGGCGGGATCGGCGGGGAAGGACACACGCGGCATTCTTCGCACACACCAATTCGACAAGGTCGAACTGGTGCGCTACAGTGTGCCGGAAGAATCGGAGGCCCAGCTCGAGCTCCTGCTTGGACACGCCGAGTTGATGTTGCAGCGTCTCGAGATCCCGTACCGCGTAAAGCTGCTCGCTGCGGGCGACACGGGCTTCTCGAGCGCGAAGACGTACGATCTCGAGGCATGGGCACCGGGTGTCGGAGCATGGCTCGAGGTGAGCTCGGTGAGCAGCTTCACCGACTACCAGGCGCGCCGCGCGAACATCAAGTACAAGGCAGCGAAGGGAGAAAAGGCGCGCTTCGTTCATACACTGAATGGCTCCGGGCTCGCCTTCCCGCGCACGATCGCGTGCATTCTCGAGCATCATCAACAGACGGACGGCAGTGTCGTCGTCCCTGAAGCGCTGCGCCGATATCTGGGATCCGACCGGCTGTCGTAGGACAATGCGCCGACGCCTCCCGGAGCTGGTCGTCGGCCTGCTGCTCATCATCCTGCTGTCGTCGTTCTTGATTCTCACGCGACGCGTGGTCGGTGATCTGCAAGTCGAGGCAAAGCGGTCGAGCCAGATGTACGCGCGTGTGTTTCGCGCGCTGAGCGACACGAGCGAAGGGGCAGGAACGCTCGCGCTCTCTGATCTCTCGAAAAGCATTCTCGAACAGGGCGTGCCGGTGATCATCACCGATCTGTCGGGCAAGCCAACCGGCGCCTCCGCAAATCTTCCGAAGGATCTCGGCGACGACGAAGAAAAGATTCGTGCGTACGTCCGCGAGCTCGATCTCGAGAACGCGCCTGTGACTGACTCGCTCGTGGGCCGCATTCATTATGGACGGACGCCACTCGTAAAGTGGCTGCGCATCATCCCCGCTTTACAGGCGGCGAGCGCATTCGTGCTCCTCATGGCGGCGGTGTACATCGTGCGTACGCGCGGCAACGCGGAACGTGAGCGCGTGTGGGCGGGAATGGCGCGCGAGTCGGCGCATCAGCTCGGCACGCCGCTCTCGAGTCTTGCCGGGTGGATCGAGCTACTCGATGAACGAAGTACGGACGACGCCACCAAGAAGGCGGTGGCGAACATGAACGCCGATCTCGTGCGACTCGACCGTGTCGCGCATCGCTTCGAGCGGATCGGGCGCGATCCGCGTCGCGATTCCGTCGACGCACCCGCGCTCGTCGCGCGCATCGGCGACTATTTCCGTGCCCGTGTGCCGACGCTCAAGAATGCCGTCGTCATCGACATCGTGCCGCCTGACGAGCCGCTCGTCGTCCTCGGCGACGCGGTGTTGCTCGAGTGGGCGATGGAGGTGCTCGTGAAGAACGCCGTGGATGCGCTCGCCGGACGTGGAGGTCGCGTGATTCTCGCCACCACGCCTCGTCCCGAGGGCGGCGCGCGCATCACCGTCAGCGACGACGGACCCGGCATTCCGCGTGAGCTGCGCAGCCGCATCTTCGAGCCTGGTTTTTCCACGAAGAAGAGTGGATGGGGCATCGGTCTCTCGCTGGCCCGCCGGATCGTCGAAGAGAACCACGCCGGAACACTGCGGCTCGTACACACGGACCGCGGCGCGTCGTTCGAGATTATCTTACCCTGATGGCCATTGCGACTGACGACACGCTGCTCGAGGGATTGAATCCCGCGCAGCGCGAGGCGGTGCTGCACACGAACGGCCCGCTCCTCATTCTCGCAGGCG
>JBDUCR010000453.1:0-9542 GCA_040003345.1 bacterium
TTGTCATCCCGCAGGAGCGAGCGAAGCGAGCGAGTGTCGGGATCTACGGTGCGTCACACATAGCCAGCTACAATCGCCACGAAAGTAGATCCCGACACTCGCGATCGCTCCTGCGGGATGACATACGCCACTGCCGTCCTGCTCAATGACACTGGCAACTGCCGCCCCTGTTCATGACGGTGTCGGCTACTGCCGCGACGATCCAGTCAGCGCATTGAAACGCCCCACGGCAGAATATGGAACCGTGAAATTACCCACCACCGTGCCCACAGTCACGTCACCATTGACGTGATAGTTCACGCCGCCGGTGTTCATCATCTGCCGGCCCGCGGCGCCAATGCCGTTGTACGTGAAGCTCACCGGAATGGTGACCACCGACGAGTCATTGGAATTCACCGTGAATCGACTGTCGAGCGCGCCGGTCGCGAACTGCACGCTGTCGCCGACGGTGACGTTGTACGTCATCCGTGTCGCGTCCATGCGATAGCCGTTCGGATTGTACACGCTGAGCTTCACGTCGAGATTGCCGCCCGTCATGCCGACGCCGTTGACGCGCACATCCTGCAGATGCACGATCGGCTGCTGAAAAGCCTGTTTGCCGAGCGCACTGCACGCGGCCATGATGGCGACTGCACTCACGACTGCTGCTGACACGAGACGACGCATGACACACTCCTCCTATTGATGTTCCCCGTTGTGACCGGCGTCCCCCTCTTCCTTGCCCTTCTCACGCCGCCGCAGCTCCTCCCACCACGCCAACCGCTTCGCGATCTCCTTCTCGAAACCGAACGGACCCGGCTCGTAGAACGCCGATCCAGCCAGCGCGTCAGGCAGGTACTCCTGCGGGATGTATGCCTCGGGAACGGCATGCGCGTACTGATACCCCTCATGGTATCCCAGTTCCTTCATCAGCGCCGTCGGCGCGTTGCGAATGTGCATGGGCACACCCTCCGCCGGATACTCCCGCGCCGCGTCCATCGCCGCCTTCAACGCACGATAGCTGCTGTTCGACTTGGGCGCCGTCGCGAGATAGATCACCATCTGCGACATCGGGAGATAGCCTTCGGGCGCGCCCAACATGTGATACGCATCACGCGCGGCGACCGCGAGCTTCAGCGCCTCAGGATCTGCGAGACCGATGTCCTCCGCAGCCATTGCAATCGCGCGACGGAAGATCACCATCGGATCCTGCCCGCCCTCGATCATGCGCGCCATCCAGTACAGCGCCCCCTGTGGATCGCTCCCGCGTAATGACTTGTGGAAGGCGCTCAGGATGTTGTACGTCTCCTCGCCGCCCTTGTCGTAGCGCGAGAAACGAAGCTGCGCCGCATCGCGCACGGCCTGCACGTCGATCAACCCGCCTGCACCGACGTGTTGCGCCGCAGCCTCGAGAATCGTGAGTGCACGACGCGCGTCACCGTCCGCTTCGCGTGCGAGCAGCTGAAGCGCGTCTTCCGCGAGCGTCAACCCCTGACCGCCAAGACCGCGCTCCGCATCCGACAGAGCGCTTCGGATCACGCCGATCAAGTCGTCCGTTGAGAGGGGCGTGAGGACGAACACGCGGACACGCGAAAGGAGCGCGCCGTTGATCTCGAAGCTCGGATTCTCCGTCGTCGCGCCGATGAGCGTGATCGTTCCCGCTTCAACGTGCGGCAGAAACGCGTCCTGTTGGGCCTTGTTGAAGCGATGAATCTCGTCGGCGAAGAGGATCGTTCCTCGTCCCGTCTCGAGACGATCCTCCGCTTCGCGCACGATCTCGCGCACGCGCGGCACACCTTCTGTCACTGCGCTGAACGAGACGAATTCGCGATCCGTGTATCCCGCGATCAGTCGCGCAAGTGTCGTCTTCCCCGTGCCTGGCGGTCCCCAGAACACCATCGACGTCACGGTGCCCTTCTCGATGCTTTCGCGTAATGGCTTTCCCGGCGCGAGCAGATGCCGCTGTCCTGCATATTCGTCGAGCGTGCGCGGACGCATGCGCGCCGCCAGCGGCTGCGGCGGCGCGGACGCAGCGAACAACGATGGACCAGACTTCGTGCGCGCACCGCGACGCTCAGCCATCGTCTACGCTCCCGCCAGCACGCGCGCGACGAAGTACGTCGCCGTGCCGAACATGAACGCGATGGGAAGCTGCCAGCCGCCGCGCGCGCGGAATTCCGGCACGAGATTCGACATGCCGACATACAGCGTGACGCCAGCCGCCAGCGCGAGACCGTGCTCACGCAACGCACCGATCTGGTCCGTCAGCACCACACCAAGAATCGTCGCGACGCCAAGCGCGGAGGCGGCGAGCAATGCGCGGCGCTTCCCCTGCCCGGCGGCGAGGAACAGCGATGAGATGGCAAGCCCCTCTGGCACTTTGTGAAGGATCACGGCGGTGAACACCAGCGCACCGACCGCGCCACCGATTCCCAATCCGCTCGCTACCGCGACGCCATCGACGAACGTGTGCAACAGCAGTCCAACGAGCGCCGCCACACTCACCGCCTCGCTCACGTGGTGCGTCTCTTCGCCAAAGTGAAAGTGCGTGCCGATGACGTGCTGTGTGATGTGCACCGCGAGATATCCACCCAGCGCGATGACGGCCGCCACACGACCGCCACGACTCAGCGCTTCGGGCAGAAGATCGATCATCGCGACGGAGATCATGAAGCCCGCAGCGAACGCGAGCATGGTGTCGAGCGCGCGCGCGCTCCAACGCGTCCGGCCAACAACGACCGCCGCGCCGACGAGATTGGCGCCCGCGGCGGCGATGGCGTAGATGAGCTTCTCGGTTGTCACACGCGATCTATTCGAGAGCCCGCTGTCGTCATTGCGGGCGCTTGAGTCCCAGTCGCTCCGCCGCACCGGCCAGTGCATTCACAAGATCAGGCGCGGCAGGAAAGGCCTGACGCTTGATCTTCCAGCTCTTGGTACGCAGGCGAGGCATCTCTTCGAGACCACGTCCCTCGAGCAGATACAGCCACTTGTCGGACTTGGAGTAGATGAACAGCTCGAGATGCTCGTTGAGCGAAAGCTGATCCTCCGACGTGTAGATGCTCACCTGCGTACCACCAAACCGCGCGAGCAGCAGGCGCAACCTCGCCACTGCGTCGCGTACATCGGGCAGCGGAAGCGACTCGCCCTGCCAGCTCCTGCCGCTCCGCAAATCGTCGATGTGCAGATCGACCGCTGGCCCGAGGAGGTCGCTCAGCGTCCAGAATAGATCGACCACTCGCTCCGCGTTCGCGACGATGTGCGCCGTGAAGACGCCATCCTGCTCATCGAAGGTGAAGCCATCGCTGCTGGCGCGGAACCGGCGCCAGATGGATGCTTCGGGCTGCTTTCCACGAAATAGCATGCAGGCCTGGGGGTTTAGTACAATGCTGTTCAGCTTACAAGAATTGTCATCCCGCAGGAGCGAAGCGAGTGTCGGGATCTACCTTCCCGCCGACAATTTCCGGTCACAGCGCGGCGCACAGTAGATCCCGACACTCGCTCACGTTGTTCGCTCCTGCGGGATGACAGCGCGCTCACTGAACAACCCGAAGAGCCGCGACAACTTTCGGCACTTCCGCCAACAGCGCCTCAGGCGTGTTCCGTGCCGGAGACTCGAGCACTTGCTCGAGCAGCGCGTGGAGAATCTTAGCATAGATCGGCCCGGCTGGAATGCCCGCGCTTCGCAGCTCGTCCCCACCGATCGCGAGATCGCCGATCTCGACCGCCTCGGAGAACCTGCTCCGCGACATCCGCCTGTGCAGCGAGCGCACCGCCGACGCGGCCGGTGCCTCCACTCCAGCGCCTCTCATCGCCGCCCATCGCGCATCAGCAATACGTAGAAATCCACCCGCGTGCAATCGTCCAATTCTGCCAAGCCACCGGCGCACGTCGACGTCTGACGGTGCGCCCCCCATGAGCGCGCGCGCGATACTCGGAGCGACGTTCACCCATCGCTCCGCCATCGCGGCGGCCCAATTGGTTTCGTGCTTCGAGAATCGCAGCGCACTCATCGCGTCGCGAACCTTCGTTGGCGCGTGATCGAGAAACAGTGCGGCGATGCGATTGCTGGTACGCTGTGGCACCGTGCGCCCACCGTCGACGTGACGCGCCAGATGATCCAGCGTCGCGAGCGCGATATCGTCGATCGACGCGAGCTCGGGAACGAGCACGGCCAACGCCCCCGTGTCCCTCCAGAGCCGAAGCGCCTGACTCGGCGCCTTCACCTGCTCCATCGTCTTCACGAGCTCCTGCTGCACCCGTTCCGCCGAGAGCCGCGTGAGGTGATGCGCCGACTCGCGGATGGCGACGAACGTCGCCGGATCAATGGCGAAATTATATCTCGCCGCGAATCGGAGAGCGCGCAGGGCACGCAGTCGATCTTCCCGCATGCGCTGCTCCGGGTCGCCCACGGCGCGCACGATGCCCGCAGCAATGTCGTCCTGCCCTCCGAATGGATCTCTGACGTCGCCCGTCCGCGGACGGTACGCGATGGCGTTGATCGTGAAGTCGCGCCGTGCAAGATCGTCCTCCAGACTCGCGCCGAATTCCACTTCGGCGTGACGGCCATCGGTGCGAACGTCGCGCCGAAAGGTGGTGATCTCGTGTGGCACACCCGCTTCGTCGAGCACGCTGACAGTGCCGAACGCGATCCCGACGGGGATCGTTCTCTTGCGTCCGAAGAGCTGTTGCACCTGCTCGGGAGTGGCCGGCGATGCGAGATCCCAGTCGAGCGGATGACCGCCGAGCAGAGCGTCCCGGATTGCCCCGCCCACGCACCACGCCTCAAAGCCGGCCTTCTCGAGTCGGCTCGCAATGTCGAGCACGCTTTGTGTCGGGCGGAGCCGATGCATCGAGTTGGGAAGCTGGTCGTCGTCTATGTGCGAGTAATGAGCATAGAGCGCCCTGCGGAAGATTTGAAGCCCCAAGGGGTTGGCTAGAACAAACAGATGTATCATATTTCGCTACCCACCTCACCGCCCCGACGCCGATGCCTGAACTGCTCCCGTACCTCGACGCCGCTGCTGCTCACCCTGATTTCAAGCGTGAGCTCCTCGAATACGTCAAAGGCGGCGACGCGCCGCGGATCCAGCTCACGGGCTACGCGCCGCGCGTGAAAGTCGAGCGCGTGCTCACGCAACTCCTGCACACGCAACCGAACTTGTCGGTTGAGCGCGTGCGAGTCGCTGCGCGATCCGGATGCTCGGACTTCTCCGGTGAGATCGTCGCCGTAACGTCCGATTCAGTCGAGCATCGCTTCTCCTTCACCTGGTGCTGCTCCTGGAAGGCCCAGCAGGAAGGATGGAAGGATTGCTTCGGGTTCTGGGATCAGGCACGCGCGGCGCGTGAGTTCGGCTGGCGATGCTTTCGTCGCTGGGAAGTCGTCGCCTCCTGAGCTTCGCTGTCCGATTCGGGCCGCTGACCGACAAGATCGAGCGCCCGCGTAAGGTCAGCGACCAGGTCTCCGCCGTCTTCGATCCCGACTGACAATCGCAGCATGCCGTCAGTGATGCCTGCGGTCTTTCTGGCTTCCGCGTCCATCGACGAATGCGTCATGGTCGCCGGGTGCGCAACGAGACTCTCCACACCACCGAGTGACTCCGCCAGCGTGAAGTATTGCAGCGCTTCGGTAACCGTCTTTGCCGCGTCGAGTCCGCCGACGAGTGTGAAGCTCACCATTCCGCCGAAGCCATCCTGCTGACCCGCGGCGAGCGTGTGTCCCGGATGCGTACTCAATCCCGGATAGTGCACTGCGAGCACCGCTGGATGCTCCACGAGCGCTGACGCAACGGCAAGCGCATTCGCTTCGTGCACGCGAATGCGCGCGAAGAGTGTGCGCACCCCGCGCAACGTGAGGTAGCTGTCAAACGGCGCGCCGGTGAGTCCGAGACAATTGGCCCACCACGTGAGCTTCTCCACGAGCGCGCGATCGTTCGCAATGACAGCTCCGCCGACGACATCGCTGTGGCCATTGAGGTACTTCGTCGTGGAATGCACCACGACGTCCGCGCCGAGTGTGATCGGCCGTTGCAGCGCTGGCGAAAGAAAGGTGTTGTCCGCCACCACCAGCGCTCCAACGGCGTGCCCTGCCTCACACACCGTCCGCAGATCGGTAATGCGCAGCAACGGATTGCTCGGCGTCTCGATCCAGAGTAAGTCGGGTCGACAACGGGCGATTGTCTGCGCCGCCTCAGGCGACGTGAGGTCCGCGAGCTCGAGCTGAATCTGATTGCGCGCGGCAAGCGCCCTGAGCAAGCGATATGTACCACCGTAACAATCGTGCGCCGCGAGCACTCGGCCACCAGGCGGCGCGAGTTGCAGCGCGAGTGCCACTGCCGACATGCCGGAGCTCGTCACCACTGCTCCAGCGCCTTCCTCCAATTCCGCGAGCGCCTCAGCGAGTTGATCGCGCGTCGGATTGCCGGAGCGCGTGTAGTCGTAGCGACGCTTCTGGTTGAAACCCGCGAATGAGAAATTGGTCGAGAGATGCAGCGGCGGCACGACCGCACCATGCTGCGTCTCGGTTGCGATCCCTGCACGCACGGCGCGCGTTGTCGTCGAGCTCGGAGTATTCGGATTGATTGTCATCGTCAGTCGGCAAGCGTTGTTGTAAGAGGTGTTGTAAGCGGTGCCATAAGAGGTTCTGCAAGTAGCGCTGTAAGCAGCTTGCCGAGCCGGCGTTGCTCGGCGAGAAAGGCGTCGTGGCCAAAGCGGGTCTGCAACACATGGAACGCGACGAGCTGCGGCAGTCGCTCTGACATCGCGCGCAGTTGTGCAGGCGGAGTGAGCGTGTCGCCCTGCGCGGCGATCACTGTCGTGGGCACAACGATCGACTCGGGAACCACGCGATGCAGGTCGACGGAGAGTGAGAGCGACAGAAACCGTTCGGGGCGCATCCGCGCGGCAAACTTGTCACCCGCGGCGATGAGATAGCGCTCCACCTCGAACTCCGCATTGCGCTCGCTGACATCAGGTATCACGTCGAAGCGCCCGGAGAATTCGCGCGCCGTGCGATAGGTGGTCATCGCGATCGCACGAGCAAGTGCCATCGCCTCCGCGCCGCGTCCCGTCTCGAGGCCGAGCTCCACGATGCGACGCTGCACCGCGCGCAGTCCCACCGACATCGGATGTGGCTCGTGTGCTGCACTGATGACGACGAGCTTCTCTACGCGCGCTGGCCAACGCTCTGCGAGTGCGAGCGAAACCATGCCGCCGTACGAGGCGCCGACGACAGCGTTGAGTTGTGCGATCTCGAGCTCATCGAGCACCTCGATGATGCGCGCGGCCTGATCGTGCGTCGTCACGATCCCTGCCGGACGTCCGTCGCGCGCACGGCCGCCATCGCGAAAGTCCACGCTGAGGACGCGAAACCGAGTAGTGTCGATCGGACGTTCGCTGCCGGCGATTCCCTCCCACCATCCCGGCGACGAATCGCGCTCGTTACGCACCACATGTCGTGTCGCCGAGATGCCGCCGAGTGCGAGCACGACGGGTGCGTGCTCAGGTCCGACGATTTCGTAGTCGGCAATGCGCGGCGCGGCCGATAGCACAGCCGTCATCGAGTGACCTCGCTCAACGCCGCCGAAAGTGATTCGTCGCAGCGCACAGCAATGGGTGATGCGTCGTGGAGCTCGAGCGTCGCGAGAAGCAGCGCGATCTGCGCTGGCGTCGCCGCGTCGATGATCGTCCACGACACACTGGCCGTCTCATCGGTGCGAACGAGTCCACATCGCGCGACGTTGCGATGCAACACCGCAGGTTGCGCTCGCACCTCGACCGCCCACGTGTACGTGCGTGGATCGACGACAGAGTTGTGCGCGCCGGTGGTCCTGCGCGGCGCGGCGCTCGTCGAGACCAGATCGCTCAACAGTGCCGTGGCCGTCGGCAGACCGCCGGCACCCGGACCCGATGCGCACAGCGGCGCGCGCCATCCAGCGAACACGTCGACGTGATTGCCCTCGTCGCGCGTCCGAGCGAGCGCACTTTCTGTTCCGACGAGCAACGGCTCGACGGACGCGACGACACCGCCATCGACCAGCGCACACTCGGCGACATGCCGCACCCGCGCCGCGAGTCGCGTCGCGAGGTTCACGAAGCGCTCGGGTTCCGGCAGGAGCGACGCGCGACGGACGAACAGCGTTTCCGGTGCAGTCCCGAACGCCGCCCACGCCACGAGTGCGATCTTGTCCGCCGCATCTCGGCCATCGAGATCGCGTGAGGCATCGGCCTCGGCGAAGCCTGCAGCTCGCGCCTCATCAAGCGCGTCGTCGAGCGACGCCCCGCTCTCGATGCGTGTCAACACGAAGTTTGCGGTGCCGTTGAGAATACCGCGGACGCGTGCGGGGCCGCCAGCGCCGAGTGACTCGTCGAGCAGCCGGAGAATCGGTACGCCTCCACCCACCGCCGCATCGTAGCGCAGTGTCGTTTGCTGTGAGCGCGCGAGCTGCGTGAGCGACGAGCCATGTGCGGCGAGCAACAACTTGTTCGCCGTGACTAACCGCTGGCCGCGCCCGAGCACCGTTTCGGCGATGTGCTTTGCGGGATCGAATCCGCCAATTGCCTCGACGACGACGTCGGCATCGGTCGCGAGAAACTCGTCGACGTCATTGGTGATCAGCGCGTGATCGAAGTCCGCTTCGCGACGCCGCGTGACATCGCGCACGAGCACCTTCGCGAGGACGATCTCGACGCCATGCCGTTCGGCGATCGCGGCCCGGCGCGCAGTGATCTCGCGCAGCAGCGCGCTGCCGACTGCGCCGCATCCCGCCAGCGCGAGGCGCACGACGGTTGGTGCTACGCTCTGCCACGGCGACGGGTCACTACGTCCGATCTCGATGACACTCGACATTGCCAACTCCTTACGATGGAAAAGAAAAAGCCCCGATCCTCAGGGAGGATCGGGGCTGTCGGCGACTCTCCGCCGATTCATCGACTACGCGCGCGTGCGCGGTCGCCCGTCCATCTCTCCCGAGGGGAAAGCGGTGGTCATCGACATGCACATGAGCATTCGCGCAGCGTGTTGCATTCGTTCGACTGTTCGGCGTGAGAAACCCGCGAAAACAAAAAAGCCCGGCGAGCCGCCAGGCATTTCGCGTTTTAGCATTTATTTAACGTGGCTGCAATAGGCGGCAAACACCACGGGTGCTTCAATTGCTCGGATGATAGTGTCGTGGTGCGGGGCTGTCAAGCTTCGTGCGGATGCTTGGCATCGGGCAGCATACCACGCTACTGTAGCACCGCGGCTCTTAGATGATGATCCTGAGGTAACCTCGACTCGTCGGAGTGGTGTCTACTGCGGCCGTCGCAGATTTGTTTGCGTTATGACTTCGCGCAAAAGAGCGACCGCTTTCTAGGCAGTGGCTCCACTTCAACAGCGTTCGAGATCGATCCGCACTTTCCAAAGAATCCGCTGTTTCCTAGGCATGCTGTTGCTCTTCAATCAGGTCGCTTCAGTCTCGTTCTATGACGTTTTCGTGAAAATGCCGTTCGAGCTCCGGCGCATCCTGCTCGAGCTCAACGAGCAAACAACTCACGAATCTCCGCACACGTCATTCCCAATCCGAGCG
>JBDUCR010000517.1:0-9540 GCA_040003345.1 bacterium
ACAGGGTGCACAGAGCGCTCTGCTTCGTCGACGCCTGATGGATGCGGCTGACATGGGATGCCGATGGGTGACGGCAGAAACACTTCCCGAGCGCAACGGCCGCACGAACATCTCACTGCGCAACATGATCCGGCTCGGCTTCACGACACTGTATGAGCGACCAAACTATCTGTTCGGCACGACGGACGTCGCGCCGGTATCAGTCTAGCGCGGATCGATTTCGTCGAAGAGCGGCTCGATCCGCGCTTCGCAGCTCGGACAGATACTGTGAGTGAACCTGCTGCTCGTGTGCCGGGAGATGTAGCCCTCGACCGTGTCCCACTTGTTCTCCTCGTCGCGAATCTGTCTGCAGTACGAGCAAATCGGCAGAATCGCACGAAGCGTCCTCACTTCAGCAAGCGCGGCACGCAGCTCACGTACGAGCTTGTCGCGATCGGCCTCGACGCGTTTGCTCTCGGTGATGTCGCGCGCAACGGAGTAGATGACTCGCGCGCCGAAGTCCGGCGCCGCGTTCCAGAGGAGCCAGCGGTACGAGCCATCCTTGCAGAGATAGCGGTTCTCGAACGAGAGCGCCTGTTCGCCGCCTCTCACGTCGCTATTCTGCTTGAGCGTGCGGTCGCGGTCGAGTGGATGAACGAACTCTATGAACGGCTTCGACATCAGCTCTTCGCGCGTGAAGCCGAGCGTTCGCTCCCATGCGGGATTGAGACGCTTGAAGTAGCCGCTGAAGTCGAGAAAGCACAGCAAGTCGATCGAAATCTCGAAGAAACGATCATCCATACAGCATTGGGAGTCGAGGGTATCGCGTCCCAGTATCGGCACAAGAGGCCGCTGAGTTCAGTCAGCCCGTCAGCCTGATCTAGAATTGCGGGCCGAGTCCCGCAGCGAACTTCCATGGACCCGGCCTGTCAATCGGGCGCGCGACGCCGATGTGCACGAAGCCGTTGAAGAACGTCACTCCGCCGCCCACCGTCGCACGAACGCCATGCGTTGCCTGCGAGACGGGAACCGCACTCCATGCCGCTCCGAGCTGATACACTGCGACGCGTGCAGCGTCGCTGGATATCTCGGTCCATCCGCCTTGCAGACCGATGGCAAGACCCGGCGCCAACCCCGGGATGAAGATGTTCCGGATGCGGCGTGGCACTTTCCAGATTGGAAACGAATAGCTCGCATAGCTGCGAAAGAGCGCCGCGCGATCGCCGGCAAATTCCTTGTACTCGTAGCCAGGCAGTCCCGCTGATCCGCCGAGCTCGAACAGCCGCTGTGGCGGAATATTCGAGCCGAACACCGCGCCGCCCGTAGCCTCCAGCGAAAGCGCGATCGGCCCAAAGTACTCTCGGCCAGAGGTGGACAGCTCGGCGCGTTGCCACGTGAGGTCTCCGTTCGCCGCCTCGAGATGCACGCGCGCACCAACGCCGGGCTGCACGAAATCGCCAGAGATGCTCGGGTGAATGTCGATGTCGATCGTGCCGAGTGCGTACGTGCCTTCGTTGATCCCGCGGTTGGGACGAAAGGTGCCACCGCCAAACGCCCCATGATCGAGACGCGCTCGTTCTGCGCGATCGTCGCCGGCGCCGAATTGCACGGTGACGAGTGCATCTTCGATCGTGCCGATTGCACGCGTCACGGTGCCGACGGCGAGTCGGCGATCGACGTAATCGAAATCATCCGCCGATCCGATCAGCGCAGCGAGTCCGCCATTCTGCGGCTCGAACGGACGAATGAAGTCGTTCGTCGTCGCCAGCATTCGCTCGGCGCGTGCTCCGAACGTCCATGCATCGCGATGCAGCGACGCGTGCACGCCACCGCGAAAGGTGCGTTCACTCCACGCCACACCGGCGAGCGCGCCGATCGACAAACCTGGCACGGCGCTGCGTAAGAGGAGGTTCGCTTCGAGACCAGTGAACAAACCCTCGACTCGATCGAAGCGCACGAGATTGTCGGCACTGGTTGGGAAGAGATCGAGACGCGGAGCGCCGGTCGTCTTCCACGCGTCGGGCGCGAACTCATCGAAGTCGTTGGCCGTGACACTCGATGTGGCTTCACCAAGAGGCGCGTGCCAATCACCGAAACGACTGACGCTGTCGGTCGACGCCCATGTCGTGTGGTGCGAGATGTGATTCACCTCATCGCTGGCGGCGCTGAGCGCAGCGCTGGTGTCGTCCACGCTGTAGGCGCTGAAGTTCGACAAAATGCGCATTACCGCACGAACGTGTCCGAGCAGGGCGAAGGTTGTCTGGAATTCCGTGCGCTGAAATGCCGGAAGCCAGTACTGCCCATTCACCTCCGTGTTGACGAACTCGGCATACGCCACACCGACGAGGCCCGGCATGCGCGCGAGCAGCGGACGTCTTCGTGGCGGGCCGAGGACCACAAACTGTCCGCGCATACGAACGATCTGTGCGCGCTCGACGTCGAGATCGATCTCGCCGTCGAAGGCAGCGAGACGCGTGGAGCCGCGCAGATGTGGCGTGACGTGAACGCGCACGATGGAGATTGCACGTTTACCGGTGCGCAGCACGGTGACTGTGTCACCTCCGCTGAAGCGATAGAACTCGTTTCGGTCAGACGCGAAGGGATGGACGGCGACGATGGTGTCACCGCGGATGCTGTCGCGCGCTCGTGCGGAGCTGTCCACGCCGAACTGTGCACCGAGCCGAAGGCGTTCACCAAAAAGCGATGGCTCGGTCCAGCCGCGGACGTACGTCAACGTGGAGATCGGTGAGCCGAGTCCCTGGGCACGATAGCCAACGATGTGCATGTCGTACGCACCACCGCGCTGCCAACCGATCGACGACGCGAGCTGTTCGAGTTGCCCCACACGCTCTCGGCCGAGCGTGTCGCGAAGGATCAGGGACAGCTCGCTCTCGACGTGTGCGCGGTAGCCGCGGAAGGCCAGCGGAGGAGCGTGGTTCGCGACCACCGCCCGGTCGACGAGTGTACGAAGTGCTTCGGACGAATATGTCGAGTCGCGGGCGACAGCAAGTTGTGCGAACAGAAGGAGAGGTAACAGCATCCAGTGTTTCTATTCCGTCGAATTGCCAAACACGGTGACGTAGAACGTCTCGACCTTCGTGCGTGCCCACGGGGTCTTACGCAGAAACTTCAGCGACGACTTGATGCTGGGATCGTTCTTGAAGCAGTTGATGTCGACGATGTTGGCGAGTGCTGGCCAGCCATAGCGCGCAACAAGTCGCTCGAGGATGGTCTCGAGTGTGATGCCGTGGAGCGGGTTCTTCGGCTGGGGCGTGGTCATGGCGACACAGCCGCCGGGTGCGTGCGAACGATCGTCACTTCGGGCAATCGCGCTGAAAGATTCACGAGGTCGTCGCGCTTGTGGTCAAATTCCTGATCGAAGAATGCGCGAATGGCGGTGGTGATCACGAGGAGTCCCCGCCGTGCATCGATGATGGTTCCGCCGAATCGCGATATCGTGGACGGCATGACGAACGGCGCGTCGCTGAAGCTCATGTGACCAGTGCCGGCGACAAAGCCCATCCAGAGTGGACCTCGTGCGCGAGCGATCACCGAATCGAGCGCGATACGTCCGCCCTCACCGCGTTTTTCCCATTGTTCACGCGTGAGTCCTCGACGTGCGAAATCAGCCTCGCTGTAGAGCGGCTTGCTGCGAAGCAGCAACGTCGGCTTCGTGGTTCCTTTCGCGACGAAATCGGCCATCGGTTCCTGCTGCGGCGACGCCATGCCACCGTCGAGGTTCACGCAGGCACGAACGCGACTGTCGGTCTCGCATGTGGCGATTGCAACGAGCCCGCCCGATGAATGGCCGGCCGCGCCGATGCGGGACCAGTCGACCGTCGAAGCGACACGTGTGAAGATTGGACTCACACTGTGCGCATGCAGCTGGTCGAGCGCGAATGAAACGTCGCGAGACCATGCGGCAACACCGGCGCGGTGTGCGATGGGAGTCCCGTAGTGCTCAGTGGTATCAGTGATCAACTGTCCGTTCGGGCGCATCATGAATCCGGCCAGCGGACTCTCCACCAGGACCACAATGAATCCGTGACTTGCGAGCTCTTCGGCGATCGACGTGTAGTTCGCTCGCGCGACGCCGGCGCCTACCGAAAAGGTGATGATCGGATGCGAGCCACTCGCGACGGGCGCGCCGATGATCGAATGAGTGGTCAGGTGCGCCCACGCAGCCAAGGCGATGGTATCGATGCCGTAATAATCCGTGCGCACCAGGGTCGCGCCAAGTTCCTTCTCGAAGAGATAGGGCGCATGTGTATCGGAGACGGCGGTGACTGGATACCAGAGCTGCACGGTAATCGGGCGTCCAGCAGCGAAATCGGTGTCGCGCCGCGTACTCTCGGTGAGGTAGGCGACGGCTGTCCCAACCGGGAATCGTCCAGTAGGTGCCGGCAACGGTATCACGACTTCGGGCAACGTCTGCGCAGTGCCCAACGAGGGCGACGCAATGAAAGCAGCGAGCGCGAACACAAGAGTGAGCGAACGGTGCATCGAAGCTGAGTTCGGGAGATGGGCTATCGAACAATATGACCGTGCGTGGTGTCAGCGGAGAGAATCTTTCCGAAACGTTCCCGGCGTAACACCAACGTGTGCCTTGAACGTTTTCGCGAAATGACTCTGGTCGACAAAGCCACAGCTGAGCGCGATGTCGGAGAGGGCCCGTGTCGTTTCGCGAAGCAACACACGCGCTCGTCCGAGTCGCTGATGTCGAAGGTATTCGCCGGGTGAGCAACCGAGATGATGCCGGAAGACTCGAGCCAGATGGACTGGATGCACGCCGGCCGCCTCGGCGAGATCGGCCACATGGAGCGTGTCGGCGCAGCGATCGTGAAGCATGTCGCGCGCAGATTGGAGCCAACGTGGTGGTCGGCGTTCGTGCGGTTCTCGTGCGCGCGACGCACTCGCGGAGAGAAGCGCGGCGGCGTGGTCTTCGATCTGGAGCAGTGCGCCGGGATTCCAGGTAGCGCATTCGCGAGTGATCGACTGCGCGAGCGCGAGGCTGGCGGGCTGGTCGAGCAACGTAGCGCGCTCAGGCAGCCCATTTCCGAATGCCAGAAGATGCGGCACGTTCGGCGCGACGGAGAGTGTGAGAAAGCGGCCCTCGAACAGCGTCGATCGCGCTTCGAAGTGATCGCGATGGGTGGTGCCGGCCGGATTGAAGATGAGCGTCGGCAGGTGGCAGACGGATGGCGCACCGGTGGCAGTGGACACGTACAGGCCATCGAGCACGAAGACGAAGTGCGCGTCCTCGTGCGTGTGTCGTTCGACGATGCGATGCGGGTCGGCGTTCATGATGGCGAGCTCGATGCCGTGCGCCTGCCGTCGCGTTTCGGATTGCCCGTAGAACGCTCCGAAGGGGAGCACCGTGGTTCCATGCGAAGGTGTCATCGCAGATTCAGAAAGTTGCGTCGATACAATCCCCCTGAAGGCCGTACACGCGAGATTGGCAAAGAGTTTCGATCGCGTGTTGAATGGACCAAGGAGAATGCATGAGCGTTGCGTATCGGGTGGTGCTGCTGGTTGCGATCAGTCTGTGTGCTTCGGTGCGAAGCTTCGCGCAAACTGTCGCCCAGGCTGGAGATGATCTCGTCGGCCTGTGGGGAGTCGAAATGCTCACTGGTCCGCCGGTGCGCGGAGAGATCGTCGTCGAGCGGACGTCGGGGAATTGGACGGCTCGAGTCGCAGGATTCGAAGCGTCTGCCAGACAGAGCGGCGATAGCGTAACGCTTGCCTTTCCGGGGAGCGCCGGGGCGCTGCGCGTCTGGGTACACGGACGTGATTTCCATGCATTCTGGGTGCAGCCTGCCGGAAGTATGTCGCCGTACGCTACGCCCGTTGCGTTGCATGCTGCGGGCAACGACGCATGGCGTGGCGATGTGAGGCCGATCGACGCGCGATTTTCGCTCTATGTCTCTATCAGGCGCGAGGCCGATGGAACACTCACGGGAGTCTTTCGTAATCCGGATTTCAACTGGCGAGGTGGAGGGCGCTCGTTCCGTGTCGAGCGCGATGGCGACAACGTCGCCTTCATCGATCGGACGACGGGGAAGAAACGGTTCGTCCAACCGTATGACCCCGCGCAGCACGTCATCTCGTTCGACTTCGGCGGGCCGGTCCAATTGAGGCCGGAGCGCGCAACGGAGGCGGTGGGGTTCTTTCCGCGCTCGACGCCAACACCGTACGACTATCGCACGCCTGTCGATCGTGGCGACGGATGGCGTGTGGCTCGGGCCTCGGAGGTTGGGTTGAATGAAGCGCGACTTCGCACGACCGTTCAGGGAATCATCGACGCAGATCCGTTGAGCGACACCACACCGCGCATCCATTCGCTACTCGTCGTTCGACACGGAAAGCTCGTGCTCGACGAATATTTCTTCGGCTACTCCGCTGACCATCCACATGATCTTCGCTCGGCGTCGAAGACCATGACGTCAGTGATGGCGGGCGTCGCTATGCAGCGCGGCGCAAAGCTCGATATGTCGACACGAGTCGCCGGTACGCAGATCACGATGGGAAACCTGCTCACGCATACGTCGGGCAAGGCGTGCGACGACGACGACGACAAGTCGCCTGGCAACGAAGACACGATGCAGTCACAGCAGGCCGAGGGGGATTGGTATCGCTACTTTCTCGCGCTGCCGCAGTTGCATGAGCCAGGAAGTACGCGCGCGTATTGCTCGGGTGGAATCAACTACGCCGGTCACGTGATCGGCATGAGCACGGGCATGTGGTTGCCGGCCTTCTTCGATCGATACATCGCGCAGCCGCTGCAGATCACGCGCTATGGTATGAACCTGATGCCTTCGGGGGACGGCTATTCTGGCGGAGGCATGCACATGCTTCCGCGCGATCTGCTCAAGTTCGGGCAGTTGTATCTCGACGGCGGAACGTGGGGCGGGCATCGGCTGGTGAGCGCGGACTGGGTGAAGCGCTCGACGTCGCCGCAACAGAGCGTGCAGGATGGATCGCACGATGGTTTCGCCTGGCATCTTCATGACGTGCGTGCTGGCGCGAAGACATACGCGACGTATGAGGCGAGCGGGAATGGCGGACAGTTCCTATTCGTCGTACCTGAGTTGCAGATGGCGATCGTGGTGACCGCCGGCAACTACGGGCAGTACACCGCCTGGCGAAAGATCCGCGAGATCCTGATGCCCGCATTGATGGAACCCGGTACGTAAAAGCCTCGGTTACGGGTTATCGGTGAACGGTTGCTCGCTTGGAGAGTTCGAAAACTTTGCAACCGGAATCCAGGTTTGGGGTTTTGCGGTTGCGGGTCTGCGGTTTCGGGTTCAACAGCGGAACGGCAAATCAGTCTGCCAACGTTGGTAACCCGAAACCGCCAACCCGGAACCGTGCAGCCCCAAACCTGGATCCCGGCAGCCCGGGCAAGGGCTATCGCGGTGCACCGACTATCAAAGCGCCTACCTCTCTACAGAAAGCATTCGATCCATCACCCACGACGTGCGCGCCGCACTCTCGCCCATACTCGGGCACGTACCCGTTCCGCTCAACGCGTTCACCACCGTCTGAATCAGCGGCTGCTGCACATGCTCGGGAGTCTCAGCCGGCAGCTCGACTGTTCCTGCACGAGTAGTCAGCACGATCGGCGAGGTCTCGAACGTCGCGTACGTAATCCGTCCTTCGGTGCCGACGATCTCTGTTTCATCGCGACGGTCGAAGGCGGAAAAGCACCATGTGCCAACTCCGTGAACGCCCGACTCGAACACGAACGTGCCCGTCACGATGTCTTCGGCGGGATAGCGATGCGCCTGGTTCGATGCAAAGCCGTGAACGGCGCGCACGGGGCCGAGCGTGTAGTCGAGGAAGTCGAGCATGTGCGACGCGAGATCGACGAATTTTCCACCGCCGGCAATCGCAGGATCTACACGCCACGAGATCTCGCCATCCAGCTCGCTCCGTGATAGCGGCTGGCGAAAAGAGATCGTCACAAAGCGGACGTCGCCGATTGCCCCCGTGTCGATGAGATGCTTGATCGCGAGAAAGCGCGGCAGCATGCGCCGATAATACGCGACGAAGAGCGGAACGCCCGCAGTGCGGCAGGCGCGGATCATCGTTTCGCATTCGGTAAAGTTCATCGCCATCGGCTTCTCGACGTACACCGGCTTACCGGCCTTTGCCGCGCGCAGCGTGTACTCCTTGTGCGCAACAGGCGGCGTCGCGATGTAGATCGCGTCGACGTCGGGGTCGTCGATCAGCGCCTGTGCATCGTCATACCACTTCGGCACCTTGTGTCGCTCGGCATAGTCCCGAGCGAGATCACCGTTGCGTCGCATCACAGCGACGAGCTGCGAACCCTCGGCCTTCTGAAAGCCAGGACCACTCTTGACCTCAGTGACGTCTCCGCAGCCGAGGATGCCCCATCGAATCGTCACGGACGCCACGGGGCCGACGCGCCGCCGGTTGACGGGTCCAGATACAACTCGGCGATCTTCTGTGCGATGTCCCACGGCGCACCGCCGCTACGATTCGTCAGGACGATCACCGTGAGACGCTTGTCCGGATAGCGAATGATGCCGTTCGTGAAGCCTCTCGACTCGCCATGATGGCGAAGTCGCATTGCACCGTGATCGTGATCGACGAACCACCCGAAACCGTACTCGGTCTTTGCCGCGTTCGGCAACGACGGCGGTGTCCACGCGAGCATCTGTTCGCGCGCGCTCACGAGCGTGTGCCGCTCCAGCGCGTGATCCCACTTCGCGAGATCGATGACCGACGAGTAAATGCCGCCGTCGCCGAGTACGGCGCTGGTGTTGCTTTGGTCGGTGCGACGGATGCCCGATGGGTCGACGGCGTGGCCGTACGCGCGATGTGAAACGGCGGAGCGACCGTCTTCGTGCGCGACGGTGCCTGCCATGCCAAGCGGCGCGAAGATGCGATGGTGCAGAAAGTCGGCGTATCGCTTTCCCGAGACATGCTCGACGATCAGCGCGAGCAGGCCGTAGCCGGTGTTGCTGTAGTCGTACCGTGTGCCTGCAGTGAACTTCGGTTTGGTAGCGTGCGCAATGAGCGACGGAATGTCACGATCGTGTACTTGTACCGTCTGGCTGTCGGGAACGAAGTCCTCGTAGTCTGGCAGTCCGCCAGTGTGATTCAAGAGATTGCGCACCGTGACGCCTCGTGCGAACGACGGCAGATCGGGAAGCCGCGTAGTGATGTCGTCGTCGTACCGAAGCTTGTGGTCGGCGACGAGGAGCATGATCGCCGTGGCCGTAAACTGCTTCGAGAGCGACGCGAGGCGAAAGTTAGTTTCCGGCGTCACGGCCACGCGTGCGTCGACGTCGGCGAGTCCGTAGCTCTTCACGTAGTCGGTGTGTCCATTGCGAATCACGATCAGACTCGCGCCGGGGCTTGTTGGCGCGGCGTACTGTGCCATGAGCGAATCGGCGATGCGATGCGGATTCTGCGCGAGCACAGGCAGCGCGGCGAAGGTGAGGGGGATCAGCGTCGCAAACGTTCGTGGCATGAAGCGCATCAGCTATTTGTCATCCCGCAGGAGCGAGTGAAACGAGCGAGTGTCGGGATCTA
>JBDUCR010000235.1:0-2847 GCA_040003345.1 bacterium
GCCCTTCTGCTGAAATGCAAATGCACACGATGCCCGATGCAGTACGCACGAAGACGATGACGACCGATGAGCTGCGCGAGCATTTTCTCGTGCAGGGTCTCTTTCAGCCCGGCGAGATCAATCTGCGCTACATCGATCTCGATCGCGTCGTGCTCGGCGGCGCCGTTCCGACGACATCACCGTTGCGACTCGAAACGCCGACCGATCTCCTCGCCGAGTTTTTCTGTCAGCGTCGAGAGCTCGGTGTGTTGAACATCGGAGCCGCTGGTCGCGTGACCGTCGACGGAACAGTGTACGCACTTGGCCGACGGGATCTCGTGTACGTCGCACGTGGGAGCAAGGAAGTCACGTTCGAGAGTGACGAATCGACAGAGCCATCGCGATTCTATCTCGTGAGCTACCCGGCGCACGCGGTTCATCCCACGACGCGTGTCCTGGCCAGTGAAGTGCAAGCGGGCGAGATGGGATCGACGGAGCAGGCGAATCGGCGCCGCATCGCGCGCTACATCCACACGGCCGGCGTGCAGAGCGCGCAGCTCGTGATGGGGATGACCGCGCTCGAATCAGGCAGTGTCTGGAACACGATGCCGGCGCATTCGCATTTTCGGCGCACCGAGGTCTACCTGTACTTCGACGTACCCGTGGGCGCGGTCGTCTTTCATCAGCTCGGCGAGCCGACGGAGACGCGGCATCTCATCGTTCGCGATGGCGAGGTTGCGCTCTCACCCGGCTGGTCGATTCACGCAGGATGCGGCACGTCGAACTACTCGTTCTGCTGGGCCATGGGCGGCGAGAACCAGGATTACGCCGACATGCAGCCGGTCGACATGAACACTCTTCGGTGACCATTCCATGACGGCACTTCGAGTACTCGCACTCGTTGCACTGATCTGCGCAACGACAGCCGGCGCACAAGGCGCAGCTCAACGCGCGACGATTCGCGTCGACAACCCGCTCACCCTCACGCGCCACGATGAAACGATTGCCGTGCCGTGGAGCGATCTGCAGCGACGACTCACCGGTGTCGCGGCCGATCGCGTTCGCGTGCTCGACAACGAAGGTCGTGAGATCGCGTCGCAGGTTGTCGATGACGACGGCGACGGCACGCAGGACGTACTCATCTTCCAGAGCGACTTGGGCGACAAGGAGACGCGCCACTTCACCGTCGAAGCATCGGCGCCCACAGTCAAGTACGAGCCGAAAGTCGCCGTGCGCCACGACGATCCGCGCGACGACATAGCATGGGAAAGCGATCGCGTCGCGTTCCGTATTTACGGCGAAGGCCTGAAGAAGACGTCATCCGCGATGTCGAGCGCAGGCATCGATGTGTGGAACAAGAAGACGCGCGCGCTCATCGTGGAGAAGTGGTACTCCAAGGGCCACGACAGCTATCACGTCGACACCGGCGAAGGCGCCGACTTCTACGACGTGGGCGAAACACTGGGCAATGGCGGCGTCGCCGGCTGGAAGAACGACACGCTCTGGCGCCCCGACAACTTCAAGCAATGGAAGGTCATCGCAAAGGGACCCATCCGCGCGATCTTCGAGTTGAAGTACGATCCGTTCAACGTTGCGGGCACGCAAGTCTCCGAGATCAAGCGCATCGCGATCGACGCAGGCTCGAATCTCTATCGCGCGACGAGCGTGTTCTCCACGCCGAACGGCGGCGACATTCCGTACGTCATCGGCACGGTGAAGCGGCCCGGGATGATCGGCGTCATGAGCAAGAACTATCCGTGGGCGTGGGTCACCGGCTGGGGACCCGTTGCTCCGAAGAGCGGCGGACACGGAGAGATGGGCACCGCCGTGTTGCTGCCACGCGCGGCCGTGAGCGACTGGAAAGAAGCCCACGGCCACTATCTCGCGGTCAGCAAGGCCACGTCGGGCAAACCGGTTGTGCACTACATCGGCGCCGGCTGGACCGACAGCGGTGACTTCCCCACACCACAATCGTGGTGGCGTTACCTCGACGAGATGTCGCAGCGCCTCGATGCGCCAGTGAAAGTCACCATCATGCCAGCGCGTTAGTCTGTCAGATCGCTTAGCGGCGGTGGCACGTCGGCGCGCGCGTCCCAGCTCGGACCCGCGGTTGCGTCGGCATCCACCGCATCGATCGCATCGAGCACCGCTGTAACGACCACCGGATCGAACTGCGTGCCTGAACAGCGCAGCAGCTCGGCGCGCGCACGCTCAGGTGCGTACGCAGGTTTGTAGCTCCGCGCGTCGAGCATCGCGCAATACGCGTCTACCACCGACACGATTCGCGACGCCATCGGGATTTTCTCGCCGGAAAGTCCCTCCGGATATCCATGGCCGTCGTACCGCTCGTGATGGTACAGGACAGCGGCGGCGACGTCACGCAGCGCAGGCACCGCAGTCAGCAGATCGTGACCGATGCGCACGTGTGCTTCAACCTGTTTCCGCTCATCGGGAAGGAGTGGTCCAGGCTTGTTGAGCACCTCGTCGCTCACGCCGATCTTGCCGACGTCATGCAGCAGCGCGGCATAACACGTCACGCGCAGATCGCTCTCCGACAATCGGAGCCGCTCGGCCGCTGCGCGTGCATACTGCGATACCTGTTCGCAGTGTCCGTGCGTGTACGGGTCCTTCGCCTGCACGGCGTCCGCGAGAATCGCGATCGTTGCGAAATACGCGCGCCGTTCCTCGTCCTGCAACAAACCTCGCCGATCTGTGGAGCCCGAAATTGCGATGACACGGCCAGTAGAGTCCAGCTCGCGGGAGTTCATGTGCGCTCCGGAAAAGTTCAACCGGCGTTGGCGGTGCCGGCCATGACTTTCGAGCGCAAGGCTCGGGCCGCTAGCGCACAAACGTGACGAAGCGCACAAT
>JBDUCR010000048.1:0-2846 GCA_040003345.1 bacterium
GCGGCGATCCAATCTGGTCATTCTGATCGGGCGCGTTTCATTCTAGCGGATGCAAGTGTTCGTCTTCCCTTTGAAGACGCGTCATTTGACGCGCTATCGTGCATCGACGCCATGAATCACTTCACGGATCGACTCGGCGTGCTGGAGGAGTGGAAACGCCTTCTTCGGACCGGTGGCCGAGCCATCTTCACTGATCCTGTCGTCGTGACAGGGCCGGTGACGAATAGCGAGTTGGCGCGACGCAGCTCGATTGGCGCGTTCCTGTTCGTGCCGCTGGGAGTCAACGAACGGCGCATCGAGAAGGCGGGTCTACATCTCGTGAAGCAGGAAGATGTCACCAGTAATGCCGCTCTGATCGCTGGCCGCTGGCGCGAGGCACGTCAACGCCACAGGGAGGCACTGATCAGAGTCGAGGGCGACGCACGCTTCGAGGGACTTCAGAATTTTTTCGAGACGGTGCACCGCCTTGCAGCGGAGCGAAGGCTTTCAAGAATCGCATACTTCCTGGAGAAGAGGCGTGGCTAACTGTTGGCGGCCGGCGCGAATGCGAACGCTGCCGATCGCAGTGGTGTTGTGCCCTTGCATCGCGCCGTTCGAACACGGTGCGCCGCCGCCGTGCGCGTGCTCCTCGAGCATGGCGCAGACGTCCATCGACTGAACGGAAGAGGATCGGCGCCGTTGCAGCTTGCCATTCAGACGACCGGCCGCGGTGGCAGCGGAAGTCCCGAAGCACGCGAGCAACAGGCCGAGATCATCCGCTTGCTCCTCGCACATGGTGCGCGCGCGACGGACTGAGACACCCGCGGACGACCGTTGCTGACAGCGCGTAAAGCATCCGGAGTGAGGAGCGACCTACTTCGGAAAGGGAGAGCTGTCGAAGAAGATGTCGAGCGAAGCAATCTTGCCGTCGCGTACGTCAAAGACTTCTGCTACATCGCTGGCGAATCCGGCGCCCGCAGGTGACTGCAGTTGATAGCGCGTCAGCGCGACGGCTTTGTTCCCGTCGACGATGAGGTCTCTGACCTCGCACGCAGTGATCATGGAGTAGAAGCGCTTCGTCGATTCCAGGAACGCCGCCTTTCCGCTCACACGTTTTACAGGACTGACGAAGCTCGTGAACACCATCTCATCGGAGAAAACTGCCTCCCACCCCTGCTTCTTCGCGAGACTCTCGAAGTATTTCTGAACCGTGTCTTTCGTGCTCATGTCTCCTCCCTGTTGTGCCGACATACATCACCGCAGATCAGGCGGCGAATTGCGCCAGCAGTTCGAGTAACTCCGTCCATCCTTGCTCGTGTCGACCCATTCGCGCGACGTCCGCGAAGCGTTCGTGAAGCAGCACCACTTCCGTGCGGTCGCGGCCGGCGTCCTTGAATTCCACCGTGACGAGTGTGTCGCCGACGCGATTGGCGGGATCCTCCCAATCCCACGTGAACACCAACCGCATCGGAGGCAGGATCTCGCGATAGACGCCGACGGCGACATGCGTTTTGCCGTCAGGATCTGTCATGCCGAGTCGATACGCGCCTCCGACGCGAAGGTCGATCGACGCTCCGGCAAATTTCCAGCCGGCGCCTTCTTGCCGCCACCATTGCGCGACCTTGCTCGGGTCCGTCCAGGCGCTGAAGAGCGTGTCTGCTTTTGCCGCGATCGTGCGCGACACGCGAACCGACGGCGCGTGGACCATCATGTCCGCGCCTGCTCCGCGTAGCGCGCGAGCGCATCGAGCCGATCCGTCCAGAATGCGCTGTACCTGTCGACCCACTCGGCGGCGTCTCGCATCGCGGCGGCGTTGAGCGCGCACCGACTGACGCGTCCCTCTCGCGAGCGACGAACGAGACCCGCGCGCTCGAGCACGCGGAGGTGTTTGGAGATCGCGGGGCGAGACACGCGGAAGGGCTGGGCCAATTCACCGACCGTTGCGTCGCCACGCATCAGTCGGCCAAGTATGGCGCGCCGTGTCCCGTCGGCCAGGGCGCCAAAAGTTCGATCGAGTCGCCTGTTATTGGTAACCATACAGTTACCAATTTGACCTGCGTGGTACTACGTGTCAAGTCGCTGGTGCTCGGTGACGAGGTGGGTTGCGCGTGATTCAGACGCCGCTCTATTTGATCGGCGCAACTCAACCTGGGTTGACGTTCGGTATTGCCAGTCGTTCTCGTTGTCAGCTCGGGAAATGGCTAGCACGACGCGATCCCGTGCGCTGGTTCGGCGTGATTCATCTGCATGTACTGCTTCGGGTATTCCTATGGAACTGGATGTGCGGCGCGTCCCGTTAGAGGCGATCCTGTCACTTCGTGCGTTGTACCGGCAAGAGATGGCGTGCCAGATTGTCCACGACTCCTATCACGAGCGTGGCATCACCGATTCGTATCTCGTCTCAGTCGACGGCGAAATCGCAGGCTACGGCAGCACCAAGGCAGCGGACGGCAAGGTTCGGGACTGCGTCAAGGAGTTTTACGTTCTTCCCGATCGGCGATTCCTGGCTGACCGTCTGTTCCAGTCCCTGCTGAATGCGACCAACAGTATCCGCGTGGAGTCGCAGACGAATGACCGGCTCCTTACGTTGATGCTGTTCGACCATTGCCGCGATGTCGGTAGCGATACCGTGCTCTTTGAGGACGGCTTCACAGCCACCCATTCGCCGGCGGGCGTCATTTATCGCGAAGGCACGCCGGCCGACAAGCACAGAATATTCGATCACACCGTCGAGCCGGTCGGTGACTGGCTACTTGAATTCGGCGGTGAGATCGTTGCCACTGGTGGTATTTTGTGCCATTACAATCCTCCGTATGGCGACATCTTCATGGAAGTGGCCCCGTCACATCGACGTCGCGGATTTGGCC
>JBDUCR010000097.1:0-2835 GCA_040003345.1 bacterium
CGCCGATGCGGGCGGATAGCGGAAGAGCGAGGCGCGGAGCGCCGATGCGGGCGGAATAGCGGAACGGCGCGATGCGGGCCGAGGGGCAGTACCCAGTCGCGGCCAGATGAGATAATCTCTCCAGCCATGACAACTACAACTACTCAATCCGATCGCGTCCGCGAATTTCAGCGACTCCACGAGTCCGGCTGCTTCATGCTGCCCAACCCATGGAACGCCGGGAGCGCTCGGGCGCTCGCGCACATGGGCTTCAAGGCAATCGCTACCTCGAGCGCGGGCTTCGCGTGGTCCATCGGCCGAATGGACGGCAGCATCACGCTCGACGAAGTGCTCGCACATCTGCGCGACGTCAGCGCGAGCGTGGACATACCCGTCAACGCAGACTTCGAAGGTGGATTCGCAGTCGAGCCGGACAAGGTTGGTGAAAACGTGCTCGCGGCGACGCGGACGGGAATCGCCGGACTCTCCATCGAGGATTCGGTGCCGCGCGGCGATCGATCGTCGTCGCCACTGTTCGAATTCTCTCTCGCTGTCGAGCGCATCAAGGCAGCTCGGCGCGCGATCGACGCGAGCGGAACAGGCGTCATTCTCACCGGTCGCTCAGAAGGCTTCATCGTCGGCAAGCCTGATCTTTCTGAGACGATCGCTCGTCTCACGGCCTACGCGGACGCAGGGGCGGACTGTCTGTTTGCACCCGGCATTCACACGGCAGACGACATCCGCGCCGTGGTCAAAGCGCTCGCGCCGAAGCCGATCAACGTGGTCGTCGGCGAAGGCTTCACGACGCTCAGCGAGCTCGAACAGCTTGGGGTTCGCCGGATCAGCAACGGAGGATCGCTGGCTCGCACTGCGTGGACCGGCTTCCTCGAGGCTGCCAGGGAGATGGCCGAGCAGGGAACCTTCAATGCGTTGGGCCGTGCTGTGAAGTCTGACGCGTTCGCGGCGATGCTCGAGCAGGACTAAATAAGGGCGCTGCTCGTCGCGTACGGACGATTGCTATTGACGTCCCCAGTGCAGACCGACGTGAAAGAGTACGTCGGTCTGAAAGCCGTGTTGAAGACTGCCCGGATTGCCGCGCAGCTCCATCGGCATCGGTAGATCGAACGGATAGAGCATTGCCGAAGCGCCCGCAGAGAAATTGAAACCACTCACAACCGGAATGCTGAAGCCCATTCCGAACGCGCCGGCGGGGCTGGTCGGCGAGCCATAGCGAGCATATGCGTCGCCGCCGTGACGAACAACTCCTGCTCCGCCGCTCACGAAGAAACGATACGTCTCCGGCCGGTATGAGATGTCGTAACGTGCCTGTGCGGTGACGATGACGACCTGCGCCGCCGTCGGCACACGCTGAGCGCTCGATGGTCCGGCCAAAGAACAGTACGCGCACGGCGTAGCTCCACCGTCGATCGTACTGTTCGACACTGCCGCCTGCACGTCCAGCCCGAGGCGTCGCGTAAACCACATCTGCGCATCGCCGCCGAGTGCCAAGCCGCGCAAGTCACTCGGAGTCTGTGGGAGTGCGGTGGAGTAGACGGACGCGGGATCGAAGTGACCAATCGGACTGTAGTACCCAACGAGCGGGCCGACGTCGAAGCTTGCCTGCGCGTGCAGTGGCGCGCCGACGGCGATCGACGCAAGTGTAACGAGCCCGAGCGAACGACGGATTGCCATCGAGAGTTCCTTACGAGAGGTGCACAATCCTGAACATGGTGCGTCGCTCAGGATCACAATCGGCATTTGCACAACTCGGCTCAACCCATCGCGGTCACCGCCAGCGACGGAAATGCGCGAGCAACGCGTCCAATCCCTCCGGCGGAATAGCCTCTTCCGGGAGGCTGCCCAACGTGCGAATGGTGTGCTGCATCTGATCGAGGTATGTCCGGCAGAAGGGACATCCGCGCAGGTGCTCATCGAAACGCTGCTTGTTCACTGACGACAGCGCCTCCTCGAGATAGTCTGTCACGAGCTCGACCAACTCCTTGCACGTCAGCTCGGGGACATTGGGCGTCGTCATAGGCCTACTCAGCGTCGAAGTAGCTCTCGAGTGCTCCGCGCACGCGGCTGCGCGCGCGATGAAGCAGCACTCTCTGATTAGTCTCGCTGATCTCCAGAATGTTACACACTTCCTCCGCGGTCCAGCCTTCAACGTCGCGGAGGGTGATGACCTGACGCTGTGCAGGCGGCAACGCGTTGATCGCCTGCTCGATGAGGTCGAGCGACTCGCGGGTCAACAACGCATCTTCCGGGTTGGCGCCCCAGCTTCTGGGAGGCAACGCCCAGTGATTCGGCCATTCCGGATGATCCGCATCGAGAAAGCGATCGGCAGACACAGCCGGATCAGCGGCTTCTGACGCCGCGTTCGAGAGCGCCGAGAAGGGGATGGTGCGTCCTTCGCGCTCGGCGCGTGTGAGTGCGCGATTGACGAGGATACGAAACAACCACGTCTTGAACGACGAGCGATTCTCGAACGTCTCGAGCCCCTGCAGCACACCGAGCCACGCGTCCTGCACGATCTCCTCGGCGACAGCCCGGCTGCGCTCGTACGTCATTGCCAATCGAAGCAGATGGTGCTGATAGCGGGTGACGAGCTGCACGAACGCCGATTCGTCGCGCTGTCTGAGCGCGTCGATCAGCTGTGCGTCATCGAGGAGCAACTTTTCAGGCGGCAGAGCGAGCCTTCGGGGAGAAAAGAGACAGGTGTAACGTTGCGCGCAACTCGCGGACTAGAAGTGCAGAAGCATAATGGATTCACGCGAGCAGAGACGTGTGCGACGTCCTGGAGGGCTTGATGAACGTGTCACCGAAGGCTGGGCGACGTGAGTGGATCGGGCTCGG
>JBDUCR010000281.1:0-30156 GCA_040003345.1 bacterium
AGCGCGTGACCTCACCGCACGAGCGCGTGCGCATCGCTGTCGTCGGCAAGTACACCGACTTCGTGGACAGCTACAAGAGCGTGCAGGAAGCGCTCATTCACGGCGGCATCGCAAACGATGTCGGCGTGGATATCGACTGGATGTCGAGCGATAGCTTCGTCGACGCAGCTACGGCACGGGAGATTCTCTCCCAGCACGATGGGTTGCTCGTGCCCGGCGGTTTCGGTGTACGCGGAGTTGAAGGCATGGTTGAAGCCATTCGAGCCGCGCGCGAGAATGCTGTTCCGTTCTTCGGCATCTGTCTCGGCATGCAGACGGCGATCATCGAGTTTGCGCGCAACGTCTGCGGTCTCGACGACAGTCATTCGTCGGAGTTCGCTCCCGAGTGCGACAACGCCGTCATCGCGCTCATGGAATCGCAGCAGCATGTGACTGACATGGGCGGCACGATGCGCCTTGGTGCGTATCCATGTCGTCTCGCGCGCGGCTCGCGCGCCGCGGAGGTGTATGGCGTCGCTGAAGTGAGCGAGCGTCACCGTCATCGCTATGAAGTTGCGAATCAGTATCGCGATATGTTCGTCGAGCACGGCCTGCGCCTCAGCGGCCTGTCGCCCGACGGGCAGCTCGTGGAGATCATCGAATTCCCGGCGCATCCCTACTTCATCGGCTGTCAGTTCCATCCAGAGTTGCAGTCGCGTCCCACACGTCCGCATCCACTCTTCGCCGGCTTCGTTGCCGCATCGGCCTCGGCGAAGCAACGGAAGGCGAACGTGCGCTCGGCGTCCTCGATCGCTGCGCCGGCGCGTTCATGACGGCTGTTCGCTTTCGTCGCAATGCGCTCTTTCTGATCGCGGGTCCGTGCGTGCTCGAGGACGACGCGTTGAATCTGCGCGTTGCCGAACATCTCGCGCGGCTCGCGGAGCATGTGCCAGGCGGCATCATCTTCAAGGCGAGCTTCGACAAGGCAAACCGTTCCAATGCGGGCGCCTTCCGCGGCCCAGGTCTGCATGAGGGGCTCGCCGCGCTCGATCGTGTTCGTCAGGCAACCGGACTTCCCATTCTCACCGACGTGCACCTTCCCGATCAGTGCGCAGCCGCTGGTGACGTCGCAGACGTTTTGCAGATTCCCGCGTTTCTGTCGCGGCAGACCGACCTGCTCGTCGCCGCTGGTGCGACCGGAAAGCCGGTGAACGTAAAAAAGGGACAGTGGATGCATCCCGAGGGAATGCGCGGCGCCGTCGCGAAGGTTCGCGAGGGATATCGCGACGCGGGACACAAAGGCAACGGGGAAGTCGCCGCGACGGAGCGAGGCACTTTCTTTGGCTACGGCGACCTCGTCGTGGATTTTCGCGCGATACCTCGCATGAGCGCCGCGTGCGACACCCCCGTCATTTTCGACGCGACGCACAGCGTACAGCAACCCGGACGCGGTGAGGGCGGCACGAGTGGTGGCGCGCGCGAGTTCATTCCGCCGCTCACGATGGCTGCGTGCGCTGTCGGCGTGGACGGCCTCTTCATGGAGACGCATCCCGATCCCGAGCATGCGCCAAGTGACGGCCCGAACATGATTCCGCTCGACAAGCTCGACGAGTTGATTCGTCGCGCCGTAAATGTGTGGGAGACAGCACGCGGATGATTGATCCCGCACTTGCACGCGCTATACGGCTCGTCGTGCTCGACGTCGACGGTGTTCTTACCGACGGCGGCATCTATCTCGGTGCCGTCGACGGACGCCCGATGGAGTTCAAGCGTTACGACATTCAGGATGGACTCGGCATCTACCTGATGCAGAAGGCGGGACTTCGCGTCGCGATCATCACAGGTCGTGTGTCCGAGAGCGTTCGCCTTCGCGCGATGGAGTTGAACATCGTGGACCTCGCGCAGGATCCGAACGCGCAGAAGCTTCCCGCGTTTCTGAAGATGTTGGACAAGCACGGCATACGTCCATCCGACGCCGCCTTCATTGGCGATGACTTTCCCGACATGGCAGTGTTGCGCCTTGTCGGACTGCCGGTTGCTGTTGGCAACGCTGTGCCGGAAGTGAAGGCCGTGTGCACGACACAGCTGACGCGCGAGGGCGGCCGGGGTGCCGTGCGCGAGTTTGCCGAGGCACTGCTAACAGCACGCGGTGAATGGGAAGCTGTGACGGGGCGTTATGTGGAAGAGCGCTCGCTCTCGATGACGGAGCCGAGGGCGTGAACGCTGATCTCATCATCGAGCGCGGACGCTCTGTGCTCCGTCTCGAGCGCGAGGCGCTCGCTCTCGTCGAAGAGCGTCTCGGCCAGTCGTTCGCTGACGCCGTTACCATCCTCGCGAATACGAAGGGGCGAGTCATCGTCACTGGCGTCGGCAAGTCGGGGCTCGTCGGACGAAAGATTGCCGCGACGCTGACGTCGACGGGAACGCCCGCCGTGTTCCTGCATCCGATGGACAGCGTGCACGGCGATCTCGGAATCGTCGGTCCGGAAGACGTGGCGATCCTTATCTCCAAGTCCGGCGAATCCGATGAGCTGTTAGGCCTCCTCGAACATCTGCAGGGTCTCGGTGTACGGACCGTCGCCATAACGGGGGAGATGGGCTCCGCGTTGGCGCGGCTGTGCGACGTCGCACTCGATGCATGGGTACGCGAAGAGGCGTGCCCGCATGATCTCGCGCCCACGACGAGCACGACGGCGGCGCTTGCGCTTGGCGATGCGCTCGCGGTCACGCTGCTCGAGCACAAGGGATTTCGGCGCGAGGATTTCGCGCGTCTGCATCCTGGCGGTGCCCTCGGTCGTCGTCTGGTAACGCGAGTGGATGAAATCATGATTGTCGAACCGCTGCCAGCATTGCCGCTGGGCAGTACGCTGCGACAGGCGGTCGTCGTGTTGGCCGAGCAGCGTGGCATCGTACTCGTGGCCGACGCCGACCGGACGTTGCATGGCGTACTCACCGCAGGAGACTTGACGCGATTGATGGAACACGAGAACGATGTGTTGTCCGAGAAGGTCGAGCGGATCATGACGCGGACGCCGCGAAGTGCCAGGGCAGGTGAGCTGGCGAGCGCGGTCGCCTTTCGCATGGAGTCGTTCGGCGTCATGGCGATGCCGGTGCTCGGTGCGGACGATCGGCTGGTTGGCGTAGTGCATCTTCACGATCTCCTTCGCGCGCGGGTCGCGTGATGCGTCGTCTTGTGATAATGGTTCTCGCCATTGCGAGTGTCGCGGCCGGCAGCGGATGCAACAGCAAGGGCGCTGCGCCCCCCGTCGCGACGACATCGTCGCTCGCCGATAGCGCGGAGCAGGTGATGTTCAACATTCACTTTCTGCTTACCGACAAGGGCGTGCAGCATGGCGAGCTGTTCGCCGACACCGCGTACATCTTCGACGAGAACACCCGCTTCGATCTGCGAAAGGTACGGAGCACATTCAATACGTCGACCGGCGCGAAGGACGGCGTAATGAGCGCGGATCGGGGCAAATACAATCTTCGTCAGCAGATGCTCGAGGGGTTCGGCCACGTCGTGATTGTGACGAACGACGGCAAGCGACTCACGACGCCGCAGCTCAAGTACATGCAGGGGTTGAATGAAGTGTCGAGTGATACGTCCTTCACGCTCGTTCAACCTGGAAAGACTCTTGTGGGGATCGGCTTCAAAGCCGATCCGCAGCTTACCCACATGACAGTGCTCAAGGCACTTGGTGCAAAGGGTAGCTTCACCCTGCCGTCACAATGAAGGGCCTATTCATTCGCATAGGCGTATGCCTGCTGACGATGAGCGGGCTCGCGTCATCGCAGGATGCGCCGGCGCCAAAAGGGCGCTGTCAATTTCAGTTTGATCAGATTCCAACGGCGCACCTTCAGCTTGTAAGGTTGCCGAGTGCGCAATACAACAGCTTCATTGGTGGCGGCGTGATTGCGAGATGCCCATCGCAGAAGATGGTGCTTCGGTCCGACAGCCTCGAACAATATGGAGACGAAGGCCGTTCGTACTTCGTGGGTCATGTGGACTACAAGGAACCGCGCCTGACCCTGAAGTCGGACTACCTCACGTATTTTCAGCGCGACGAACGCGTGCTCGCCTTCTCGAACGTCGACGCGAAACTGCCAAGCGGCTCGACGCTGAAGGGAAGTTCGCTCGAGTTTTTCAAGATCATTCCGAAAGTGCGCCCCGTTCAGCGAGGCATCGCCATCGGACGGCCAACGATCACGCTCCTCGAAAAGGATCCCCAGGGAAAGCCGCAGCCCCCCGCAACCGTCACAGGCAACACCGTGTGGCTCGAAGGCGACAGCGTCGTCGCCTCCTCGGGCGAAGTCGTCGTCGTCCGGCCTGAGCTCACCGCAGTGGGCGACTCGCTCTATCTCGACAATGCCACCGGCATACTTCGCCTCATGCGAAAGCCAAAGATCACCGGCACAAAGGGCCGCCCCTTTACCTTGGTCGGCGAGACGATCGACCTCCTCTCGCGCCGCAAGAAGCTCGAGCGCGTACTGTCCAAGAGCGCCGCGGAAGCAACGAGCGAAGACCTCCGCCTCAAGTCCGACACCATCGACCTGCGCGTCACCGACGACCTCCTCCAGCGCGCCACGTCGTGGGGAAAGTCCCGCTCGCACGCCACCTCGCCGGCGCAGGACATCGTCGCCGATTCCATCGACGTCATCATGCCCGGCCAGCACGTTCGGGAGATGCACGCAATTCGGAATGCCGTCGCCGAGGGCACGCCGGACACCACCAAGTTCCATACGACCGAGAAGGACCGCCTTACCGGCGACACCATCTACGCCTACTTCGATTCAATTCCGGCGAAGGACACCGTCAGTAAGCCACGCATTCGCCTCCTTATCGCTGTCGGCCACGCAACGTCGTATCAACATCTTGCCCCGCAGGACACCTCACTGCGACAGCCTGCGATCAACTACGTGACCGGTCACCGTATCACCGTCAACTTCGATTCGGCGAAGGTGAAGACCGTGCTTGTCGAAGTGAAATCCGGCGGTGTCCTCATCGAGCCCAACTCGGACTCGACTAAGAAGGCGCCACCTGGCTCGAAGCCACCCGGCAATACGCCAGCGCCGACTCCAAAGCCGGCCACGCCCACTCCCGCCATCCCGGTCAAGCCCCGATGACCGGCCCCATCAACTCGCCACGCATCCAAGCGCTGGTAGATCGCCTCGCGCGTGGCGACCGCTCGACCGCGCTGGCCCTCCATGCCATCATCATGGCGGCCGACGTCGACGGACTCGCGAAGCTCGATGACGTCGCCGTGATTTATCGCGGCGATCACCTGTCGGCCCAACGCGCCGCAGGGCGCGACGCCGAACGCGAAGCGGGTGAGCTCAGCATGGATCAGGTGCGCTCGCATCTGGCGACCTCCGTGCTGCCGCGGCTCGTGTCCGAAGATGTGGTGTCGCTCCCCGCCGGTGGTATCCTCGAGCCCAACGCTCGACTGCGCATCGCACCGACGCTGTGGGCCGAAGTGAGCGGCATGCGCGACGAGGTGGCCGACGTCCTCAGGCACACCGGCGAGTATTCCACAGCGCGCGATGGACGCTCCGCCTTACCGGCCCCCTCAGCCGCCGCCGGAAGCGTGCTCGAGGCGAAAGGACTCTCCAAGATCTACCGCAAGCGCCGCGTCGTAAATGACGTGGCCTTCCGCTTGCAACAGGGAGAGATTGTTGGACTGCTGGGTCCGAATGGGGCTGGAAAAACCACCACGTTCTACATGATCGTGGGACTTGTCCAGCCACTCAACGGACGCATCCTGCTGGACGGTGCCGACATCACCTCGATGCCGATGTACCAGCGGTCGAGGAAGGGTATCGGTTACCTCTCGCAGGAACCGTCCATCTTCCGGAAGCTCTCCGTCGAGGACAACATCGTTGCCATCCTGGAAACCCTGCCGCTCTCGAAGGACCAGCGGTTGGCTCGCCTCGAGACGCTGCTGGACGAACTGAGCATCAAGCACCTGAGACACAGTAAGGCGTACCAGCTGTCGGGCGGAGAACGACGTCGGCTTGAAATCACCCGGGCACTGGTGACAGAACCAAAGTTCATGATGCTCGACGAGCCATTCGCCGGAGTCGATCCGATCGCCGTTCACGACATTCAAACCATCGTCGCCAACTTGCGCACACGCGGCATCGGCGTATTGATCAGCGATCACAACGTGGAGCAGACTCTGGACATCGTTGACCGCGCGTACATCATGTTCGACGGAAAGGTGCAGGTCTCCGGCACGGTGCGCGAGCTCGTGTACGATGACACTGTCGCCGAGCGCTACCTCGGTCCGACCCTCTCGGCGCGCCTCCGCGCCAGGTTCGAGCGAGAGCTGCAGGGAGACGGCGAATGAGACCGGGCCTCGGCCAGCATACGCAGCTCAAGCAGGAGCTGAAGATCAATCCACGCCTGTATCAGGCGATGGATCTGTTGTACATGCCCCTGCTCGACCTCCAGAACCACCTCAAGCAGGAGCTCCTCAACAATCCGTTCCTCGACATGATCGAGCCGGACGAAGAGGACGACGAAGAGGGCGTCGAACAGCAGGAAGAGACCAATCCGGAAACAGAGGCGGAGAAGGAAGAGAAGGGGGAGATCGACTGGGAGGAAATCCTGCTCGACGGCTTCGACGCGGGCGGGCGCCGCGAGGAGCACGAGGAGCGCGAGTACTACGAGCCTGTTACCGTCGACACACGCGACCTCGCCGATCACCTGCGCGACCAGGTCTCGCTGCTCGATCTCAACGGCCGCCAGATGTATCTCGCCGACGAATTCATCGGCAACGTGAACGAGGACGGCTATCTCGCGTGCGGCCTCGAGCGCATCGTCGACGGTGTGAACGAAAGCGTCGCGAAGGTGGCCGAGGAATCGGAGCGCGAAGTCAGTGATCTGCCGCTGTACACCATGGCGGAAGCGGAAGAGATGCTGCGCATCATCCAGAGTCTCGATCCGCCCGGCGTCGGTGCGCGCGATCTTCGCGAGTGCCTGATGTTACAGCTCGGCGAAGCGGGGCTCGAGCATTCGGTGCCATATCGTCTCGTACGCGACTGCTTCGATGAGCTCATCGCACATCGCTGGAGCGAGATCTCGAAGCGCTTTGGCATCAGCCCAGTCGATGTGCAGAAGGCCGCCGACGAGATCGCGAAGCTCGATCCCAAACCGGGGCTCGTGTACAGCGACGCCAGCGACAACTACATCATTCCCGATCTCATCGTCGACAAGATCGACGGCAAGTATCACGTCTTCCTCAACGACGCCAATCTTCCGCGCCTCAAGTTGAGCAAGGCGTATCAGGAGATCGCGCGGGACAAGAAGAAGTTCGACGGCGAGAACAAGGAGTTCATCTCCAACAAGCTCAACTCGGCCAACTGGATGATTCAGGCCATCGAGCAGCGTCGCCAGACGATGCTCAAGGTCATGAACTACATCGTCGACCGTCAGCGTGAGTTCTTCGAGAAAGGCGTGCAGTACCTCAAGCCCCTCACACTGCGCGAAGTGGCGGAAGTCATCAGCATGCACGAGAGCACCGTGAGTCGCGTGACGAACGAGAAGTTCGTACAGACGCCGCGTGGTGTGCTTCCGCTCAAGTTCTTTTTCTCGTCAGGTCTCTCCACCACCGCTGGTGAAGACGTGTCGGCGCGCGGCATCAAGGCGCAGATCCAGAAGCTCGTGTCGGAAGAGAATCCGAAGCATCCGCTTACCGATCAGGCGATCGTCAACATCCTGAAGGAAACCGGAGTGCAGATCGCTCGTCGCACCGTCGCGAAGTACCGCGATCAACTCGGCGTGCTGTCGGCGCGCATGCGCAAGCGAGTATGATGACGGACGAACGCTTGGGAGAAGCCAAGCCGTTCGTCGCCCGTCGCCAGACCAGCGCGGACGTCTCCGTCCTGGTCCCTGCAAAGGACGAGGCGGACAATCTCATTCCGTTCATGGAGCTGGCCGCGGAAGCATTCGCTGCCGATCCCGACACGCGCTATGAGGTCGTCGTCATCGATGACGGATCGGTGGACGATAGCTGGGAAGTGCTTCAGCGGCTCGCAACGCAATATTCCTTTCTGAAGGCCGTCCGGCATCGCTCGAAGCGTGGCATCGCCGACGCGTTGCGTACGGGATATTTGAACTCGAGTGGTCCGATTCTCGTGTTCTATCCCGCCGATCTCCAGTTCAAGCCGGAGGACATTCCGCGTCTCGTCCGACCAATCCTCGATGATCGTGCCGACATGGTCACGGGATTCAAGGAAGGAAAGTACGAGAAAGCATTCGTCTCCAATATCTACAACGGATTGAGCCGCGCACTCTTCAACGTGCCGGTGAAGGATCTCAACTCCGTGAAGGCGTATCGTCGCGAGATCATGGACGCGCTGCCTGTGCGGCCAGACTGGCATCGTTTCATGATCGTCATCGCGGCGGAGCAGGGGTTCACCGTCACGGAGATTCCGGTTCCGCTGTATCCTCGCCATGCAGGCAAGTCGAAGTTCGGCTTGTCGCGCATTCCGATCGGCGTGCTCGACATGCTGTCGGTATGGTTCGAGCTCAAGTTCGGCAAGAAGCCGTTGTTGCTGTTCGGGATGCTGGGTGCTGGCCTGTTCACGCTTGGCCTTCTTTCTGGTGTTGTTGCGTTGCTGGTTCTTGCCGTCACCGGAGAAGGAATTCGTCCCGTGTGGACGATCGTTCAAACCTGCCTCATACTCGGAAGCATTCTCTTCGCCACGGGCTTACTGGGCGAGCAGATTGCCGGACAGCGCGCCGAGCTGCGCGAGCTCCGTCGCCAGCTCGATGAAGTACGGGCCGAGCGTTCCGGCGACGCGTAGTGAGATGAACGTTCTTTTTCTGACGCACTCGTTCCCGCGCGAAGACGGGGACGCTGCGGGTTCATTCGTGCTGCGTCTCGCGCGTGCGCTGGCGTTGGAAAATGTGTCCGTGCGCGTCGTTGCTCCTTCGGCGACGGGCCTGCAATCCAGCGAATCGCTGGGAGGCATTCAGGTCGACAGGTTTCGCTATGCGCCGCGCCAGTTCGAGACGCTCGCATATGGCGGCAACATGGCCGCGCAGGTGCGTGACTCGTGGAGTGCGCGCGTCACGCTCGTCGGGTTTCTCGGCGCGGAGTTTCAGGCTGGCGTTCGCGCGCGACGCGAGTTTCAGCCGGACGTCGTCCACGCGCACTGGTGGTTTCCCAATGGCCTTGCGGCCACGTGGGTCGCGCGTATGGGACACATTCCACTCGTGACAACACTGCACGGCACCGACGTGCGCATGGCGCGCAACATTCCGGTATCGCGTCCCGCGTTTCGCCATGTGATGAAGAATTCCGAATCAGTCACCGCGGTCTCGCGTTGGCTCGCGGAAGAAGCGCAGCGCGTAGTGAGCATGAAGTCGCCTCTCGTTGCGCCGATGCCCGTTGCGACGGAGCTGTTCGACGTCGCGCCGCAAACGGTTCGCACGCGGCGTCTGCTGTTCGTTGGGCGACTCATGCGGCAAAAAGGAATCGATCTGCTCATCGACGCACTCGCTGCGCTTCCTCTCGATGTCGGGCTCGACATCGTTGGCGATGGTCCCGATCGGCGCGAGCTGGAAGAGCGCGCCATCGAGCGCGACGTTGGCGATCGCATACGCTTTCATGGCTCCCTCAAGCAGTTCGAGCTGCCTGCGATGTATCAGCGCGCCCTCGCACTCGTTGTTCCATCCGCTGAAGAGGGACTCGGACTCGTCGCAGTCGAAGCGCAGCTGTGCGAAACACCGGTCGTGGCGTTCGACTCGGGCGGACTACCGGACGTGGTCCAGCACGACCGCACGGGCATTCTTGTCCGCGAACAGAGTGCGGGCGCTCTTGCCGCTGCACTGCGTTCACTTCTCGAGCGCGACGACCTCGGTGCAACACTCGGCAAGGCGGGACGACTTCACGCACTGGCGACCTTCGCACCAGAGTCGGTCGCGCGACGGTATGCGGACATCTACAGAGCCGCAGTTGAGCAACACGCACCGTAACGCGCTGCTGCGAGTCGCGGGTTGGCTCGCGGCCGCGGTGGTGATCGTCTACGTCGGCAGAAATCTGGGGCAGGGGCTGCGCGACCTCCAAACTCAACCACTGCCCGAGCACCCCCGTTGGGGCATGATCGCGCTTTCAGGTTCTCTGTTTCTCGTCACGCATGCGATACTCGTTCAGACGTGGCGCAGCGTGCTGGCGTGTTGGGGCGCGCGGCTTCCGTTCTGGAGCGCCGCACGAATCTGGAGCGTGTCCAGCCTCGGAAAGTATGTGCCGGGAAAGATCTGGCAGGTCGGAGCGATGAGCGCGATGTCGCGCGAGCTCGGCATTTCCCCCATCGCTGCCTCGGGCTCGGCAATCCTCGGCACGCTCGTCAACGTTCTCGCGGGTTTCGTCGTTGCATTGCTCAGCGGTCGTTCGCTCCTCGAGCGAACGAGGCCTGGATGGAGTGGACTTGCGACGATCATCGTCGTCGTCGCTGGAGGGGCACTCATGCTCGCTCCAGCAATTGTGCCGAGGCTCGCACCGCTCGCGGCGCGTCTGGCGCGTCGTCCGTTGCAGACAACGCTCCCGGCACGCGCGGTTGTCTATGCATTGCTGGGCAACGTAATCGCATGGCTGCTGTACGGCGCAGCGTTTCAGTTGCTGGTGGTCGGCGTACTCGGTCACGCGACTGGCGGCTATCTCGAGTACGTCGCAGCTTACACCCTGTCGTATCTGTTCGGTTATCTTGCGTTCTTCGCTCCGGCGGGTATTGGTGTGCGGGAGTTCGTAATGAAGCAGGTGCTCGTCACTGCCGCGCTGGCCACCGCACCCCAGGCAGCACTCATCACCATTGTCTCACGCGTCTGGCTCACGCTGCTGGAAGTCACACCAGGTTTCCTTTTCTGGGCGCACCATAGGGCGCGCCGCCGCTCGCTGACTACCGACCCTTCGGATGTCCCGTCCTGACAGAACTTCCGCGGCGCCTCTCGTTTCGGCGCCGCGCTTTGCAATGGGTTACGCCGCGCTGATCTACGCGCTGGCCACGCTCGCACTGGCGTATCCAGCGCTGAGTGGCCAGTTCCTCGTCAATCCGCGCAGCGATCAATACATCGCCGGTTACGCATTCCGTGATTTCGCGGCGCAGGCGCTGCGCGTGGGGCAGTCGATACCGCACTGGAATCCGTACATGTTCGGCGGCTTGCCATACATCGCCGCCATGCACGGTGACATTTTCTATCCAACAGCGCTGCTCCGCTTGCTGATTGGCACAGACGCGGGAATGACGTGGGGGTTCATCATCCACCTGTTCCTGGCCGGCCTCTTCACCTACGGCTTTCTTCGCGCGTGGGGGCTTGGCTTCATCGCGTCGGTTGTCGGTGGTCTCGCGTACATGTTGTCGGGGCCCATCGCGTCCTACGCGTCGCCGGGTCACGACGGTAAGCTCTTCGTCAGCGCGCTACTCCCGCTCGCACTGTGGATGCTCGTGCGCGGTGTTCGCGACGGTCGCATGTGGGCGTGGGGCGCGTTCGCGCTCACTGTCGGACTTGCCGTGTTGAGTCCACACCCGCAGTTGCTGCAGTATCTGCTGCTCACCTCTGGGTCGTTCGCACTCTTTCTCGCGTTGGGAGCTGATGCCATCGGTGCCCCCATCGATCGCCGGACAGGCGTCCGACGACTCGCATTCGCGCTTGCGGCGGTCGTCGTCGGCATGGCGATTGGCGCCATTCAGTTCCTGCCCGTTCGCGAGTACGTCGCGTGGTCCCCGCGCGTCGGACGTGATTACGCGTATGCGACGTCGTTCTCCTTTCCGGTCGTCGAGCTGATCAATCTCTACCTGCCGCAGTTCACCGGCATCCTCGACAAATATTGGGGTCCGAACGGGATACACCTGCACAGCGAGTACATCGGCGGTCCGGTGATGCTGCTCGCGACCGCCGCCTTTGGCGGCGATGCGCGGAAACGTTTCCGTCGGTTCTGGGTTGGTGCGCTGGTCATTGCGTTTCTCTGGATGCTGGGCGGCAGCACACCATTCTTCCATTTGATATACGCGCTGGTGCCCGGCACGAAGTTTTTCCGCGCGCCGAGCACAGTGCTCTATGTCTTTTCATTTGCGTTGAGCGTACTTGCGGCGCTGGGCACCGAACGAGTGCTCGCGCGCGAAGTGAACATGAAGGTGCTGTATGCGTGGGCTGGATTCGGTGCGGTTGTGGCACTCCTCGCATCAACGGGCGCGCTGACGAATCTGGCACGAGTGGAGGCGGCGCCGTATGCCAGCAGGATTGCGGCGATACAGAACTACGGTCAGGACGCCGTGCCTCAAATCGCTGAGCAAGTGGCGAAGTCGAACAGCACCGATGTGACGATTGGCGCATGGCGTAGCTTCATCTTCCTGGCGCTGGCCGTGGCGGGAATCGTTGGCTACCAACGCGGCTCCATACCATTGCGCGCACTGAGCATCGGATTGATCCTCATCATTGGCGCAGACGAATGGTCAATCGCACGACTGTACTGGCTGTTCTCACCGCCGGCGCATGTACTGTATGCCAGCGACCCCGCAGTAGAGTTTCTCAAGCACGAGGCACAACCAGGCCGCGTCGTGGTGCGCGCACTTGTGGACTCCGGCCTTGAAAGTCCCGACCCGTATTACGGTACGGACCGCGAAGGCCGAGGTACGGGCTTGATGGTCCATGGGATCCGCTCCGTCAGTGGCTATCATGGCAATGAGCTCGGCCGCTATGACAAAGTGATCGAGCTGCGATCGTCCAACGGAGCGCCGGTTACGCTGTCGCCGATGTTCTGGAGACACGAGAACGCGCGCTACCTCTATACGAACGCCGCAGTGGCAGACACGCAGGTAAAGCTGCTCGTCGGGCCAGTCAGGAATTCCGCGGGCTCGACCGTCTATCTATACCGATTGCCCGGCGACAATCCTTATGCATGGGTAGCAGCCGGCATCACGAAGGCATCTGACGACGATATCCTGCACGCCATTCTCGATCCGCGCTTCGACCCGACGCGACTCGCCGTCGTGAGCGATACGTCGCCGCTTCATGTTTCGCCGATCACCACGCCTCCAGCGCCGCTCGCGATCAAGACCACGACTTCCAATTTCTCACCCGGGCACGCCACCATTGCTCTCAGCGCGCCTGTGCCCAAGGACGCTGCGCTTGTGGTATCCGAGAACTACTATCCTGGCTGGCGAGCGACCGTGGACGGTCTGCCGCAGCCAACCTTTCGCGCAGACTACAACCTCATCGGCGTGCAACTTCCGGCGGGGTCGCGTACCGTTGAGTTGACGTTCCACGATACTGCGGTAGACACCGGAAAGATTGTCACTCTCGTCGCACTGCTTCTCGCCGCCGTAGCGCTCGTTGGCGGCGTACTGACGGACCGGAGGCACAGCCTTGCCTGAGCGCGCTCTGGTCATTGTCCCGACGTACAATGAGCGGGAGAATATCGAGCGGCTGATCGATCGAGTGCTCGCGCAGGACGAGCGCATCGACATGCTGATCGTCGATGACGGCTCACCCGACGGCACCGGTGCCGTCGTCGACGCCATTGCGGCGAGAAACCCACGCGTCCACATCCTTCATCGCGAAAAGAAGATGGGGCTGGGCACTGCGTATCTCGCGGGCTTCAAGTGGGCTCTGGCCCGCGACTATGCCTACATCCTCGAGATGGACGCCGACTTCTCGCACGACCCGATCCACCTGCCGCAGTTTCTCGCCGCCATCGAAAATGCGGACCTGGTACTGGGCTCCCGCTATCAACACGGCCGCGTAACAGTCGTCAACTGGCCGATCACTCGGCTCATCCTCAGCTACTGCGCGAACATTTACGCCAGGGGCGTAACTGGTCTGCAGCTTTGGGATGCGACAGGTGGGTTCAAGTGCTTTCGCAGATCTGTCCTCGAGGCGATCGACCTGGAACATGTCCGGTCAAACGGTTACGCCTTCCAGATCGAGATGAGCTTCCGCGCATGGAAAAAGCACTTCCGAATCGCCGAGATTCCTATCGTGTTCGTGGATCGCTCGGAAGGGACGAGCAAGATGTCCAATAAGATCGTCCGCGAGGCGGTCTGGATGGTCTGGCGCCTTCGCTGGTGGGCAATGACAGGAGCCGTCTGAATGCTGCCAACGGGACGCACTTTCTACAAGATGAGCGGCTCGGGGAACGACTTCGTGGTCGTGGACGCCACCGACGAGCCCGGTAATGGCCTCACGGAGCCAAGGACCGTACAGGTGATCTGTGCGCGCGCCACCGGCGTCGGCGCCGATGGCATCGTATTCCTGGAGCCGTCGCGCACCGCGAACTTCCGGATGACGTACCTCAACAGCGACGGATCACGCGCGGACCTGTGCGGCAACGCATCGCTCTGTTCGACGCGTCTCGCGTACGAACTGGGCATCCTGCGCGGCCCCGGAAGGGAGTTCAGGATGGAGACTGACGCCGGAATCCTCGGCATTCGCCTCCTCGACGACACCCCCGAGGTGGACTTGCAGCCGGTCGTCGACATCCGTGCGCGCATGCCATTTCGGCTGGAGACTGGCGAGCACTGGATTGGCTTCGCATTGGCCGGCGTACCGCATCTCGTCGTCCGGGTCGATGACGTGTCTACCGTGGATGTTGTCGGTCGCGGACGGCCGCTCCGTCATGAGTCGTCGTTGCCGGCCGGCGCCAATGTCAACTTCGTGTCTCCTGATCGCTCAGGCGGGTGGCGCATCCGGACGTACGAGCGGGGAGTGGAAGGCGAAACGCTGGCCTGCGGTACGGGATCTGTCGCTACGGCGATTCTGCTTGCTGAATCGGGCGAGGCTGTCGATCGGGTGGCGCTCACAACCAAGTCGGGACGAATTCTCCGAGTGCGCCTGCAGCGAGCCCAGGAAGGATGGCTTCCGTCGCTGGCAGGAGAGGCGAGGATCGTCTTCCAAGGCCAGTTCGGCGAGCTGTAGGTTGCTCGTTACCGACGATGGCGGAAGCGAAGGCGACAGCGATATCGCAAGCCACTCTTGATCTTCGACATCGGTCGAACGATCTCAGCGCGGACGATTCTGCGTGCGAGAGAGGGTGAGATCAGCAGCCTAACAGATGATACAGGAACGATTTGCTGGTGCGCGTGATGGGCGGCGGGCGTAGTTCTCCACAGTTATCCACCAGTGTTAGTTTACATAATACATCTTATACGAACTATAACGGTGACGAACTGAATACTGCTGGCGCTTCGCTGGCGGCATCCGCTGGCGCCACTCCCATCTCCACTCACCCTATTGATCACGCTCACGAGCCCGACCAGCATTCACACAAATCGAGTCCCGCTTCGCAGCTCGCGTTCACGCCTCGGGATCTGAGCTTTCGCTCAAACAGCCCGCCTGACCAACGACAAAAAGAAACGGGCGGACATCGTCGTGATGCCCGCCCTCATCAACATCACGAACGATTCTGCGCGACTATGGCTTGCCGCCGGTCGCCATTTCGCCAAGGCGGACGTGGGCTTCAGTCGCCACCGCCTCGTTGTCCGTGAGAGCCGCTAGTGAATCGTAGAGCTTCCGCGCTGCCGCGGTATTTCCGGCGCCGAGGTATGCTCGCGCAGCCTTGGACTGCCAAAACGTTTTCTCATTCGGCATCGTAGTCGCGGCGGCGGCCTTTTCGTACTCCACTGCCGCATCGGCAGGCTTCTCGAGCTGCGCCTGCGTGTCGCCCATGAGACCGTGAATGCCCGCCGCGTTCGGACCCGCACCAACCTTTGCCGAGAGCTCGCGAAGTCCGGTCAGCGCGTTCGCATAGTCGCCCCGTTCAATCCGAAGCGTCGCCAGCAACATGCCCGCTTCGGCTCCGGCGGACTTGTCGCCATACTTGTCCGCGACCTTCTTGAGGTCCGCTTCAGCAAGCGGTGCGTTCCCCGCATTCAGCGACTGCTTCGCCACCGTGAGCTGCTTGTCCGCGCTGATGGTCTCATTGAGGTTCGTTCGCTCCACGAACCAGACGACGAACAACGCGACGGCCACAGCAATTGCGCCAATCGTGATCCATCGCGAATTGACGTGAAACCAATCGACGAAGCTCTCGGCCCTGGGCTGCGATGAAGGTGTTCCGGTCTCGGAAATCGGGTGCGTCATAAGTTTACAAGTTATTGGAATCGCTGGTCGAGTGGCATGTGCCCCTGGGGTGACTCGAACACCCGGCCAACGGTTTAGGAAACCGCTGCTCTATCCACCTGAGCTACAGGGGCAAAATTAGCACTGTAACGCAAGGTGCCTGAATCTCGAGCTATCTGTTGCCGCCGCCAGTAGTGCCCCGCTCCACCAGCCGTACGTGCACTCTCTGCACAACCCCCAAACCTACTTAAAGATGCGGACGAAACCAGTGCTTTTCTCGATTCAACGAGAATGAGGGTGAAAGTGAGAACGGCGCGCCTGATTTCGGCGCGCCGTTGCACTTCCCTGCCGATTCGCCGAGTGAGACTCGGCGGAGGCGCTGTTACGGTACGGCGATCACCATGGTCTTGGTGTTCGTCAATCCACCGGCGTCCGTAACCGTGAGCTTGACCGTGACGTTGCCTGCCGCCGCCCAGGTGTTCGTGGACGTGGTGCGGGTGTGCGTCTCAGTCTTCCCGTTGCCCCAATCCCACATGTACGACACGACACCGTGGTCGTCGGTCGAGGTGCTTCCGTCGAACGAGCACTGATGCGGAACAGCGCCGCCGCAGTTGAACGTGAAGGCTGCGACCGGCGGCTGATTGCCCGCCGTGATGGTGATCGACCTCGTCGCCGTGCCGGTCAGTCCATGCGAATCCGTCGCGGTAAGCGTGATCGTGTGCGAGCCAACGGAGAGCGTGCTGGAATTGAACGACGCGCCCGTTCCGATTTGACCATCCAGGCTGCTCGTCCAGACGAGCGATGCGCCCGTCAGTGCACCATCCTCCGGATCAGTGCCGGAGCCAGCGAACGAAACAGAAGCGCCCTGGACGAAGCTGCTGCCGTTGGCCGGCGAGGTGATGGATGCCGTCGGCGGCTGATTCGTCGTTCCATTCGGAATCGTGACCTGCTTCGTGAGCGAGCCCGTCAAGCCACCACCGTCGGTGACCGTCAGTGTGACGCTATACGTGCCGGGCGTGGCCCATGTATTCGATGCCGTCGGACCTGAGTGCGTCTCGTTGTGACCGTTGCCCCAGTCCCACTTGTACGACACGATGGCCACGTCGTCCGTGGAGGCAGAGCCGTCCGCGTTGCAGTGCAGCGTGGGGCACGTAATCGTGAATCTCGCCACCGGTGCCTGATTGTTTCCATTATTCAGGAATCCGATGTTGAGCAGAAGATTTGGCGTGCTGGCTGGAACACCGCTGATGACATTCGCTGTCGCGCCGGCAATCACAGCGGCACGCACCTGCGCCGGCGTTGCCGTCGGATGCGCCTGCAAATACATCGCGACCACGCCGGAGACATGCGGCGTTGCCATCGATGTACCGCTGATGGTGTTCGTCGTTCCGCTCGCACCGAGCCAGAGCGATGTGATGTTCACGCCTGGCGCATTGAGCGCGACGCACGGTCCGCGATCAGAGAACGATGCGAAGCCGTCGGCAATGGTGGTCGCACCGATTGTGATGGCGCCCGGTGTGTTGCCTGGCGATTCCGTGCATGCGTTCGCGGAGCTGTTGCCGGCGGCGATGACGTAGGGGATGCCTGCGGCGATCGAGTGTGCCACAGCCGTGTCGAGCGGAGCGAAATTGGAACCGCCGAGGCTCATGCTCGCGACGGCAGGAAGCGTTGCGTGGGTGGTGACCCAATCGATGCCGGCGATGACGCCGGCAAAGCTACCGCTTCCGTTGCAATCAAGTACACGAACGGCGACGATCTTCACGCCTTTCGCGACGCCATAAGTTGCGGAACCAACCGTACCAGCGGTGTGCGTACCGTGACCATTGCAGTCAACGGAACCACCGCCCGACGTGATCTCATCGATGCCCGCGGATGCGCGACCAGTGAAGTCGGCCTGGGCGAAGTTGAGTCCCGTGTCAAGGATGTAGGCGGTGACACCAGCTCCGGTGAGACCGTAGGTGTACGAATTGCTCAACGGCAGATTCTTCTGATCGATGCGGTCGAGTCCCCACGACGGTGGGTTGTTCTGCGTCGTGTTGATCGAGACGGTCTGATCCTGATCGACAGAGAGGACGCGCGGATCCGAACGCAGCGCGGCCGCCGCATCGTCGCCCAACTGCATGGCAGCGCCGTTCAGAACTTTCGTATAGACGTACGAAGTAACGCCGCCGGCCGTGCGCTCGACGTACTTCGCGTTGGTGACCGCATCAGCGCCGCCTGACTTGAACTGAACGATGTAGCGCCCGGGAATCGGATCACCAGCTCTTCCGAAAGAGGCGGCTGCTGGATGCAATTGCGCAGCGGCGGTGGGTGGCGCGGAGGGGGCGTCCGCACACGCGGCGAGCCCGCACGCGAGCGCGGCGGGCACAATCAATTTCCTCATGTATATGAGTCCGGCTTGGGGGGGGAGGCTCCGCGCGGGATGGAAGAGCCCCAAAACAGCGCTGCTTCGCGCGTCGCAGAATGTCTCACCGAATGGTTAACAACGCAACAATGAACTTTGTATCAACAAAGCGGGCTGGAGTATGTTCTGCTTACCTCACGGTATCGTCACGGATTGCGTCACGGTGGACGTGAGCCCGGAGCCGTCCGTGACAGTAAGCTTCACGAGATAGGTGCCCGTGGCCCACGTGTTCTTCGACGTTCCGTACGAATGCGTCTCGCTGCGACCGTTGCCCCAGTCCCAGCGGTACGACACGACACCATGATCATCTGACGAAGCCGTTCCATTCATCGAGCACTGGCGCACGATGCCGGTGTTGCAGTTGTACGAGAAGGTTGCAACAGGAGGTTGATTCGCCGGGACGGCGGTAATGACGATGACGCGAGTTGCACTGCGCGTCGCGCCTTTCGAGTCCTTCGCCGTCAGCGTGATCGTATGCGTGCCAGCGATCAGAGCGCTCGTTGCGAAAGCAGTACCCGTTCCGATCTGGCCATTGAGGCTACTCGCCCAGACGAGTGACGCGCCCGTGAGTGTGCCGTCTTCGGGGTCTGTACCGGCGCCAGAGAAGCTGACGCTCGCACCTGGAGTGAAGCTGGCGCTGACAGCCGGCGTGGAGATCGTTGCAGTCGGCAGCTGATTCACCGGCGCGGTTACGACGACGCTCGACGTTGCGCTGTTCGTACCATTTGCGTCCGTAATGCTCAGCGTGATCGCGTAGCTGCCCGCTGCAGCATACGTGCGGCTGGCGGTCGTCCCAGCCGCTGTCGATCCGTCGCCGAAAGTCCAGGCGTACGTGGCGGTTGGAAGTGCGGATGAAGTGCTCGCGTCGAGGCTGCAGGTGAGGAGAACGCAGCTCGATGTGAATTTCGCAATCGGCCCACTGTTGATGAGGAAGCCGGTGTAGAGCAACAGATTCGGCGTGCTAGCCGGAACCCCAGAGAGAACGCTCGGCGTTGCGTTTGATATGAGCGCCGTACGAACCTGTGCCGGCGTTGCTGCCGGGTTGTTCTGCAGAAACAGCGCAATCGCGCCGGCAACATGCGGCGTCGCCATCGATGTGCCGCTGATAGTGTTCGTCGCGCCGCTGGCGCCGATCCAGAGCGACGTGATGTTCATGCCGGGCGCATTGATGTCGACGCAATTGCCGTAGTTGGAGAAGTACGCGAAGGCATCGGCGTTGTCCGTTGCACCGACCGTGATGGCGTCAGGCGCACTTGCGGGCGACTGCGTGCAGGCGTCGGTGGTATTGTTGCCAGCGGAAACGGCGTATGTGATTCCTGCAGCGATGGATGCTTCGACAGCCTGATCAATCATCAGCGATGATCCGCCGCCGAGACTCATGTTCGCCACTGCGGGGCGCACCGCGTGCTGCGTGACCCAGTCTATTCCCGCGAGCACGCTGCTCGACGATCCGTTGCCAGCGCAGTCCATCACGCGAACAGCGACGAGCTTCACCGCCTTGGCCACACCATATGTCGTCGAGCCAACGGTGCCGGCAACGTGCGTCCCATGCCCATAGCAGTCGGACGCATTGCCGCCGGCAGTGATCGCGTCGAAGCCGCCTGACGCACGACCATTGAAGTCGGCCTGCGCGAAGTTGATCCCCGTATCGATGATGTATGCGGTGACGCCGCTCCCAGTCGGACCGTACGAATAAGAGGCGCTGAGCGGACGATTGCGCTGATCGATACGATCGAGTCCCCACGACGGCGGATTGTTCTGGACGGTCTGCGCGGTAAAGATCTGATCCTGCTCGATCGCCTCGACGCGTGGATCCAGACGCAATGCAGCGGCGGCACTTTCGGACAGATGGATTACGGCGCCATTGAGCGCCGACGCATACACGCGCTCAACGACGCCGCCATACACTTGCTGCACGCTCATCGCATTTTGAAGCGGCGTCAGAGCGCCGGTTCGAAATCGAACGATGTACTGTCCTGGAATTACGGCGGCCGCCTTCGAGAGTGCTGCCGCCGATGGGGCAAACGGCGTAACAGGAGATGCAACGTATGTAGCATCGGAGCAAGCGCCAAGCGCGCACACGAGTGCGGCTGGCAGGAGGAGTTTGCGCATGCAGGTGGTCCGGCAATAGGAGAGACGTAGCGGACGCGGCTGAAGGGCCTGCTACGTGAGGTTTCTACACTCGGTCAGAAGACTCGCCTGAACGTCTGACGGTAACAAACGTAACGTATGAGCCTGCTACGTATTGCAACCGCAGGAGCGACAGGGCCGGAGTCTATGAATTCGCCTCGCCTCTTCGCCGCTACTGCACCGTGATGGTCGTGGTGACGCCCTGCTTCACGTTGTTCGTGTCCGTGACCATCAACGTCACGGTGTACGTCCCCGGGGCCGAATACACATGCGAGGTGATCGGAGACGCCAGGCTCGCGCTGCCGCCGTCGCCCCACGTCCACGTGTACTGTGTAATGCCGACGTCGTCCGTCGACGTGCTTGCATTGAAGGCGCACTGGAGCTGAGTGCAACTCGATGTAAAGCGAGCGGCCGGGGGTTGGTTGTTCGAAGTGATCGAGATGATGCGAGAGGCGGTCGCTGTCGCATTCTGTGCATCTCGCGCCGTCAACGTGATGGTGTGTGTGCCGACGGAGAGATTGGTCTTCGAGAACGCAGCCCCGGTTCCGATTTGACCATCACGGTTGCTCGACCACACGAGCGAGGCGCCAGAAAGTGCACCATCGTCCGGATCCATGCCTGACCCGGCAAAGCTCACGCTCGCGCCCTGCACGAAAGAACCGAAGTTCTCGGGCAGCGTGATGGTCGCCACCGGTGGACGGTTGATCGTGACCGTCCGCGTTGCTGTGCCGATCGCATTCTGTGCATCGCGTGCGGTGAGCGTAATGGAGTGGACGCCCGCAGAAAGACTGTTCGTCGAGAATGAGGTGCCAGTCCCGATCTGACCATCTCTGCTGCTCGTCCACACAAGCGACGCGCCAGTCAGCGCACCATCTTCGACGTCCGTAGCCGAGCCCGTGAACGTCACGCTCGTGCCAGGCGCGACGACCAGGTTCGCCACTGGCGCAGTGATTGTCGCCGTCGGAGCAACGTTGGCCGGTGCTGTGATGACAATCGTTATGGACGACGCACCGGATGCACCCTTTGAATCGTGCGCAACGAGCGTGACGACATGCGTGCCGAGGGAGAGAGAGCTGGTCGTGAACGACGCGCCCGTTCCGATCTGTCCATCGAGGCTGCTTGTCCACACGAGAGAGGCACCGGTCAGCGCTCCATCTTCCGCATCGCTTCCTGCGCCGCTGAACGTGACGCTCGATCCACTGACAAACGCAGAATTATTCGTCGGTGTGCTGATTGAGGCGATCGGCGCCTGATTCGCGGCGATTGTAATCGACAGCGTTGCAGTGCCAGTCGCGTTGAGGCCATCCTTCGCCGTCAGCGTGATCGTGTGCGTGCCGACAGAGAGCGCATTCGTCGACATCGACGTTCCCGTTCCGATTGGCCCGTTGATGCTGCTCGTCCAGACGAGCGATGCGCCAGTGAGGGCTCCATCTTCGGCATCATTCCCTGCTCCAGTGAAGCTGACACTCGTGCCAACGGGGAATGTTGCGTTCGCCGCTGGCGTCGCGATGCTCGCAACCGGCGGCTGATTCGGCGTGATCGTTATCGAGCGTGTCGATGTTCCGACGGCGCCCTGCGGATCTGTCGCCGTGAGTGTGATGGTGTGCGTGCCCGCAGACAACGTCGCAATCGAAAACGACGCACCGGTTCCGATCGCGCCATCTCGGCTACTCGTCCACACGAGCGCCGCACCCGTCAATGCTCCGGATTCAGGATCGGTTCCCGAACCGCTGAAGGTGACGGGAACGCCGCGAGTGAAGCTCGCGTTGTCAGCCGGGGAAGCAATCGCCGCGATGGGCGATTGATTCCCTACGGCGATCTGCTTGCTGATAGTGTTGCTGAGCCCACCGCCGTCCGTGACCGTGAGTGTCACGGTGTACACGCCCGCCGTCGCAAACGTCGTAGTGGTTGTCGGCGTGCTGACCGTCTTGGACTTGCCGTTGCCCCAATTCCAACCGTACGACACGACTCCGACGTCGTCGGACGAGGAGCTCGCGTCGGCAGTGCAGTTGAGTGCCGCGCAGTTCATCGAGAAGCTCGCGACGGGAGCGTGGTTCACAACAGCGGTGATCGTGATCGTCCGCGTTGCAATGCCGACCGCGTTGCGAACGTCCGTCGCCGTGAGAGTAATGACGTGCGTTCCGACTGAGAGCGTATTGATCGATCCCGATGCACCAGTACCGATCTGTCCATCTCTGCTGCTCGTCCAAACGAGTGATGCCCCACTCAGCGTTCCGTCCTCCGGATCGGATCCAGTTCCGCTGAACGCGACGCTGGTGCCCTGTGTGAAGCTCGCGTTGGCGATCGGCGTTGTGATCGCCGCGACAGGCGGCCGGTTGACGATGATCGTTCGCGTGGCAGTGGCCGTCGCGTTGTGCGAGTCCTTTGCCGTCAGCGTGATCGTGTGAGTACCGGCTGACAGAGTGCTCGTCGAGAACGAGGCACCCGTGCCGATCGCACCGTCGATACTGCTCGTCCACACCAGCGACGCACCGCTCAACGAACCGTCCTCGGGGTCACTACCCGTACCGTTGAAGGTGACGCTCGTTCCGATCAACACGACCGCGTTATTCGTTGGCGCCGTGATGCTCGCCGATGGCGGTTGATTGCCGGCGATCGTGATGGATACGGTCGCCGTGTCGGTGGCGCTCAGGCCATCCTTCGCTATGAGCGCGATGACGTGCGTGCCGACGGACAATGCGCTGGTCGAGAATGCCGTGCCGACGCCGATCTGACCGTTGATGCTGCTCATCCACACGAGCGATGCTCCGCCGAGCGTGCCATCTTCCGGATCAATGCCCGTGCCGGCAAATGAAACCGATGCGCCTTGCTGGAATGTTGTGCTGGTTGCCGGCGCAGTGATGGTCGCCGTGGGCGCGCGATTGATCGTGATGTTGCGCGTCGCCGTGCCGATCGCGCCGAGAACGTCGTGCGCAGTGAGCGTGATCGTGTGCGGGCCTGGTGAGAGCGTACTCGTTGTAAACGATCCTCCCGTGCCGATTGGTCCGTCAACATTGCTCGACCAGACGAGCGCCGACGCCGCAAGAACTCCGTCCTCGAGGTCGGTGGCCGACCCGTTGAAGGTGATCGGTGCGGACTGCGCCAAGAGGACGCCATTCGCCGGCGAGGTGATGCTCACGACCGGTGAAGCGTTTGGCACCGAGACCTGCTTCGTGCTGGAGCTCGACAACCCACCCGCATCCGTTACGGTGAGCGTGATGGTATAGATGGCCGCCGTGGCCCACGTGTTGTGCACCACGGGTGTGGTCCTGCTTTCACTGCGGCCGTCGCCCCAGGTCCACGCGTACTTCACGATGCCGACGTTATCTGTTGATGCGCTTGCGTCGAGCGTGCATTGCAGCGTGGGACATGAAGCGGAGAATGCGGCGACGGGCGGCTGATTCACAGCGCTGATGGTAATCGTGCGCGTCGTGGACGCCGTTGCATTCGCCGCGTCTTTCGCGGTGAGCGTGATCGTGTGCGTGCCAAGCGAAAGACTGCTCGTCGCGAAGCCGACGCCGGTGCCAATCTGTCCATCCTTGCTGCTCGTCCACACGAGCGACGCTCCGGTGAGGACACCATCTTCCGGATCGTTTCCAGTACCGGCGAACGTGACGGCTGATGCGAGCGTGAAGTTTCCAGCGTTGGCGGGGAGTGTGATCGTGGCGGTCGGCGGTTGATTGCCGACAATCGTGATCGATACGGTCGCTGTATCGGGCGCGTTTTGCGAGTCCTTGGCGACGAGTATAATCGTGTGCACGCCGACAGAGAGTGTTGATGTCGAGACCGACGCACCGCTTCCGATCGCGCCATCGCGGCTGCTCGTCCATTCGAGCGACGCTCCGCTGAGCGTGCCGTCTTCTGGATCGATGCCGGAGCCACTGAAGCTCACAACTCCGCCCTGCGCAAATGTCGCGTTACTTGCGGGCGTCGTGATGGTGGCCACCGGCGGATGATTCGTGCCGAGTGTCGTCGTTGTCGTCTTCGACGCCGTGCCGTTCGGATCGGTGACCGTCAGTGTCACCTGATACGATCCGCCTGCAGCGTATGTGTGGCTCGCCGTCTTCCCATTGCCGCTCGACGCATCGCCGAACGTCCAGTGGTATGACGGCGACCCCCATGACGACGTCGAGGTGCTCGCGTCGAAGGTGCACACAAAGCCGGTGCAGCTCGACGTGAAGTTCGCGACGGGAATTGCTGGTGCCTGAATGAAGCCAGTGTAGAGAAGCACATTCGGCGTTGCGGCCGGCACGCCGCTTACAGTTCCCGAGGTTCCGTTGCCAACCAACGCCGCGCGCACCTGCGCAGGCGTGGCCGTGGGGTTCGATTGGAGATACAATGCGGCCGCCCCGGCAACGTGCGGCGATGACATGGATGTGCCGCTCAGCGTATTCGTGCCTGACCCCGTGAACCACGACGTAATACCTACGCCTGGCGCAAGGATGTCGACGCATGGTCCGAAATTGGAGAACGACGCGAACGAATCACCGGCATCTGTCGCGCCAACGGTGATCGCGCTGGCAACGCTGGCCGGCGACTGCTGACATGCGTCAACGCCGTTGTTGCCAGCGGAGACCGCGTACGTGATGCCAGCGAGAATCGAGTTCTCGACGGCGAGATTCACCGAGATGCTTACGCCTCCGCCGATGCTCATGTTCGCGACGGCGGGGAGGCTCTTGTTGTTCGTCACCCAATCGATTCCCGCAAGCACGGTGGACGAGCTGCCGTTGCCCTGACAATCGAGTACGCGAACGGCCACAAGCCGCACATTCTTCGCGACGCCGTATGTATTGGAGCCCACCGTGCCGGCGACGTGCGAACCGTGTCCTTCGCAGTCCGTCGCGGAACCGCCAGCGGTGATCGCGTCAAAGCCGGTGATGGCGCGTCCCCCGAAATCAGACTGCGAAAAGTTGATGCCCGTGTCGATGATGTAGACCGTAACGCCGCTTCCGTTCGAGGCGTACACATACGATCCGTTGAGCGGGCGCGCGCGTTGGTCGATGCGATCGAGTCCCCAGGTCGCATTCAGCTGCGTCGTGGAAACTTTGCGAATCACTTCGTCTTGCTCCACTGCGAGCACACGCGGATCGAGCCGCATCGCCTCCGCGGCGTCATCGCTGAGGTGCATTGCCGCGCCGTTGATCGCGGATGTGTACACGCGATCGACGTTGCCGCCATAGAGGCTGCTGACGATCGCCGCGGTGCTCAATGTCCCTGCACCGCTCGCACGAAAGCGGACGATGTACTGTCCCGGAATCGGAACGTGATTCACATCGCGCGCGCTGCTCGACGGAACGAAACGCGGTGAACTGGCTGGTGCGGTTGGAAGATCACCACACGAGATCAACCCACCGACTAGTGCGGCGGGGAGGAGGTATTTCCTCAACTTTCTGCTTTCCTAGTACAAAGGGGGGCGGCAGGTCCTGGAGGGGACCGGCAGGTTCTGAGGGAGAACCCGCAGCGAACGCAATTCGCGACACGACAAGATATGCGCGAATGGCACCAACACAAATGCGAGCTCGCGCGTGTTGCAGCACTGCTACGCTATGCTGCGATATCGCACAGCACTTATCGCGTGTTGCGCGATCGCATCAACAGTCGAGGAGCGTCTCGACGCGACGGCGTGAGAGCCAACGGGCGCCGTCGAGACCACTGACAGAGAGGAGAAAGGAGCATCCGAGCACGGTGCCGCCGACTTGCTCGATCAACTCACAGGCGGCAGCGGCAGTTCCGCCCGTCGCGAGCACGTCGTCGACGAGCAATACACGCGCCGGAGCTGGACACGCGTCGACGTGCATTTCCAAACGATCGGTTCCGTACTCGAGCGCGTACTCCACGCCGGCTGATTTCCACGGAAGCTTGCCCGGTTTCCGAATCGGGATGAACCCTGCGCGCAGCTCGAGCGCGAGCGGCGCACCAAAGATGAAGCCTCGGCTCTCGACCCCCGCGACGTGCGTCACGCCCGATTCCTCCCACGGGGCCGCCATCGCCGAGATCGTGGCGCGGAAGAGCGCAGCGTCGCCGAGTATCGGTGTGATGTCCTTGAAGACGATGCCAGGCTTCGGAAAATCTGGCACGTCGCGCAGTGCGTCGCGCAGGCGCTTTCTCAATGCCTCGCCTTCGCGCGCGATGCTCGTCGTCGCATCCGTCATCGATGAATCGTGAACGGGTATGGCAGCGACGGGGCCGGATCGCCGGGAATGTCCGCGACGTCGGTGACGCCAGCACCCGTCGGTCCGACTTCGAGCGCGCGCCGCAGACGCTCCAGCGACGACGGTTCGCCACCGACGGCGATCTCGACGTCGCCTCCGGAAAGATTCTTCACCCATCCACTCAGGCCGAGACGTCGCGCTTCCTCGCGGGCGAACCAGCGAAAGCCGACTCCCTGCACGCGACCGGAGATGCGAAGGTGAAGCTGGTGCACTTACTGTTGCTCCCAGCCCTGCGTGCCGTACAGCGGCACGAATCGCACAGGCGCAACATCGCGCGTCTCGATGGCATCGCCGCGGCGAGTCACGAGCTTGAGCATCTGCTCTTCCTTCGAGCCGACCGGGACGAGCATGCGCCCACCGTCAGCGAGTTGCTCGACGAGTGCCTGCGGTACGTTGGGCCCTCCCGCACTGACGAGAATTGCCTCGTACGGTGCGTACTCGCGCCAGCCGACGGTGCCGTCGCCGAGCAGCATGGACACATTGGTCGCACCAGCGCGATTGATCGCTTCGCGTGCAGATGTAAAGAGCGCCGCAATGCGCTCGATGGTGAACACCTGCGCGACGAGGTGTGAGAGCAACACGGTCTGATAGCCTGAACCGGTGCCGATCTCGAGTACGCGCTCACTTCCGTTCAGCGCCAGGATTTCCAGATACCGCGCATGAATGCTCGGCTGGGAGATCGTCTGGCCACTGCCGATCTGGAGCGGCGCATCTTCATAGGCGCGATGACGCACACCCGTCGGCACAAATGCGTGCCGAGGCGTGATGTCGAATGCGCGCAGTACCGCGAGATCGCGAATTCCCTTCTCGCGAAGAAGCTCGACGAGGCGGCGCCGAGCGCCGCCCATCTGCCCCTCTACAGCTCCCGCCACCAGTTCCCCGATGATTCAAGCATGCTGTAGTTGGTGAGGTCGAGATGAAGCGGCGTGATGGAGATAAAGCCTTCCTGAATCGCGCGAAAATCCGAATCAGGCTCTCCCGTCCAGGTAATGGAGCCGCCGCCAATCCAGAAGATGTCGCGGTCCCACGGATCGCGCATCGGTTTCAATGATTCGGAATACACTCGGCTACCCAACCGCGTCAACCTCGCACCGCGCACTCCCTCCGCCGGTACAGGAGGCAGGTTCACGTTCAGCAGCGTATTTGCGGGAAATACGGGAAGAGACGTGAGGTGCTTGATGAGGGGCGTGAGCACGCTCACCTGTTCCTTGAGGTGCGTGAAGTCCGACCTCAGATCGCCACCGGCGAACGAGAACGCGATGGACGGAATGCCGAGCGCGAGTCCCTCCATCGCGGCAGCCACCGTTCCGGAATAGAGGACGTCCTCACCCATGTTCTGACCGTGGTTGATACCGCTCAGGATGAAGTCGGGCCGCTCATCGAGCAGCGCTTCCACGGCGAGCATCACACAGTCGGTCGGCGTGCCGTCGATCTGCCAGCGACGCTCCGCTCGGCGCACCGGCCGAAGCGGATGATGCAGGGTGAGCGAGTGGCTCGTCGCGCTCTGCTCGCGATCCGGCGCGACCACGTACACGTCTCCGAGCGGTTCCGCCGCCTCGATCAGGCACTCGATACCGTGCGCCAGGATGCCGTCGTCATTGGTTATGAGAAATCGCATCTACTTCGAACCAGTTTGATTCAATGCTGCCTCAAGTATCAGGTGAGAGAAACCGGATGAGCTCCTTGAGCTCATTCTCCAATGACTCCAATGTCTGCACCGTGAGAGCCGCTCGAGCCGCGCCGCGCAGCTCGCCTCCCTTGCGATGCTCATCCACTTTCTGACGAGCGCCTTCGATGGTGTACTTCTCCGTGTACAGCAGGTGCTTCACGAGAAGGATCAACTCGATCTCGCGCCGCTGGTAAACACGGTTGCCCGAGCGATTCTTCGCGGGGTTGAGAAAGCGGAACTGGCTTTCCCAGTAGCGAAGGACATGCGGCTTGAGATCTGTCAGCTCGCACACTTCGCCGATGCTGTAAAACTCCTGGACCGGTTCCGCCGCGCTCATGCGTCCTGCTCCGAGCGAAGCTCACGCGCCATGAGCTCAGGCACTGCGCTACGCGCTGAGAGCCCGTCGAACAGGATTCGGTAAACCATCTCGACGATCGGCATCTCTACGCCTTCGCGCTCCGCGAGTGCGAGTGCGCTACGTGTGGTGACGACACCCTCGGCGACTGTTTCCTTTCCTGCGAGCGCCTGTTCGAGTGTGGATCCGAGTCCGATGGCGATGCCGACAGCGCGGTTGCGGCTGAGGGATCCGGTGCACGTCAATACGAGATCACCCATACCGGCGAGCCCCGCGAACGTCGCCTGCTGCGCACCGAGCGCGGTGCCCAGGCGCGTCATCTCGGCCAGGCCACGCGTGATGAGCGCTGCGCGCGAGTTGAAACCAAGTCCGACTCCTTCGACGATGCCAGCGGCGACAGCCATGACGTTCTTCAACGCGCCACCGAGCTCGACGCCGATGATGTCGTCATGCGTGTAGATGCGAAGGTGCGAGTTGCTGAATGCATCCTGCACTTCTTCGGCAGCGATGAGATCATCGGACGCGGCGACGATGGCCGTCGGTTGCTGCGCCGCGACTTCGGCCGCGAAGCTCGGACCAGAGAGCGCCACGACGGCATGGTGCGGCGCCTCCTCCGCAACGACGTCGCTCATCAGCGCGAGCGTGCCCTGCTCGATGCCCTTCGACGCGACGCATATCGTGGCGCGAGCCGACAACGACGTCCGCGCGGAGGCGAGCACCGAACGAACATGTTGCGAGGGAGTGGCCACGCACACGAGCGATGCTTCCTCGAGCGCGCTGGCGAGTGACGACGTCGCTCGGAGCAGCGGCGAGAGTGAGAAGCCGGCAAGAAAGCGCGCGTTCTCGTGAGCGTTGTTGACGGAGGCGACGACATCTTCCTCGAGCGCCCAGAGCGTGACGTCATGGCCGTTGCGCGCGAGAACGTTGGCGAGCGCTGTGCCCCAGGCGCCGGCGCCGATGACCGCGGAGCGACTCACGCCTGACCTCTCTTTCCAAATCGGTTCTCTTCGCCACGCCGGAGTCGCCCGATGTTCGCGCGATGGGTCCAGAAGACGAACAACGCCACGAACGCGCTCAGCACAAACAGTGGCGAGCTCACCCCGAGTGTGATTGCGAGCAGAATCGGGAGCAGCACAGCTGAGATGAGACTGCCGAGCGACACATAACCGCTTGCAAGCACGACGGCGACGAAGACGCCGAAGGTGACGAGCATCGGCACAGGTGCAAGTGCGAGGAAGACACCAGATGCCGTGGCGACACCTTTGCCGCCCTTGCCGAACTTGAGGAATAGCGGCCGGACGTGACCCACAATTGCCGCAACGCCGACGACGATTCCCCACAGCA
>JBDUCR010000539.1:0-30113 GCA_040003345.1 bacterium
GCTTCTGATTTCCCTTGGTGATTCTCGCGATTCGGCGCCGAGTTCTTGGAGTGGCCGCCGAAGTCCGATATCGGAAATCCGAGATCGGATCTCAGAAGTCAGCGGCCCGCCGAGCCATTCCCGCCCAAGCGGGCCCCCGCGGCGATGGGAAATCAGGAGCCGACGGCCCACGCCACGTGAGAGAATGCCATAGCTCGGACATTAGAAACGACAAGGAAAAGTGGCCCACGCTTCTGCGTGGGCCACTCTTCGTTACTCACTTCTCTGACGATTGAGGATTCGTTTTAGTCTCCGTCGTAGTCGAATGCCAAGCCGTCCGCTTCACGAAGCCGATCGAGCAGTGATTCCAGCGGCGCAAACACCGGAGCGGCGAGTCCGACGACTGGACTCAGCGACACCGTAATGGCGCGACGTGCACCCTCGGGCCAATCGGGCATCGACAGACCGGCCACGAGCCGGCGAATCAGCTGCCCACACTCGCCGAGCAGATGGCTCGCGGTGTTATTGAGAATTTCCAGCGGGATCTCGAGATCGTGGGTGACAAGTTGTCCCGTTCCCACGTCGCGCCAGGCAGCATCACCAATCGCGCCCCGCTCTGCCCATACGCCGAGGTGGCGAATGGCGTCCAGATTGTCGTGCCCCCGACCTGTGCGGTGCGACTCCACCGCGGCTGCCAGTGCAAGCGCCAGCAATTCTGCACTCGGAACGCCATACAGCGTCACGATGTCTCTCGCCGGCCGCTCAGATGCCAGAGGCGAAGGAACAGAATTCACGTGCGCGAGCACGGGTGAATGATCGGGGCTTTCCTCGAGCATCACGAGGACATCCATAACCCCCTCCTGAAAGAGACTACCCTGCACCTGCTCTTCAACGACGAGCTGGCTCGAGTTGAAGTTTCGGCATGATCCGGCGAGATCCGGAGTGCCACAGCATCGAACACGATCATCTCGCCGAAGTTCCTCGCCGCCCGTCACACTCAGGTGACGCACGCGTTCCATCTCTGGAACGGCGCTCGGGGCGTCAGTACGTGCGCGGCTCCCCGATTTCGGGGAAAAAGGCATATCGCATACCAACGAACAGTGCGATTGCCACCGCCACATACAGTGCGCGCAACTCTCCCGTGGAGAGGAGTGCAGCGAGCCCGCCGGGAGTGCGAGCGACGATATGGACATGCGCGAGATAGCCTGTGAATGCCATCCCGAACGTCGCCATCGCGCGGTGAGAAGTACGACCGGATGATGAGAGCGCAGCAACGACAAAACCTGTCACTACGCTCACTACAAGAACCACCGCAACACCCACAAACGTCACATCGCGCTCAAATCCCCACACTCCATCGGCGCGCGCGCCAAGCACCGAAAATGCCGCGGCGTTGAGTGGGCGCCACACTGTGCTGTATCGTCTCCCCAAGCCAAAGAGCATGCCAAACACAGTCGCCGCAGTGAGCGCGATCGCCGCGAAAGAATACGTGACGCGGCTCACAACAGCGCGAGACACAACGTCCGCGCGCGTCGCATCTACTGGCGATGAAAAATCAGGCTCGAGCACGCGCGAAAGGAATCAACATGCACAGCAAGTCGGTAGTCCATGAACGCGAACGCGCCCGCCAATCGGCGGGCGCGTTCAAAACACGTTCTGTTCTAACAGGCGTGACTGCTACCAGTTCAGATCACTCACCCAATGGCAATCACTGTCGACGTTGGGATCACACGCCTTTCCCGACGAACCAAGAAATCCGCCATACGCACTGAAGTGCTTGATGCGGCGCAATGCCATGCCGCCGCGCGTATCCACATACGTACGAACCGTTGGATCGAGCGAGCCGTCGTCGACACTGGGCGCCCCGAGCACCGGCGCATACCGGATCGTGAACTTCGACAGATCCTGCGCGCCGCGCGCATTCGGCGCGGACATGTACATCCACACCCACTGTCGTGAATCCGAAGACGGCACGAACCGGAGCGCAGGAGTGAAGTCCACCCAACTGCCTTCCTTGTTCGTCCGCACTTCCGCATGGATCTTCAGCGGTGTCTTGAGCGCCTCGCAGGGCGAATCCCAGGTACCGGGCCCATAGCTGCTCCTCTCTGGATCGCAGATGCTATGTGCCGGGAAGATCACCGCATGGCTACCCACGAAGAAAATGCCGCCCGAAGGCCCAACGGTGAAATTGGTCGAGGCATTCTGATCGCCGACCCCAGTGAGACTGAGCTGAGGACGTCCTTCCGGCGCCATCATGAGACTTGAGGGACCAGTCGAAGCGCTGGCTGGCGCCGACGGCATGTTATCCTGGCAGCCCGCGATCACGATCAACGTGACCAGCGTGCTAACTGTCTTCCAGTTTGTGCGACGCATTCAATTGTTCCCAATAAAGCGAAATCACGACGCGGGTCTCCGACTTCGAAGCCCGACCGCCGGTACTATTCGCTTAGATGACGAGCGCGGAGGTTAAAAAGACACCTTACTCGGGTCCCTTCGCTGGTCGCGCTATCAATATGCGTGAGGATTCGATTCGGTCAATAGGGACTAATTGTCCCCACTCAGAACATCGAACCGTTTCTTCATCTTCGGGTTCCCCAACACTTCCGGGTTACTCGCATACGCCGCAACCCCAGCATCGATGAGCTCAGGAGCGTGCGGCCGCATCAACAAGCCGAATTCCGCGACCATCCACGCAGCGCCAGCGACATCGCGCGAACGCGAAAGCTCCAGAGATTCCTCCAACAGCAACACAGCGGATGACGTGTCGCCATCCTGAATCAGCAGGTGCAGTTTGAGCGCTTCGATCAGCTCGCGCCCCTGAAACCACTCACCAATCCGCTCGCTCAGCACCTGCGCTTTCACGAGCGCCCGTCGCGCCTCGACCACATTCCCCAGCTCAAAGAGACTGAGCCCAAGCCCGCCATACGCGCCGGCATGGATGATCACCTGACCAATACGCTCCGCGAGGTCGACGACGAGTTCGTACGTGTCCGCCGCTTCGCGAGCCCGGTCGTTCTCTCGCTCGAGATGCGCGAGATTGAACGTCGCATACAGCTGCTCCTCGCTGTTCTGCACCATCGACGTCAACCGCAGCGCTTCAGAAAACGCACGCGACGCACGCTCGTAATTTCCAATCCGACCCGCCAGCACACCGAGATTCAGCTCGGCCCGCCCCCACGGCTCGATCAACCCCGCACGCCGAGCCTCCTCCACCGCGATCGTGAGCACTCGCCACGCTTCGTCCGCATTGTTGTTGATGGTCTCCAGCACGCCGATGTTGTTCAACCCGCGCACCCGACGAAACGCATCGCCCAGCGACGTCGCAATCTCGAGTGAGTGCGCAAACAGCTCGCGCGCACGTCCGGCATTCTCGAGCTGAATGGTCACTGCAAGACGATTGCAGGCGTCGCCGAGCAGCACTACGTCGTCACCGCGCTCCGCGATGGCAACTGCCTCTTCGGCAACTCGCTGAGCCGCGCGCACATCGCCCAGCCGAAAATGCATCTGCGCCATGAGCAGGAGCACGGCCGCGCGCTCCATATCGGCATGCGACGCACTCGCCTCCGCCTCCAGCTCGAGCAGCACGGTCAGCGTCTCCTGCGCTCCCTCTCCGCGCTTCATGCGAACGAGCGCGCGCGTCCGCTTGAGCTGCAGCGCCTGCACCTGCTCACCCTGCGCCGAATACCACTCGAGCGCCTGGTCGCACAGCGCCTCCGCATCCTCATAGCGACCGGCGACTTCAGCGAGCGTCGCCATCCGCACGCGAACCTCGGCGAGTGCCGCCGGTTCGGGCGCGCAACGCTCCACCACCGCGAGCAGCTCGGCGACGGCGGCCGTCTCGTGGACGGCGAGCGCCTCGTCCGCGGCAAGCAGTGCGTACCGGTGCGCTTCCGTGCGATTGCCTGCGAGCTCGAAGTGGCTCGCAATTTCGGCCGACGTGCTCTTCTCGCGCGCGGCCAACGCCCGCGCGACGCGACCGTGCAGCTCGACACTGCGCGCGGGCGCGAGCCGCTCCCGCGCGATGCGAGCGACTTCATCGTGCGAGACAACATAGGCGGCCCGCCCACGATCGTACGTTGGAACGAGCAGTCCACGCTCGAGGAGACGCTCCAATCCTTGCCGAGCTTCGTGCGTCTCGAGTGCGCTGTCGAGAAGAAGTGCTTCTTCAGATTCACGACCGAGGACTGCCGCCGCCTCGAGCACTGCACGCGCGGACTGTGGGAGGCGAGCGATGCGGCGCGCGATCAGATCGTCGAGCGTCACGGGCGACGGCAACTCACTCACCGGACTCCAGTGCCAACCACCGTTGCTCGGCACAACGTGGCCGCTCTCCTCGAGATCGCGGATGAGGTGCGTGAGGAACAGCGGATTGCCTTCGGAGTGCCGATAGGCGTACGCGAGCAGATCGCGTCCCAGATCGCTTGTGCGCGCAGCCGCCTCCAGCCACCGCTTCACGTCGTCGCGGGTGAGATGCGTGAGCCGGATCTCTGAATGGCGAGGACGCGTCGCGAGCCTGCTCCATCGCTCGAACGCGTCGTCTTCAGTTCCGCTCTGGAAGGTCAGCGCGAGAAGAATGCGCTCGCTTTCGAGCTGCGTGATGAGATAGTCGAGCGCGTCCCACGACGCGGAATCCGCCCATTGGAGATTTTCGAGCAGAAGCGCGAGAGGACGTTGCTGCGCCGCGAGTCGCAGATAATCGGCAAGCTCCTCGAGCAGGAGCGTCTTGCTGCCACCGCGTGACGCGTCAGCTGGAGGGCGCTCCAGCGTAGGATCGAGCGCGGGTAACTCACGCCAGAGTCGCGTGCTCTTCACCGGCAGCCGGCGCACCGCACGCAGCACTTCACTCCACAGGGCATATGGTACAGCCAGGTGATGTTCCCGACAGCTTGCTGTCACGAGCGATCCTCCGCGCAGCCGGACTTCGGGCGCGAGTGTGCGGAGAAGAGCGCTTTTTCCAACGCCGCGCGCTCCTACGATCGCGACAACGCGTCCGACGCCGCGCGCCATGTCATCCAGATAATCGGTGAGCTGCGACAACGGCTCGGTGCGTCCCACGAAGCGGGTGAGATCGAGGATGTCCGATCGCGCCGTGAACGCTCGCGCCGATCCGTCGTTGCCGGCGATCGAGCGCGCCTGTCGAGCCGCGACCAGCAGCGCCGGAAACGTCGTTCCATGTTCGGGCGATGCAGCGATGCCAACCGACAGTGTGAAGCGATGCGCGGTGTCGGGCCCGCCGGTCGAGAACACGTGCGCGCGCACGGCAGCGAGGAGCCGTTCAGCGACGAGACTCGCAGGCGCCGCCGTCGTGTCGATGAGAATGATGAGCTCGTCCTCGGCCAACGCCAGCGCGTCGACTCCACGCAGATTGCGGCGCACGAACAGTGCAAGCTCGCGCAGCAGCGCGGCGGCACGCACATCGCCCAAATCCCTCCGAACAGCGTCTACTCCCTCGGCCAATGCGGAGCATACCGCTATGCGACCTACGGCCGCAGCATTCCCTGCGAGGGTAGCGAGCTCGTCGAGGGGAAGTTGACGAGCGAAGTCGTCGGCTGGAATGAGCGGGATGATAAGACGGCTGGAAATTGGTTGGCAACGGCGCCATGGGCGGGAATTCGACCCAACGCATCATCGCGTCCCATACCGTAGGTCGCGTCATGCCCTCTGCGCAAGGCGTGGAGAACGCCTATTAACCATTCTGATATCCGGACGTCTTCCAATACGGACACTATACCGGAAACGACCCAATGCCTTCGCCAACAACCCGTTCCGTGCTCGCAGCGCTGCTGCTGAGCGCGGCCTGCTCCTCCGCCACGCCGCGCACGACACTGTCGCATCAGTCGGCGACGCCGCTGGTGGTCGTTTCTCCTACGGAACCGCGCGAACAGACGGCGGATCAGCAGGTACAACAGGTGCTCAACCGGCTCGCGTTCGGACCAAAGCCTGGCGATGTGGCAAAGGTGCGCGCTATGGGCGTCGATCAGTGGATCGCGCTTCAGCTCGCGCCTGATCGCATCGACGACGCTGCGGCCGATCGCGTGGTTGCTTCATATGAGATGCTCGGGAAACCCACACGCGATCTCGTCGCCATGTATGACGAGGGACAGATCGCGATTCGCCAGCAGAAGAAGAAGGCTGCACAGCAGGGTGACACGAGCAGCAAGCAGGAGCTCCGCGCCGAGGTGATGAAGGGGAATCCGCAGCTGCGTGATCAGTTGCGGCAGAATCAGCGCATTCTTGGCGACGTTCAATCCGCCAAGCTCGCGCGTGCTGTTGCGAGCGACCGGCAGCTCGAGGAAGTGATGACGGATTTCTGGGAGAACCACTTCACGGTGTTCGCCGGAAAGGGCCTCGATCGCATCTTCATTCCCGCGTACGACCGCGATGTGATTCGCCCGCTCGCACTCGGCAACTTCCGCGAGCTGCTTGGCGCTGTCGCAAAGAGTCCTGCCATGCTCTTCTATCTGGATCAGTGGCAGAGCGCGGCCGACTCCACGCATCCGACGCTCGCGTCGGCGACCCAGCAGCGCGGTGGTGCGCGTCGTCGCACCGCAGCGCTGACGCCGCAGCAGCGTACGCGCCTGCAATCGATGACGCCGGAGCAGCAGCAGCAACTCGCGCAGCGCGCGAAGAAGGTCGCCGCTGGGCGGAAGGGCCTCAATGAGAACTACGCTCGCGAGTTGATGGAGCTGCACACCTTAGGCGTCGATGGCGGGTATTCGCAGCAGGACATCATTGAAGTGGCGCGTGCGCTCACGGGCTGGACGATGAATCCGCGCCAGAATGCAGAGTTCGTCTTCCGTCCAGAAATTCATGATGCCGGACAGAAGACTGTGCTTGGCCATGTACTGCCGGCGGGTCGCGGTATCGAGGATGGTGAGGAGGTGCTCGACATTCTGGCGAAGAGTCCCGTGACGGCGAAGTTCATCGCTCACAAGCTTGCGACGCGATTCGTCAGCGACACTCCGCCGCAGGAGCTCGTTGATCGCGCGGCGCAGACATTCCTTCGCACGAATGGCGATATGCGCGAAGTCATGCGCACAATCGTGACGAGCCCTGAGTTCTTCAGTCGGTCGGCGTATCGCAGCAAGGTGAAGAGTCCGTTCGAGCTCGTTGCGTCGGCGCTCCGGGCCATCGGAGCACAGCCGGATACGACGATGCGCTCGGCACAGATGGTTGCGTTTCTCGGAGCGCCGATCTTCGGACACCAGGCGCCCAACGGTTGGCCGGAGACCGGTGAAGCATGGATGAACAGCGGTGCGATTCTCAATCGCATCAACTTCGGGCTTGGGTTGGCGGCAGGCCGGTTCCCCGGTGCGTCCGTCGCACAGTGGAGTGAGTCCGAGCGCCTGAAGAGCGTGTCGCGCGAGCAGCAGGTGGATGCGGTGGTGAGTGCGTTCCTTGGAGGCCAGGCGTCGCCGGATACGAGACAGATTCTGATCAGCGGCGAGAATCCTCTCGCGGCAAAGCTCGCTGCGACGGTGAGTATGGACACGACGGACAGCACGTCCTCGATGTCGTCAATGTCGACGATGGATGCCGAAACACCGACGCGTGCTGCGGCGCGGGATGTGAGGCCGGCGAAGAACGGCGCGCTGCGTCCAAATGCGGTGCGGGCGATGGGCCAGCCGGTGCAGTTGAGTGGATTGGCGCAGGTCGTCGGTCTGGCGATCGGCGCGCCGGAATTCCAGCGTCGCTAGTTCGACGTGTCGTTGAAGTGCAGCGACCGAGTGACCTGATCTTTCAGATTGTGACTTCGTCAACGAGGCATTGATATGGATCGCAGAGTATTCATGAAGTCGGGCGCGCTCTCCCTGGTGACCATGGGACTGAGCCCGAGCTTCCTTCGCCGCACCGCGTTTGGCGGTGAGTTGCTGAGTGGCGCTGCACTGAAGGGTGCTGCGCGTGGCAAGACGCTCATCTGTCTCTTTCAGCGCGGCGCTGCGGATGCGTTGAATGTCGTCGTTCCGCATGGCGAGGCGGCGTACTACAAGCTGCGTCCGAATATCGCGATTCCGCGTCCCGGCGTCGCGACGGGCCCCGCCGGTGCGATCGACCTCGATGGATTCTTCGGACTGCATCCTGCACTCGCGCCGCTGAAGCCACTGTGGGATCAGGGGATTCTCGCACCGATTCACGCCGTTGGAAGTCCGAGTGCAACGCGCTCGCACTTCGACGCGCAGGATTACATGGAAACGGGCACGCCTGACATGAAAGGCACTCGTGATGGCTGGCTCAATCGGTATCTTGCGGTGAAGGGCACATGTGAGGCGGGCTGCGCACACGATGCCAAGCCGTCGCCGTTCCGCGCAGTTGCGATGACGCAGCAGACGCCACGCATGCTCGAGGGTCCTGCTCCGACCATTGCGATGAACTCGCTCGATGAGTTCAGCGTGCGCGCGGCCGGTCCGGCCGCCGATCGTCTCGAGGCGCTGTATCGCACCGGATCTGCGGACGTCGTGCACGCGGCTGGCGGCGAGATGTTCGAGGCGGTGAAGATCCTCAAGTCCGCGAATCCACAGAAATATCTGCCGCAGAACAACGCGGCGTATCCGAATTCACAGTTCGGCACTCGGCTCAAGCAGATCGCGCAACTGATCAAATCGGACGTCGGGCTCGAGGTTGCGTTTGCGGATGTCGGTGGCTGGGACACGCACGTGAATCAGGGTGCGTCGACGGGTCAGCTTGCTGGTCGTCTCGACGACTTCGCGAAGTCAATCGCAGCGTTGACGACGGACCTTGGCGACCGCATGGCGGACGTGACGATCATGACGATGTCGGAGTTTGGGCGCACGGTTCGTCAGAATGGAAATGGCGGAACGGATCACGGTCACGCGAGTGCGTTGTTCGTGATCGGTGGTGATGTGAAGGGCAAGAAGGTGTACGGAAAATGGCCCGGACTCGAGCCTGAGCAGCTATATGAAGGACGCGATCTCGCGTTGACGACGGACTTCCGCTCGGTGTTCTCGGAGGTGGCGTCGAAGCATCTCGGTGCGACGAAGCTCGAGTCGATCTTCCCCGGCTACTCGTCGAGCGGCGCATTGGGAATTCTGTAGGTCGATTCTGTAGCGCGCTCTCGTCCTTGCTGAGCGAGCGTCGCGAGTCGAAGGATCTGCACCTGCCTCGATCGGTGCAGATCCTTCGCGGCGTTTAGAAAGACAGTGTTTAGAAGTGGAAGATCTTTCGTAAAATCTTCCCGATGCCGCTCGCGCCGCGGCGAATCGGATCAGGCATCGGCACAGCGCGCGGGTCGTCGAACACCGGTTCCTGGGCGGGCTCCGTGTGCACGTTGCACACTTCCGTCGGCTCCGTGCCGAACTTGAAGTATTCCTTTTTCTTCTCCGGGCACCACTGGCCCGCGAGCATTCCATTCTCCGGATCGATGACGCGCATCGTCATTCCCGGCGGCACTGGCCATCCGTCGGCGGAGCTTGCCGGCTCGTGCCAGCCATTCATATAGAAGTCGGCCCACGCCGGCGCAGCGAGATGACCGCCCGACGCGTGCGGCGCAATCTGACGCGGCGTGTCGTAGCCGAACCACACACCGGCGACGAGCGTCGGCGTGTAGCCGACGAACCACACGTCGGCTGCGTTGTTGGTCGTGCCCGTCTTTCCGGCGACAGGACCTCGCACGCCCATTTCGCGGATCGTTTTCGCAGTGCCTTCGTCGACGACACCGCGCAGCATCGACGTGATCTGGAATGCGTCGCGCGCATCCATCACCGTGTCGGCCTTGGCGATCTCCGCGCTCCAGAGCAACGTGCCGTCGGCTGCTTCGATGCGACGCACGAGACGCGGATGCACGCGCAGACCGCCATTACCAAAGGGCGCATATGCGGCGATGAGCTCGAGCGGCGTCACTTCGACGGCGCCGAGTGCCATGGCGGGATATGTCGAGAGTGGGCTGGAGATGCCGCTGTGTCGCGCGGCGAGAATGACGTTCGGAATCCCGACCGTCTGACTCACTCGAACCGCGGCAGCATTCGATGACACCTCGAGCGCTTTCGCGAGTGTGATCGTGCCGATGTATTTGTCGTCGTAGTTCGATGGACGCCAGATGTTGCGACCCTGTGCGACCTCGACCGGCTCATCGTCGACGAGCGTGGCCGGTGTCATGCCGGATTTCATCGCAGCCGCGTACACGAACGGTTTGAACGCGGAGCCCGGCTGTCGTTTCGCGTTGAAGGCGCGATTGAAGCCACGTTTGCTGCGACGTCCGCCGACGAGCGCGCGGATGTCGCCCGTGCGCGGATCGAGCGCGACGAGTGCGCCTTGTGCTGCTTCGCGCACGTGTGAGCCGGCGTATTGCGTCTCGCGCGTCACAGCGGTTGTCTGCTTGAGCACTGCGCGATCGGCGGCGCGCTGAGCGTTCAGGTCGAGCGTCGTGTAGACGGTGACGTCGCCTTCCTTGAGTGCATCGGGACGAATCGAATCGATGAGCGCACGCACCGCGTCGAGTGCGAGCGGTTCGTTGACGGCGTCGGGGCGCCACTCGTCGTCAGCGATAAGCATGGGAAGTGCTTCCTCATTCTGCGCTTCGGCGGCCGTGAGGTAGCCTTCCTTTGCCATGAGCGAGAGCACGAGATTGCGGCGTTTCAATCCGCGGTCGTAGTGGTCGCGCGGCGTGTAGGCGCTCGGACCTTTCGGCAATGCGGCGAGCATCGCGCCTTCACTCACCGAGAGTTTGTCGACGCTTTTGCCGAAGAGATCTCGACTTGCGGCTTCGACGCCGTTCATGCCGTTGCCGAGGTAGATGAGGTTGAGGTAGAGCTCGAGGATCTGGTCTTTCGTGAGCTCGCTTTCGATGAGACGTGTGAGACGAAGCTCGATCAGCTTGCGTCGAAGCGTGCGGCCGTAGCGCTTGTTGACGAGGAACGAGTTGCGTGCGACCTGCATGGTGATCGTGCTGAATCCTTCGCGGACGCCGCCGTGGCGGATGTTGGTGACGGCGGCGCGAGCGAGTCCGCGCCAATCGAGGCCGTTGTGATCGTAGAAGCGACGATCTTCCGTTGCGAGGAATGCCTGGCGTACGTGGAGCGGGATTGATGCGAGCGGTACGTTCACGCGTCGCACCAGCGCGATGCGTCCGAGGAAGTTGTCGTTGCGGTCGACGATGCGTCCGCCTTCGCCGGGCCGGAATCCGCGGATGCCGGCGCGGGTTGGGCAGCCTTCGAAGCCGCAGGTGCCGAGCCATGCGTCGAAGGTGAGGAGTCCGATGCAGCAGAGGGCGAGAGCGGTCAGCGAGCGCCAGCGTCGTCGCAACCAGACGCGAGCAGGCTCGTCCTTTTGCTTCAGACGTCGGCGGAACCAGGCCAGTCGTTCGCGCAGATGCGTGGAGAGCACAGTCGAAGTCCGAAGGGTGTATTTATTGGTACGGCTGGTGCGGAAGCAGGTTTCTGGCCGCGAGCGCTGGTTTCTTCTACTTGTCACCCCGAAGGTCAGAAATGGATCGCCGGATTGTCGTTCTATTGTCGTTGTGTGTCGCTGCGTGTTCGAAGGGGGATGGGTCTTCCGCGAAGCTCGCTGACGCGGGCGTCACGCGAGATTCTGCGGGCGGGTCGGTGTCTGCGGCTTCGGGTGGTTCGGGCGCTTCGGCGGTGGGGAGTGCGCCAACTGCGGCGGCGGCGAATCAGCTCGGGCGCATTCCGGTGCTCGAGTACCATGTGATCGCGGGGGACAAGAACACCTTGTACACCCGGACCGCGGCGAGCTATCGCGCGGATCTCGAGGAGGCGTACAAGCGTGGGTATCGGCCGATTACCATCGCGCAGATGCTCGACAAGGATTTTCGCGATGTGCCGGCGGGGATGTCGCCTGTCGTCTTCGTGTTCGACGATGCGTCGGATTCGCAGTTCAGATATGTCGAGCAGAACGGAAAGCTCGAAATCGATCCGACGAGCGCGGTCGGCATCTGGCAAGACTTCGCGAAGACGCATGCGGGTTGGAAGAACCGCGGCGTGTTCTGCATGCTGAATGGCGGCGCGGCTGGTCACAACTTCTTCGGTGACGGTCCGAAGTGGGGCGGGCAGAAGAAGGAGTGGCGGTTCCAGAAGGTGAAGTGGCTGGCGGATCAGGGGTTCGAGCTGTGCGACCATACGCTGTGGCACGCGATGTTGAACAAGTATTCGGACGCGGTGGTGCAGGAGCAGATCGCGCGGAACCAGATGGGCATCGATTCGGCGGTGCCTGGTTACAAGATTCGCACGCTTGCGCTGCCGTATGGATTGTGGCCGAAGAATCGCCCGCTCGCGTGGCAGGGGAGCTGGACGGATCCGAAGACGAAGCAGACGCACAGCTACAAGTTCGATGCTGTATTAGAGGTGAGTGGAGGGGCGGCGGTGAGTCCTTATGATCCGAAGTTCAATCCGAAGAGCATCAATCGGATTGAGGCGGTGGGGGATGATGTACGGAAGCAGTTGGCGCGGTTGGATTCGACGAAGGGGCGGTTTGTGGTGGGTGGGAAGTAGGTAGTGCGACGGGGGATTTCGCGCAGCTCCGCTGGAGTTGCGTTGGTGTTCACGTTCATGCACGGACAGCGGAGCGGTGGACAAGAGTTGGCTCGCGGAGTTCGCGTGACCGCCGAGAATGACTACTTCAATTTCTGGCTGCCTCCTGGCGAACGATCCGACGACAACTACACACAGGGTCTTCGTGTCAGTTGGGAGGCCGGCGTACCGCTCTTCGTGCGCCGTTTTGTCTGTCACGACGTACAAGCATGCGCATCGACGATCGAAATTGGTCAGGAGATATTCACGCCTACGGACGATGCGGCATCGCCGATTCCTGGTCAGCGACCCTACGCCGGATGCCTCTACGCGCGTGCGACTGCGCTAGCCGCTACTGAGGGAACGCGGCGTTCTTTAGGCGTCACGGTAGGTGTGACTGGTGTGCCGTCGCTGGCGGCACAAACGCAAGAGATCTTTCACCAGCTAGTGCTCCACGCTACCAGCGCAAACGTAAAGACAGCTGACAGCGTCGCGATAATCAGCGACCGAGCAGAAGCCCGACCACATCGTCTTGGTCGGGCTTTGCTACGGTGAAATTTGACGACGAGTGGATCGATCGATCCGGTTAGACGCGCTTACGTATCTTGCGAATGGCCCGTTCGATTTCCTTTCGCTCCACACCCTTCGTGACTCCCAATTTGTTCTCGAGAATTGCCCTTTCTTGAAGACCACCGCTTTCAGCCAGAGCTTTGGCCGCGTGCAGCGGCATACTACTTAAGAATGGTAGAATGAGCCCGTTGGCCTCAGCCGGGTCTAGGAGACGTGCGGCAGCGATCAGGAGCATTTCCCGCGCCTTGCCGTAGTGCTCGTTAGAGAGCGCGCCGGCTAACCATTGCTCCAGACCAAATGGGGTTCTCTCTGCCATCGTGTTTGCTATCGCCCAACGAAGCGACTCTGAATTCGTTTCCTCAAACGTTTTGATGAGCTCAGTACCTGGAAACCGGCTAGCCGTCGCCGCAAGACTCCTGACTATTTGCTCTTTCACCGCTAAATCCGAAATCCGCGGGAGCCAAGACAAAAGAAGTCTGGCTGCATCATCGGGCAGAGGAGCATAACGTGCTACAAGATCATTGAGATCAGCGGTTTCGTATCCAGCCTCATGCAGTTCCGCGAACACTGGCTGCAGAAGAAGTGATATCTGTTGACTACGACTTACGCGCGCGTCTTCGATAGTCTGTCGTCGTGCCACATTTTCAGGGTCAGTCGCCAATTCAGCGGTGAAGGCGGCTGCGCTCATTTCCTTTCGCTTCATTACTTCAAAATCCTCAAAAGAATATTGTTGTCCTGTATGAACTGCTGGAGCGGGCCGGAGAGAGTCGTTGACCCGCGTACGTAAAGCTCGAAGGCGCGCCCAGTTTGTTGTGCGTATGCCGCAAAGTCTTTGAGTTGATTGGTGAGGTTCAACTTACCGACGTTTTTTACTTCGCTCAACGTGCTTCCAGAGAGCCCGTCTGGAATCCGGTAAGCTGCGGATCCAGTAGCAGAAGGAATGCGAATAGTATTTTTCACGAGCCCCGCAGCTTCCTCGCCCGCTGCTCCCAGGCGTCGTGCTAGTGCAGTCCCCGTTTCTCCTATAGCAGCATCAGCACCAGCACGAACTAGCCCTCTCGCAACGCCTCCCGATAGCCACAAGAGGGGATCCGCCCATCCACCACTCTGCAGCCCCTCCTCGTGCATCCAAGGGCATGCCTTGTTGTCTTCAGGCGGACACAGCCCAAACGGGTCACTGAAGTTAACAGGATCCCCACCACCAAACCCATACGCATTCAACCCACCCGCAAGCCCGATCGGATCCTCCTGCGTGAACCGCCCGCTCTCCGGATCCAAATACCGATTCCTTTGAAACACTTTCCCCGATCCATCCCGCATCCCTTCGATCACACTTCCATACCAGTTCGGCGTACCAAGCGACGTCGTCGAATGAGCGGCACCAAAGATTCCAGCCGCACGCAAGGGAAAAAGTACCGTTGTCGTCGGACAGCGCGATACCGCCGCGCTACTGACCTTGCATCCACCGAAACTGATCGCACCACGCCAATGCGTGAACGGATAGACCATGAATCCGCCAAGCTTTGTCACGGCGAGCGGATGATCAATGCCACCGCCGTGCGTGTAGCGCACCACGCCGGCGAAAAGGCCGGAACCGGAGTCGGTGTCGCCGTTCAGAGCGACAGTCGTGGTATCCGTCGCGCGAATCTCGCCCGCAATCTGGTCGCCATCCCAGAGCACTCGGGTGACGCTATTCAAACAATGAGTTGAGGGCTGCGCATACGTACATACCGGTCCACGTGTCGTCCGTACCCAGATTCGTCGTCCCAGCGCGTCGTATCGATAGCTCTCCGACGCATCATACGTAACAGGCAAATTGGGTGGGTTCGTTGGCGAACCATATACCGAATCGACGTGATACGCCGAGTTGATCAGCCGATTGTCCTCGTCATACAGATTGTGTGTGGAGTTGATCTGCCTCCGCGGCGTACCCGGATTCAGAGGGTAGTTCTGCCCGTCGAACGGATACGCGGAGAAGGTGTAGCCGATTGAAAAGTCCACATTGTGATACACGTATGTGTTAGGGCCAACGAGTATCGACCAGAGTACATGAGACTCATCGGACGTGTTGCCGAGAAAGTCGTACCGATAGAACGTGGTATCTCCAGATCCAGCGGCTGATCGATTGTGAAATAGCTGGCGGCCAGTTCCACGTTGATAACCGTAGGTGTCGTTACCACCACCGCCATGCGGAAGTACGTTCGATGACGTAAAGCGGTTTCCCAGGAGGTCAATGTCGCTGCGCTCCACTATGCTCGAGACACGACTGTACAATACGTGCCCGAAGGGATCGTACTCGATGGAGTCCGTGCCTGTCGCATGTATGACTCGGCCCTTCTTGTCGTACGTGAAGGCGTCGTTGTACATCACGTCCGGCCCAATCACTCCCCGTCTCGTTGCAACGCGCGACTCGATGTCAAACGTCGAGCTCTCCACGCCGCTGTCAGCCAAGGTAGAGCGACGGACGAGCGAGTCCAGTCTGCCCATCGGATCGTAGTGGTACCGATACTTGATGCCTGCCGGATCGACGATCGACGCCAATGCACCGGTTTGCGGGTCGTCGTACGTGTAGGTCGTTGTTCCGCCGCCCAGTACCGACGGATCCGTCATCGTCGTGCGACGGCCCGACGGGTCATACGTGTACCTGAACACGTACTGGTGCTGCGAAAAGTCGTTCGACGTATTCGGTTGCGCGGCCATCGTCGCAATACGCAGCGTATCAGCGATGAGCGCGCCGCTTACGTCGTAGCCGCGCGAAACCTGCGCAAACGGATTGTTCGCGGTTTGAAGCTGACCATTCGCGTCGTACGTAAAGACGGAACTGGCGTACCCACTGAATGTTTGCAGGGGGCGATTCAATATGTCGTACGAGGTTGTCTTACCCCATCCGGTACGACCGCCCGACTTGAGATTTCCGGCTTCGTCGAAAATATTTCGCACGGGACCATCAGATCCACTCAGCGAATCGCCAACCTGCCGCCCCGCTGCGTCGTATGTGAACGTGTGGCTCACAGGCCCAATGCTGTTCGGATCCGAACTACCCGATTGGGTGACGCTCAGCAGATTGCTTTCGCCGTCGTAGTCGTTGACGATTGTCAGTGTATTGCTTCCACCGAATGTCTGCTGTGTGGTGGCGCGGCCTCCGATGTCGTAGAGCATCACAGTTTTCAGTATGGTCGAGCCAACCACAGGTGCAATAGCCACACTGTCCCGTCCAACAACGTCGTGTTGGATTGTAGTTGTCCCGCTCAACGGCATGGAACGACGTGAAAGATTTCCTTGCCCGTCATAGCCAAAACTTTCGGTCGCCCCGTTTGTCACGCGCGTCGCAGTGTTGACCAGGCCACCAATGTAGGTGAACTGCGTCCTGTCGCCGCCAGTCTCGGCCCACGTCATTGTGCGCGCTGCTCGGTCGTATTGCCGAGTGGAGACGACACCTGACGGGGACTTGATATAGATAGGGAGATCGAGCTCGTTGTCCCACTGATATGACGTTATTGCGTCGCCCGTACCATGTGGATTCGAAACGGTCGTCGACAGCGGCAGACCGCGCACATTGAACAGAGAGCTCGTTGTCAAGCCGCTCTGTGCGGTTACGGACTGCACGAGCAGCGGAAAGCCAAGGTCTCTCGTAAGGCGTGTCCGATGACCGAGCGCGTTGACGATAGTATCTGGCGCGCCGAATTGGTTGATGAAGAAGATTGTCGTGTCGAGGACATCAATGCGAGGCCCATCAAGGAGGGTATACGCCATTCGCGGGAGGATCGGCACGTTTCCTCCACCGCCCCCACACGAGGTGAAGCTGCGACCTTCCGCCGCACAGAACGATTGTGCAATGGGTGGTGCGCTTGGACCGTTGGTCCGCCGCATGTCCAGCGACGCCGAGCGCAGAAGACTGGCTGAGTCGTAGGCGAACGTTGTGGTGTCGCGGAGCTTGTTGACCCGCCTGATCAACTGGTGACTCGCGTTGTAGCCAAAGGACACGAGACCGATCGGATCCTGAATATCCGAGACCCATCCACTGCTCGCGGTCACGATAACGTTGCGGGTAACGCTCGCGGTTTGTGTGACAACACTACTGAGGCGCGGAAGCTGGTTGGCATCGGGGGAGTAGTGGAACAGATACGTTGGCGCGACGCCTCCAGGAACGAGCACCGCGACATTGTCCAACACGAGCCGTCCACTGTTTGTGGTGTAGACGAAGCTGGTAATTCTCCCGAACATGTCACTTGTTTTGACATGCATCCCCGCATTGTCGAACTCCACGTACGCACCGTTAGGTAGATGACGGTGCCACAACAAACTGCCCGGCAAGTATTCCAGCGTGTCGGGTCGAGTTAGCGCGGGAGTCATCAACCAGATATTCGACGAACCCTGTTGCGTGTAGACTCGCGTGCTGCCGTCACCACCGACCCACAGCTTCTGCGTCGCGTTGCCGCTCGGAGTCCAGAATCGCTCCAGGCCGTCGAGCCACCAGCCGTTGCCGAATGGGCTATCGCGACGATCGACAATAGCCACCGTGCCGGTAATTACTTTCGTGTCGAGCGTGGTCGTGCCCTGCATTGCCTTGAATTCGAGCGTATCGGGTAACAGCACCGGGTTGGAACCGTCCGTCAACGTCAGCGCCGCAGCGTCGATCGGAATGGCGATTCGCCTGGGCAATCCGTCCGACCAGCTCGAGTTCCACGAGAACGTTCGCTGGACTTGCCGCCCGCCAAGCTTGGCCGTGACGAGGATGGACGTGGGCTGCGTGGGGCCGGTGAACGTCACATTGCTCGCGAGGATCAAGCCTGGTGCCGCGTGGCTGCTGCTGTAAAGCAGTGTCGGCGTGCGAGCCTTGCCGAATGCGATCGTCAAGGGCAGCGGGTGCACGACACGCAGCGCTCCGCATTCATACGCTGCATTGTCGCCAGCGGAGATGCTCAAACACGCCTCGCGCGTGATTACTCCGTTAGGGAATTCACTCGCAGCGAACAGGGCCAGACCGGGCGCTCGAGCATTCACGGTCACCATTACCGTCGCTGTCTGTGGTGTAACGCCGGATGTGGTCGCGGTGAGGACCAGCGGAATGTTGCTGCCGATCACACCACCGGTATAGGGCACAGAAACACCCTGCGACGCGCCCGACATCAGAGTAACGGGAGACGGCGTTGTGCAGGGAAAGATCGCCGCCGGGCAGCCAGTCACCGAGAATGTGATAGTCAGCGAAGGCGTCGTGGACGACGACTGATTTGCGATGATGAAGTTCGCGATGCCGGGGGTGCCCTGCACCGTGGCGGAGGTAGTAGGACTTGGCGTCAGCGAAATAGCGGTCGTTGACCCACTACCAGACGTCACGGTGACTGTTACGGCTTTCGTTGTCGGCGCTGTAACACTCGACGACGCAGTTAGACTCAATGTGGCGGTGCCCGGAGTGATTCCGATGTAACCGACTGCCACGTTTTGCGAGTCACCCTGCGCGAGTACCACATTCGCAGGGACAGGGCACGTCGTGATTGCGCCGTTGCAGCCGGTGAGGGAAAAGGTCACCGTGATCGGCGTCGTCGTGTTCGTCGACCTATTCGCTATCGCATAGTTGGCTATTCCCGAATTGCCTTGGGAAACCGTAGACGTGGCCGGATTTGGCGTAAGAATGATGGCGTACGTCGGACCAATGACAGTAACCATCACGGTCGCCTGCGCCGACAAGCTTCCTGCTTGAACGGTCAGCGTCAGCGGCTGTGTTGCCGTCGCGCTACCGGCGTGATACGTCACGACGATATTCACCGATCCGTTGGGCCCAGGCGGGTTGAAAGGCGCGATGGTGCATCCCGTGATAGCCGGTCCCGAGCAGCCGGTGAGCGTCGTGGTCACGCTGATAGTGCCGGTCGTGCTGTTCGTGAGCGCATAAACTGCTGTGCCAGTTCCGCCAGCGGGTGCGCTTGACGTAGATGGACTGGCCACCAGTGAAATCGCTGGAGCTGCGAGGACCGTCACTGTTCCGGTCGCCGAATTCGACCCACCAGCTCCAGTGGCCGTCAAGGCGATCGAGAAAGTGCCGACCTGACTTGCGGACGTCGAGAAGTTCACGTCCACTTGCGCGAATCCGAAAGCGCCAATGAAGGTGGATGTCGGACTGACCGAGCACGCAGACAGTCCGCCGCAAGTGGCGCTCAACGAAACGGTTTGCGACTGCGGGCCGGCGCTGACCCGGAAGTGCATGACGCCACTGGTTCCCGCCACGAGTGAAACGTTCGTTGGAACGTCCACCGTTGGAGGCGGAGGATTCGTGACCGTGACCGTCGCCGACGTGCTCACGGCGCCAACCGATGCGGTCAGTGTCGCCGTCCCGGTGCTGAGCCCCGAGATCGTCGCGTCTTGCGGAGATCCTGCCAATGCGAAAACAGATACAACAGACTGGTTGCTCGACGACCAGTTCATTGATGAGACGGATATCGCCTGTCCATTCTGATCAAGCACAGTGGCGTGAACACTCGCCATGCCGTTCCGCACTACGCCTATCGAAGAAGTGCCGAGGCTGATCGTTGTCGGCGTCGGCACATCGGAGGTGTACGTCGCTGCGCTGAACCTGCACTGGACGCCGGCACAAGCGTTCACCGAAAATGAATTGGCGCCGCCAACGAGCGGGATCGTCGCAGTGTACGTGGTACCAACGATCCCGCATCCCAAACCGACGGTGTTGTCAAAACCGCTGAATGAGGAGGTGACGTCGGCTCCATTCAGCGTCATCGTCGCGTTGATGGCCGACGACGCGCAGACGTCAATGGTGATTGCAATGCTGGGTGACGTGACATGGGTCCCGGTGCCCGGCGACACGGTGACCGAGGGTGGAATGAGGTCGCCCAGCGCCAGTGGTGTGTTGTGGACCATCGGCAGTATGATCGGAGCTTCGGTTACGTTCGCAGATGCCTGGGCGATCGCCACTCCCGTTGGCGATGCCGCGACGAGACATGCCATCGTGGCGAGACTTGCCGATACGCGTCGAACGGCGGGGTTGCATCGCGAGTGGCGCTTACTGCGAACTGTCGCATCACGAGCTGGCGATAAGAACGTGAACGCAGCCATTCGTATTGTGGTGGCGATGGCTACGAACAGTGACGCAACCGCGGAGGGAACGACCATCGGTGGGATCCTCGGACAAAGGGAGACTTGCTCTCCACCTAAGCACCGATTGTACCGGCCTGTTCGTTTACCTAACTCATTGTGGTAATGTCGTTTATGCCGTTCTCATGGCGCATCGTGTTAGCGAATTTCGCGGTGGTTGTTTTAGTCGTCGCGCGACACGACGCGAATCGCGCGAATGCGCGATCGAAACGACAGATCAACTATCCGCCGATCACCGCTGCCGACGCAGCATCAACACCGCGCGCATTGAACGGCGCAACGAGCTGATTGCGCTTCATCCGCCGATACAACGTCGCACGATGAACGCCCAGCGCGCGGGCAGCACTCTCCGTGTCCCATCGGTGTGCGTCGAGAAGCGCGCGAAGCTCAACATATTCCCGCGCATCGTCACTCACGCGCTCAACCGCGCGCTCAGTGACAACGCGTTGCGAGAGCGCCAGCTCGACCACCCGCGCCGACACCCTTCCACCCCCGAGCACACACGCCCACTCGACGACTTGCTTGAGCTCACGAATATTGCCCGGCCACGTGTGATGCTGCAGCACGCGAACGGCGTCGTCGTCAATGCTCGCTCCGACGGTGTTGTCTCGCGACAGAAAATGAAGCGCCAACTCCCTGATATCCTCACGCCGATGCACGAGCGGTGGCACATGAATGACGACCGCACCAATTCGATGCGCGAGATCACTCCGGAAACGTCCTGCATCCACCAGACGGTCGATCGGCTCATTGGTCGCCGCGATGAAACGAAATGCACTCCGCACATCACGATTGGCACCAACAGGCCTGAATTCCTGAAGCTCGATTGCGCGAAGCAGTTTCGCCTGCAGCGGCGCATGCAAACCGCTGATCTCATCAAAGAAGACGGTACCGCGATCGGCCTCGCGCAGAAGACCAGGCGAATCCGAAAGCGCACCAGTGAAAGCACCACGCACATGGCCGAAAAGGGCATCCTCGAACATGGAGTCGCCAATAGCGCAGACGTTGAACGCAACGAAACGACCAGCTCGACCACTCGCGCTGTGCAACGCTGCAGCGACCAACTCCTTGCCCGCTCCCGTCGGCCCCTGAATGAGCACAGGCAAATGCGACGGCGCGGCAACCTCGATGAGCGCGCGCAGGCCTTGCACCGCACGCGAGTTACCAATGATGCACGACATTCCACTCGTCACGGCGACACCCGCTCGGCCTTCACACGCAACGGCACCGTCAACCTCTCGGCGTCATCGTCCGTCCGAATCACCCTCGGCGTCAAAAACACAAATAACTCTGTCTCGACAGTGTGTCGTGACGAATGACCGAACAGGCCGCCGATCAGCGGAATGCGCGACAGCAATGGAATGCCACCATCGATGGCCTCACGCTCAGTATCGGAGAGGCCGCCGAGCACCACGGTTTGACCATCGCGGATGAGGAGTTGCGTCTGAACCGAACGCGTCGAGATGATAGGCGCATTGAATTGCGTTTCCGAGGTGGCATTGCTCACCTCTTGCGACACCTCGAGCTGGACAAGACCATCACTGCTGATCGTCGGCTTCACCGTGAGCTTCGTGCCGACGTCCTTGTATTGCACGATTTGATCGCGAGCCCCTGCGTCGGTAGGAAGTGTGCGTGACACCTGCACGAACGGACGCTGCGTGCCAACAACGATCTCCGCCTGAACGTTGTTCGCCGTGATGACGAGCGGCCGGCTCAAAATGCGCGCGTCACCATGCGACGCAGCAATGCTCAACGTCGCATTCAGATCCAGACCACCGATGCCCATCACCTTGAGCGCAAAGTCGCCAACGCCCGTGGTGCCCAACGTGCCACTGAGAGTGGGAGCGTCACCGTGGTTGAGGTGAATGTCGCCAAGGCCCGCATCCATGTTGATCGCAAACAGCTTGTCGCGCCTCACCTCGGCGATCATTACCTCGATCATCACTTGCAGCGGACGCACGTCGAGCTGCTCTACGACGGCGTGGATGAGATCATAATCCGCGCGACTGGAGCGCACGAGCAGACTGTTTGCATGCGCGTTCGGAATGATGGTCAGCTCACCGGCCGGAACACTGATGCTGGGGTTGCCGCCAGGATTGCTTGGCGACATTCCGGCTGGCGGGATCTGATTCGCCCGCAGCTCGTCGCCAAGCGTCGACGAGCGAAAGCGTCCGTCGCCAAATGAGACAGCTCGGCCATACAGAGCGTTCAACGTCGCCGCGATGTCCACCGCGCGCATGTGCTTGAGCGGAAGGACGAACAACTCGATGCTCCCTTGCTGACGTGCCAGTGGTGGATCCATTTGACCGAATTGCCGAGCTGGCGTGGGCGGCAGTGCTTTGAGACGTGCTCTATATAGATGTGCAGCCGTATCGGCGAAGAGCTCGAAGTTTTGACTGTCGAGCAAGCCGCGCAGCAGGTTGATGACGTCAGCGCGAGGCACAGGCCGCGGTGTCTCCAGCGTGACTGGCGATGTACCCTGGCCGGAAAAGAGCAAAGGCCGGTCGAGATACTGGCTCATCAGCTGTGTCGCCGAACGAAGGTCCGTGTTCACGAACCGCACGTTGACGCTGTCCTCACGCGGCACCGCAACGCGAACCGGTTGGGATGGTGCCGCCTGAGCACCAAGTGAAGCGGCGCCGCACATCACCGCGAGAGCAAGCGATACCGCGAATCGAACGACACTCATGGAGCCGCCATTGTGAGCTTCCACGTTGTGTCTGGCGCTTGCACCACGACGGTGTCGCGAGCGATCGCGCGAATGCGAAGCTTGTCGAATGTGTTGCCGACCACCACGACGACACCGCCAGTCTGCCCAGGAATGCCTTCGACCAGCGCACTCCACGGAGGACCACCGATGATCGCACGCACAATGAGCGCGGGTCGCACGGGAACGTTCACGACCGCCATGGTCGCGGGCGAGAGATAGCGCACCTGCGGCGGCACATTGGACAACCGGAACGGATCATTGGCGACAATGGTCGCCGCGGCATCATCGAGTGAATCGGTGACGGGAAACATTGGCGCATTCAGCGCGACGTCTGACGCCCGCACCGGCCCAGATACCGGCGCCGACAGCACCGATCGGGAGCGCAATGCGCCGCTGAGTGCGAACGCAGCGCCAAGGACAACCAAACCAACGTCGAGTCGCGCGTTCATCGTTTCGCCGTCGTCAAGGGCGTCTCTCGTCGTCGTTCCGAAATGGTGTCACGAACGGATGCAATTCGTACCAACCCTTCGACCAACAGCTCGAAGTGCAACGCCTCCGCCCGCGAGTCCGGCGCTGCAGGATCCGTCTGCGCCACCGACAACTCGCGCACAGCAAGTAGCTGCCTCGACGACTCGATGCTGCTCAGATAGTCCGAAAGCCCTTCCGCATCTCCCGTTGCCGACACGCGTACACCGAGTCGCACGAACGGCGAACGCGTTGCGGAGTCGGGACGCACAGATGCAGATGTCACCTTCACACCGCTCTCGGCCGCCAGATCGCTGACGAGCGTCGCCAAGGCCGCGCCAGCAACCGCGCTTCCTGGCGCGCTGAGATACGCACCGGACAGCGAGTCCAGTTGTTGAGCAAGTCGCTCTCGCGCGCGAGAGTCGGATCGGTACCTCTCGATAGCAGCGTGCGCGACGTCCAACTCACGCCTGCTCTCCACTGCTGCCACCCGCGACGACTCGTCCCACGCTTTCCACGCCGGCACTCCGCGACTCAACATCAGCATCGAGCTGATGACGACGACACCAATGGCGAGCACACGTCGATCTCGCTGCCGTGGGAGCACCCGCGCCATCCAGCGATTGATCACCGTCGCGAGTTTCACGAACGCCTTGGGCCAACGTTTCGCGCGAGCTTGAAGCGAAAGCGCACAGCGATGCGCTGAAGCTCCAGTGGACCAAGCTGCTCGCGCGTTATCGGCGCACTCAATTGCAGTCCATCGACCCCCGGCGTTTCACCCACCGCCGGCACAATGGCGGTCCCCAGCGGCGAGAGCGTCACGAGAGTACCGCCAAGTGTGTCGAGACGGAGCGAGACTACTGCAGTGGACTCCGGAAGTTGCGTGCTGAGTGACGCGAGCAACGGCGTCACGAGTCTGCGTCCCCCCACAAACGCCCGCACCTCCTTCAGCGACGCCGCCACACGCTCGGCAGCAAATCGCTCTTTGGCCACACCGGCCGAAGCTTTTGTGAGCGCGATCAACGCATGCTCGTTTTGCCGCCGCACTCGCGCGGCCAGCATTGCCGGTACAGCGAGCATTATGAATGCGCCGAGAAGAAGTGCTGTGACGGAACCGATTCTTCGGGTGACGTTGTGGGGTTGCACCGTACCCTCCCGCAACAACTGGAATGCAAGCGGCGCCGACTTTCGAGCCTCAGCAGCGCCATACGCTGCCGAGTATCGCCACGCATCGACACCGAGAGCGGCGTCGAGTGCTGGCTGCAGTCTTGGCGACTGATACGCTTTCGATTCGACACGAGCCGTCGCGACAAGACCGCGCTCGCCATACGTCACATCAATGCAGCCTACGCCGTCCGACCAATGAACGCACTCGCCCGTTGCGGAGACGAGCGCGTGATTCAACACCGCTGCGACAGGACGCGCACCTCCGAAACGCCAGCGACGACGCTCACAGAGAGCATGTGCCGCCGCAACCACGCTCGCATCGGCGACGGCTGCCCACCAACCGCCAGCGCGTCGCATGGGCTCAGCAACGACGGCGGTTGGATATGTCGTCAAAAAAAAGCGCGACGGATTCTGCTCGATGAGCTGTCGAACGACGCTCGATGAATCAATCGGCGGCAGTCCGCTGAGTAGCTTTGCCTGCGCGAGCGATGGGCCAAGTGCGACAAACAACGCGGGGCGCGGAAAGGGCGCTCCGGACGGCTCCTTCAAGAAGCCATCCAGCGTGGTTTCGAGTGCTTCGTCGGCGAGCCGCGTCCGTTCCGCGTGCCACACCACCCGCTGCCCCCTCATCACGACGCACGCGAACCGATCAGCGGCCACATACAAACCGATTCGCGCGCTCACGTCCGCACCCGCCGACGAACGATCACCGCTCGCTGATTGGTTCGCACCAAACGCAGTTCGACGGTCGCAGTAACTGCGGGATGACCCGACCACCCCGACGACGTCACCACCCACGCTTCAGGATCGAGCGTCGTTCGACGACTGATCTCCTGATAGTTCGATACGATCGAATCGCGCGCCGCCGACGACAGGCCCGCAGCAAACGCGAGAAGATCCTCGATCTGATCACCTCGCGCACGTGCGGCCATGAGTTCCGCGACCGCCTCGTCAGTGAAGCCATGGATTGCCATGAGCACCGGCGGCAACGCGTTCGCGATGCTCACAGCTCCGGTCTCCACAGTCAGTACGCGCTGCGCACTGCCGTCCTCGAGCCCACGAATCCTGCTCAACTCCAAATCATCCGCAACCACACCATCCCTCGGCAACATCTTTCCTTGCGACACGTACCAAACCGACTCGGCGCCATTGGCCCGCGGAACCTGGTCGGGGTCGCGCCAGTCATCGATTGCGTCCGTTACGGAAACACCGTCGAGCCGGCCAACTGCAGCGAAGAGGCGAAGAAGCTCGTCGGTCGACGCAGCGTTGACATCGAGCCGAGTTCCGGCGGCTTCGAGGTGTGTGGAGCAATCGGTGCCCGTGGCTAACGGTTGCGACGGCACAATGGCGTCGAGATTCCGCCAGGTGCGCGCCGGAAGTTGACCCGATGTAGACAACACGTCATCAATGGCGAGCCGCACTCGCTCCGCACAATCATTCGCGCGCCAGAACGCACGAGCCGCACTCACACGGTTGCGACCGGCGTCGAATGCGTCGCGCCCCGCAAGCGCAGTCGTCACGACGAGTGTGCCCACGACCACGACCGCCCACAGCACGCTGAGCATCGCGAAACCGCGATTGCGCCCCTGGAATTCAGAACACGTGTTCATTGATGTCCCAAGCCGCTGATGACCGTCGTATCGCCGCCAGACACGAGCGCAATTGCCGACGGAAGCGCGATGCTTCGGCCCCACTGATTGAGCCACTGCGCTTGGCCGCCAATCATTCCGTAGTAGCGAAACTCCGCGGGCGCAGCAAAATGCCTGAGCAGACGAGTGTCGCGCCCGACCACCCACGAGACATCACTGCCGCTCAATCGATCCGAGACCTGCAACAGCACACGACACTTCTCGAGCCATCCCTGCGGCACGACACACCATGTATTGAAGGTTGCCCTATCCTCAGCACCGACAAATCGATTCACTGAATCAGTGATGACCTCAGCATTCGCGAACATTGCGGTGAGCAGTCGTTCACCGTTGCCAGTCCGGTCGGCGTCTCCCGCCTCCTGCGTAATCCGGTCGCGACCGTCCGTCACCTGCTCGAGCAGCGCCCAGATACCGGCGAAGATCAATCCGATCAACGCCAGCGCCGCAGTCAGCTCGACAACCGTGAACCCCACACGCACTCGGCTACTGGACACTGTCGGCCGCCGTCTGTGCATATACCGTGGTCGAGAGTAGAATGGCCTGCACGCCGGTATCACGGGCAACGAGCGAATAGAGTCGGGGCGCAAGTGGGGAGACGCTGATCGTGAGCGCACCGATGCGCGTGGTTCCGAGTCGTGCGTCGAGATCCGCGGGCTCATAGAGTCGATAGCGTTCGAGGATGTCATTCGCGCTACGCATACGAACTTCCCGCGAACGCATCTGCGCGATGCTCGCCCGCGTCTGAGCGATCAGCGTCACCCAACCGATTCCCGCGATCGCGAGAATGGTAAGGCCGACCACCACTTCGAACAGGATCGTTCCATTGCGTGCCGTTCTATTGTTGCGCATGACGCCACTGTGCCGAGAAGCGATCGATGGGCACGACGCTGTCCGCCACGACACTCCCATCCGGCGACACGACGACCTCGTGCACAACACTGTCGATCAGAAGTCGAGCGGTGGTTGGTGTTCCGTTCTTTAGGGCGTCGCGTCGCGCCTGGGCAAAAACACGCGCCGGATCCGTCGGCGGCGGAGCGACGACGCGCGGAATTGCGAGTGCCGAAACACTCGCGATGATGCCGACGATGGCGATCACGACGACGACCTCGATGAGCGTCATGCCAACGGCACCCCGCGCGCGCCTCATGCCGTCGGCCTCACGCTGTACACCGCCTGCAGCAGAGACGCGGCCACGAGCGCGACGATCGCAGCGAAGGTCATGATGAGCAACGGCTCGAGCAGCCGCACGGCCGTGCGAGTTGTGCGGTCCGCATGCTCTTGCTCCAGCCTCGACGCATGTGACAACATCGACGAGACGCGACCACTCTCCTCACCTGCGCGCAACAGACGCAACGCAAGCGGCGTGAGCGCACTCGTCGACGCGAATGCGCTCGCCATGCCCTGCCCCGCGGTGATTCGATTGCCCGCAACAAGGAGTCGCTCTTCCACGGCGGCATCACCTGCTGCCCGCGCTGACAGCATGATCGCGCGACGTACAGGCACACCGCTCTCGAGCAGCGTGGCCAACGAGCCCGTGACGCGCGCGGTTGCGCCGGCCCAGCGGACTGCTCCGAGGCCAGGCACATGCAACAGCCATCGATGCCATTGCGCTCGGCCCGCACTCGTGCTTGTCCACGCGTTGTGCAGTGCGAGCGCAACGGCGCAGATGATGAGGAACGGGATGAACGCGCCTCGGATCACCAAAGACGCCTGCAGAACGAATCGCGTCGAGGGAGGCAGCGCTTCACCCAGATCCGCGAGAATTGCCGCGAACCGTGGTATCACCACGCCAACGAGGATGCCAACTGATGCGGTTCCTGCGATCGCGAGCACGATTGGATACGCGAGCGCCGACTGCACCGCGCTTCGAAGCGCCGCCGAAGATTCCGTGAGCTCAGCCGCGCGTCGCATTGCATCGCTCATCCCGGCACCAGCTTCACCCGCTTCCGCTATACCGATGACGAGTGGTGGCACTTCGATTGGCGCGTCGGCGAGCGCGCGCGCGAGGCTGCGTCCCTCCCGCACCGCCTGCTCCAGATGCGGCAACGCGGCCTGCCACCCATTCGGCGCCAGATCCCTGAACGCCGCAAGCACGCGCCCCATCGGCATTTCCGCGGCGAGCAGATCAGCGAGAATGCGAAGACCGACTGCGAGGTCACGCGGCGAGATGCGCGCGCGTCGCGCCTTCGCCGAACCGCGATGTGTCACCTCGAGCGGCAACAGCCCGCGCTGCTGCACTGCATCGCGCGCCGCAGCATCCGATCCGGCGCTCACCGTTCCGTCGACGATGCGTCCGTCGGCGTGAATGCCACGAAACGCATACACGTCGTCGTCGTGCTCCGGCGCGCTCGCGAGCACAGTGTTCATTGCGTCACCGGCCCATTCCACGACGTCTGGTCTGCATCTTCACCCGATCCGCCGATCTTGCCGTCCTTGCCGAGTGTGTAGAGGTCGTACGACGTCGGGTTGGAGATGCCGGGTGAGATGTACAGGTACGCTCGACCCCATGGATCGAGCGGAATGGTCTGTCGCAGGTACGGCCCGCGCCAGTTCGGTGCGGCGGTGCCGAGTGTTGGTGGTGTGCGCAGTGCGTCGAGTCCTTGTTGCGACGTGGGGAAGTCGTCGTTGTCGAGGCGATAGGAATCGATTGCGAGCGCGAGAATTTGCAGTTGGCTTTTTGCTGCGTTCCGACGCGCTTCGCCGACATTGCTGAAGATCTGCGGCGCGACGATGCTCGCGAGCGTCGCGATGATGGCGATGACGACGAGCAGCTCGATGAGCGTGAAACCGCTGCGAGTCGCGCGCCCGCGATTGTGTACGCGACGTCTCGACCGACGACTACTGAACGACACGAAGCACCTCCTCGACCGTAGTGAGTCCTGCCTGAACCTTTGTCCAACCGTCGTCTGAGAGCGGAATCATTCCGTCGCGTATCGCGAGCGCGCGCAGCGTAGAGCGTGAGGCACGCTGCGTGACGGCGTCCTTCAACTCCTCGGACATCGTCAGGAGCTCGAACACTCCGACTCGCCCTCGGTAGCCTGTGCCGCGACATTGCGCGCACCCTGCGCCGCGGTACGTCCGCGCGCGCTCACCGACGCGCGATGTCACAGCGGCGACCGAGTCCGCGCTGGCGATAAACGACTCGCGACATCCGTCGCAGATGCGGCGCACCAGACGTTGTGCGAGCACACCTTCGACGGTTGCCGCAACCAGATAGTCGGGGACGCCGAGGTCGAGGAGGCGGGGGATGGCGGCGACGGCGTCGTTGGTGTGGAGCGTCGAGAGCACCAGGTGTCCCGTCATCGCGGCCTGAATCGCGATCTCCGCCGTTTCTTCATCGCGCATCTCGCCTACCATGATGACGTCAGGGTCCTGGCGAAGAATTGCGCGCAGCGCAGTGGCGAAGGTGACACCGGCCTGGCGGTGCACGGGCACCTGCGTGATCGTCTCCAGCTGATACTCGATCGGATCCTCAACCGTAATGATCTTCTCGGCGTCGGCTGTTCGTGTTTGCAGCGCCGCATAGAGCGTTGTCGTCTTGCCGCTGCCGGTGGGTCCGGTGACGAGAAAGGTTCCGTGCGGCCGACGCACGAGATCCTCGATGGCGTGAAGAGTGGCCGGCGACATTCCCAGCTCTTCGAGGCCGACGGGTTGCCCACCACGATCGAGCAAACGCAGCACGACGCTCTCACCGAACATCGTCGGCACCGTGGACACCCGTAGATCGAGCTCGCGCGCCTCGAGCCTCACGCGAATGCGGCCGTCCTGCGGGCGTCGCCGTTCAGCGATATCGAGCTCCGCGAGCAGCTTGACGCGTGAGATGATCGCATGATGCAGATGACTCGGCGGCTCTGTCGCGGCGGTGAGAACGCCGTCGATGCGAAATCGCGCTGAGAGTCCGTTGCGCATCGCTTCGAGATGGATGTCGCTCGCGCCGGCGTCGTAAGCGTCGCGCACGAGGAGGTTCACGTAGCGAATGACGGGCGG
>JBDUCR010000258.1:0-2815 GCA_040003345.1 bacterium
CGCTTCGCTCCCGCGGGATGACAGGCGCAGTTCCATCGCCGTGATCACGCGACCAGATTGTCCGCGTGACCGATACAACTCCCATCTGGACTCCGTCGCCCGAGAATATCGAGCGGGCGAACCTCACGCGATTCATCCGCGAGGAAATCCAACCACTCGGCAGCGATGCGGCCAACGTCGTCGACTCGCCGTCGCTGTATCAGTGGTCAATCGAGAATCCTGCGGCCTTCTGGCCAGCGGTCTGGCGCTTCTGCGACATCATCGCTGACGAACGGCACGACGCTCTCCCTTGGGATGCCGTGCTCGTTGGCGGCAATCGTGTATCGCCTCCAGATCAGACGCTCGGCCCAACGTGGTTTCGCGGCGCGCGTCTCAACTTCGCCGAGAATCTTCTGCGCTTTCGCGACGATCGCGAGGCGATCGTGCTCTGGACCGAGGCCGGCGCCGGTCGACGACTCACCTTCGCCGAACTGGCGGACTCCGTCGCACGCTTCGCGAAATTCCTGCGGCAAAGCGGCGTAAAGCAGGACGATCGCGTCGCCGGATTTCTGCCCAACATTCCGGAAGCAATCGTCGCCATGTTGGCCACAGCCGCAATCGGCGCAGTCTGGTCGTCGTGCTCGCCAGACTTCGGTCCACTCGGCGTCGTCGATCGCTTTGGCCAGATCGCGCCAAAGATTCTTCTCACTGCCGACGGCTATCGGTACGGTGGCAAGACCTTCGATTCGCTGGCACGCGTACGCGACTTTCTGCCGTCGCTGCCGAGTGTCGAACGTGTTGTGATTGTGCCGCATCTGGCTGAACAGCGCATCGAGCATTCCGACATCGAACGAGCTATCACATGGCAAGACGCGCTCGATGCCGGTGCTCACGCATCTCTCGTCTTCGAGCGTCTGCCGTTCGACCAGCCGCTGTACATCATGTACTCGTCCGGCACGACCGGCTTGCCGAAGTGCATGGTGCACGGCGCCGGAGGGACGCTGATTCAGCATCTCAAAGAGCTCGTGTTGCATACGGATCTTCGTCGCGACGATCGCATCTTCTACTTCACTACCTGTGGGTGGATGATGTGGAACTGGCTCGTGTCGTCGTTGGCGGTTGGCAGTACAGTCGTGCTGTACGACGGAGCGCCGCTGCTACGCGGACAGGCGGTGCTCTGGGATCTCGTCGCCGCGGAAGGCGTCAGCATATTCGGCACGAGCGCGAAGTGGCTTGCGCTGACGGAAAAGGAAGGCGCCGTCCCGCGCGCTACACATGATCTCTCGTCTTTGCGTGCAATTCTGTCGACAGGCAGTCCGCTCGCCGAAGAGAGCTTCGACTACGTGTACGAGAGCGTGAAGGCCGACGTGCGGTTGAGCAGCATCAGCGGCGGCACGGACATCATCTCCTGCTTTGCACTCGGCGATCCCACACTACCCGTCTATCGCGGAGAGCTGCAGACGCGCGGCTTCGGCATGCGCGTCGAGATATGGAGCGACGAGGGGCAACCCATCATCGATCAACCGGGCGAGCTCGTGTGCATCGCCCCATTTCCAAGTATGCCTGTGGCGTTCTGGAACGATCCTGATGGCAGCAAGTACTGCGCGGCATACTTCGAAGCATTTCCGAATACTTGGACTCATGGCGATTGGGCCGAGCTCACTTCGCACGGCGGTCTCATCATCTATGGGCGAAGCGACGCCACTCTGAATCCGGGCGGCGTCCGCATCGGTACTGCGGAGATCTACCGACAGATCGAGCACATGCCCGAGGTCGTCGAAAGTGTGGTCATTGGGCAGGACGTCACCACGAAAGCAGGCGCCGATGTCCGCGTAGTGCTGTTCGTGCGGCTGCAGCCCGGGCTCGACATCGACGACGCACTGCGCGATCGTATCACACGTCAGATCCGGGACAACGTCACGCCGCACCATGTTCCGAAGAAGATCATTCAGGTGGCGGACATTCCCCGAACGATCAGCGGGAAGATCACCGAGATCGCCGTGCGCGACGTCGTCCACGGTCGACCGGTGAAAAACTCCGACGCCTTGGCAAACCCCGAGGCACTCGCGCTCTTTCGCGATCTTCCGGAGCTGGCCAGCTGAGGGATCAGGTAGTGGGGGAGACGGCGGCTACCTTATATTTGTGTTGCAGCCGATCTTGATCGACACGAGATCGGCACCAGAAGGGAGTTCACAGGAGATCGCATGGCCACCTCGACGTTGGAAAAATCCGCGCCAGTTCACGACACCTTCCCGATCAATGGGACGGATTACATCGAGTTCTACGTGGGCAACGCGAAACAGGCGGCACACTACTATCGTGCCGCGTTCGGCTTTCATCTCGTCGCGTACCGCGGCCCCGAAACGGGTCAGCGCGATCGCGCGAGCTATCTGTTGCAGCAGGACAAGATCCGCTTCGTCCTGACGACGGCCATTCGCCCCGACCTGAGCGACGACGCGAAACGCATCGCCGAGCATGTGTCGACGCATGGCGACGGCGTGCGTGACATCGCGCTCTGGGTAGACGATGCGCGTGACGCCTTCGCGAAGGCCGTCGAGCGCGGCGCCGAGCCTGTGCAGCAACCGACGGTGCTGCATGACGATGATGGCGAGGTCGTGGTCGCGTCGTTCAAGATCTATGGCGAGACGATTCACTCGCTCGTCGAACGCAGGAATTATCGCGGTCTGTTCATGCCGGGTTATGTCGCGATGAAGCCGCACTTCACGCCGCCGTCAGCGGGACTCAAGTATGTCGACCATTGCGTCGGCAACGTCGAGCTCGGGAAGATGAACTACTGGGTGGATTTCTACTCCAGCGTGATGGGTTTCCGGAACCT
>JBDUCR010000165.1:0-30039 GCA_040003345.1 bacterium
CGCTCCGTTGAAGTGATATCACTATGATATCATAGTGATGGCACGTCAAGAGGCAATCTTCGATCTACATCAAAGTGGTTGCCGGGTTCATGCGGGAAGGCGACACGGTAACGTGTAAACTTCGGAACTGATGAGCGCGGTGCAGGGATGCGTGTTCAGACGTTCGTCGATCCGGAATTTTGCTTTCGACGGTCTGAGTCCGCGATATTTCTTCAATCGTTCGCCCAATCTCAATCTGTCGTCGAAGGTATGCGATTTTCTACGCCAATTTAAGATTTTGTACGATCGCGTGGGAGGGTTTGCTGGCAGACGTAGTGCGTAAAGTGGTGTAACGTGTCTCGAATAACCATCATCGTGTTTCGATTGCGCACATGACCTTTTCGGCACCAATCACTCGAACAGCACGTCGAACCTCACTGTCCGTCCGGGAGACGGATGGTTGCCATCGAGAGATGCTCGTTGGCGAGCGGTTCGCATGGTGCTTTCGCCCGCATTATCATGCGGGCGAAGAAATCGTTCATCTCCTTGCCGGACGAGCATTGCTCCGCATGGGCCAGCGATGCCAAATCTTTGAAGCAGGCGAGACCATCAAGGTGCCTGCCGGCGCTGTCCATCGCTTCGAACCCCTTGACACAGAAGGCTGGGGTTTCTCCTCACAGTTCGTCGTGCATGGTGACGCGCAAAGTAGCGCGTCTGGGACGGCCGGCGACGATAGCGGCCTCATGACGCGCATCAGGACGCTGCTCGCCAACCGCCATTCCTTGCGGACGGATGTCACGCAGATCGCCGATGCCTGCGCGATCTCGAAGGGGTATCTCGCGCGTCGCTTTCGGCGCGAAGCCGGCACGAGCCTGCACGACTTCCATGTCCTGACCGCGGTTCACCAAGCCAAAGCCCTAATGAAGCAGGGACTTTCGATCGTCGAGGCCGCCCTCAGTGCGGGCTTCTACGATCAAGCGCATCTCACCCGCGAATTCGTACGGACGTATGGCTTCACCCCGGGCGCCTTCCGGACTGCGTGGCTTACGGCGCCCCCGCTGCACAGCATCCCGAGGCATTGATCGCGCAGCAGGTGGCTGATGCTGCGCGAAAGGCGTTCAGCCATGGCCGTCTTAGGGGTGGCTGTCCGCACCGATAGCCGAGCATCGGGCGAGGGAGCAGCGAGCGTCTTGGATGGATGGAACCAACGAGGCGAAGGCGACACGCGAGCCGTCCGCCGACGGCACAGCTGTACAAGACGGCAGGCGGGATCGCACTAGCTTCCCCCGAGACAGGAGGCTGCGATGCAAAAGAACGACCTCGTCGATCAGATCGTGCCGGAAGTGATTGGCTGGCAACGACACATCCATGCCACGCCGGAGCTCGGCTTTCAGGAGCACGCCACATCGGATTTCGTGGCGGAGAAGTTGACGGAATTCGGCTTGGAGGTGTACCGCGACGTGTCAGCAACGGCGGTTGTTGGCGTGCTCAAGACCGGATCGAGCGACCGCAAGATCATGTTCAGGGCCGAGCTCGATGCGTTGCCGGTGAAGGAAGACACCAAGCTCCCCCACAGCTCGAAACTCGACGGCGTCATGCACGCGTGCGGGCACGATGCGCACATCTCGATGCTGCTCGGTGCCGCAAAGCTGCTGTCGCAGACACGCGACTTCAACGGATCGATCTATTTTGTCTTCCAGCCCGCGGAAGAAGTGCATGGCGGCGGGAAGAAGCTAGTTGCAGACGGGCTGCTGAAGCGTTTCCCGGCCGAATGCGTCTTTTCTCAGCATAGTTGGCCGGGCCTGAAAGAAGGCAGTGTCGTGGCCACCGCAGGCCCGTTCATGGCGGCAGTTGACGACTTCACCCTCACATTCGGCGGCCGTGGTGCGCACGCCGCCATGCCCGAGCTTGGCGACGATCCCGTTCTCGCGGCTGCCGAGTTCGTCTCTGCGGTCCAGCGGATTGTCAGCCGATCGGTCAATCCGATGTCGGCGCTGGTCGTCTCGATCACGCAGGTACATGGCGGCTCCATCAACAACATCGTACCGAGTCAGGTCGAGCTTCAGGGCACCGCGCGCTTCTTCGACCCCGCGCATTCCAATCATGTCGAGACGCAAATCCGGATGATTGCAGGCGGCACCGCGCAATCCCACGGCCTCAGCTTCGCGCTCGACTATCGCAAAGGGTACCCGGCAGTAATCAACACGGCGCGCGGCGCAGCCGCAGTCCGTCGCGCCGCCAGCACCTTCCTGCCCGAGGAGAAGATCATCACCAATCAAGAGCCCACGCTTGGCTGCGAGGACTTTGCCTTCCTACTCAATGCGGTTGGCGAAGGCGCCCATATCTGGCTCGGAGCCGGAGAGGTCGGGCCGCGCGGCGGCCTGCACGGCGATCAGTTCGTCTTCAACGACAATCTGTTTCCTCTCGGGCTCCGAGTTTGGACGAGCCTAGCCGGCACCCTGCTGCCCAAGAGCGCTTAATGGCGCATGCCGCAACTGTCACCGCGCGCGATGCGTCGGGCCATGTGACCTTGGCGGGCCGTCCGGTCCTGATGCTGGGATCGAACGACTACCTCGGTCTTTCAACGGATCCCGACGTCACAAAGGCAGCCGCTGCTGCTCTCACATCCTATTGGAACGGGATGACGATTTATCCGGTTTTCGTCGTGAGCGATGAGCATCGCGGGCTGGAGGAGGAGCTTGCTCAATTCCTCGGTGTCGAGGCGTCATGCTGACGGTGTCAGGCGGAGCCGCGAATGCTGTCGCTCTGACGGGTCTGGTCGGCGATGGCGATTTCATCTTCTCGGATGCCGACAACCACGCCAGCACCATCGATGCCGGGCGTCTCAGCCGGGCAAACGTAAAGCCCTATCGCAGCCGCGACACAGCGCACCTCGCCGAATTACTTGAGGCGACGCGGGGTCTGGGACAGCGCCTTGTCGTCACCAACGGTGTGTTCAGCATGGACGGTGGGCTTGCGCCGCTCCCGGACATTGTCCAACTCTGTGGCCGCCACGGCGCCCAGCTCGTCGTCGATGATGCGCATGCGACCGGCGTGGTGGGCCAATGGGACGCGGCTCGTTGTCGGAGTGTGGTTTGGCAAGTGAATTGCCCGGCACATTCCTGACCGGGTCACTGTCGAAGGCACTCGGCGGAGCGGGCGGCGGTTTCGTTGCAGGCCACGCACCGCGATCGACGACCTTCGCGTGCGGGCGCGCAGCTATATCTTCACCCAGGGCATGACATCGGCAGCCACCGCTGCGGCTCTTGCGGCGCTGCGCAAGCATCGCGTCAACCCGTACATTCATCGTGCGCTCTGGCGTAACATCGAGGCCGTTCGCAGCGCCGCAGTACGGCACGGCCTGACACTGCTACCGAGCGATAGTGCCATACTGACGCTGCTCGTCGGCGGCTGAGAATAATGACGAAACGTCTAGCAATGACCGGTTCAACCCGGCTCACGTCCGCGCAATACGTCAGCCCGGGACGAACGCGGCGGTCCACTGCGCCGTGTTCAGATCCTGCTGATAGAGGGTGTCAACGTCGACGACGAGTGTCTGTCCATCCTTGCGCACGGCGAGGCGGTCCATGTCGCGCGTCGCGCGCCCGTCGATGAAGGTGCCGTCGGCACGATAGTGCGACTTGTGCTTCGGGCAGGTGAACTGCTTCTCGCCGTCGTTCCAGCGTAGTGCAGTGTTCTGATGCGGACATCCAAGCGAGAACGCGTACACCTTCCCTGCCGCGCGTGCGACAATGACGTTGTTGTCCTTGTCGATGGACGCGCCGTCAGCGGTCGGGATGGGGTAGCGCTTTTCCTCGGGGCGATCACCGGTGTTCGCGGCACGCGCTGAGATCTCGCCGACCTCCATCGCACCGGCCGTGCGTGCGCCGAAGCCGAGCATGCCGAATGACGCGAGTGCCAGCGCGCCCGCGCGGAGGAAGTCGCGGCGTTCCATCGCCGCCGGAGTCGTCAACGAATCGTGCAGCGCGCATCCGCCGCAGTCATGAATATCAGTCATTGGTGTGGCTCGATGTCAGATGTCAGGAACGCGAGTCTTCTGGTACTACACGTCGCGGCGAGTCGAGGTCCTGGCTCGCTTGGGATGACGACGGACGCTGCACCGAGGAATAGTCGGAGTCACGCATATCCAACAGACGCCCACCAGTCCCACGTAGTAAGCACGACCATGACCGGCCGCGCACTTCTTGCGGTGGTGCGCTTTGACACAGTCGGGAAGGATGCCGACGCCATTTGAAACCGCGGGGACCATGGCTGACGAAAGCCTGTTGCGAGAGCCAGCCGAACGCGGCGTACGTATCGTCGCACTGGCGATGGTGGAGAATGCGCAGAAGGCAGCTCACGCGTTCGTGCAGAAGTCGGAAGACGGTGAGGGCATCGACGACGCGCTGCATGATTTCCGCGTGGCAGTCCGACGGTTTCGCAGTTGGCTTCGCGCATTCAAGCCCGTCGTCAACGACAGCGTTTCGAAGAAGCAGCGTCAGCGATTGTCTGATATCGCGGAAGCGACGAGCAGGGCGCGCGACGCCGCGGTTCATCTCGAATGGCTACGCGACGAGCGCGCAGCGATGAGTGCGCGTCAGCGGGTCGGTCAAGCGTGGCTCTCTGACAAGCTGCAGTCGCAGCGCACGGACGGGCTCGATGCCGCGCTGGCGGCGGCGAGCGAGTTCGCCAGGATCAGCGAGAAGCAGATGCGCCGACTTGGCGTTTATCGCGCAGTGGTGAATCGCAAATCTCGCGCGGTCAGCTTTGGCGCGGTGGTAGCCGATCGTGTGCTCGAGGAGCTCACATCGCTCCGTGACGCGCTGGCGGATGTTCACGGTTCATCCGACGCCGACAACGCGCATCATGCGCGCATCGCCGCCAAGCGACTTCGCTACGTGATCGAGCCGGCGGCGGGGTTCATTGACGGCGGAAAGGCAATCATCGAGACGCTCAAGTCATTGCAGGATTCGCTTGGCGACCTGCACGACGTGCACGTGTTCTCCGAGCAGTTGATCGGCGGCGCCGAACAGGATGCGGAAACGCGGCCAGGGTTGCTTCGACTGGGACGACGTTTGCGCGAACGTGGCGCGCACGCGTACGCAAGCGTCGAGCGCGACTGGCTCAACGACGCCGGCGCATCGTTCTTCGTTCGCGTTGGTGAATTCGCGGCGGCGTTGCGACGGTGCGCATCAGCGGGCACGGAGATCGAGCGAAAATATCTTCTCTCGCGTCTTCCCGAGCGCGTTCACGCCGCATCGTCGGTGGATATCAAGCAGGGCTACGTTCCCGGCGAGAAAGTCGTCGAGCGGATTCGGCGCGTGCGATCCAGCGATGGTACAGAGCTCTGGTATCGCACGATCAAGGTTGGCGTCGGACTCGAGCGCGTCGAGCTCGAGGAGGAGACCGACAGCGAATTGTCGCGCGCGATGTGGCGGCTCACGAAAGGGCGTCGTATTCACAAGCGTCGCTACGCGATCCGCGAATCGGACGACGCGCTGTGGGAAGTGGATGAGTTTCTGGATCGTGCGCTCGTGCTCGCGGAGATCGAGCTCACAGATGCCGAGACGGAAGTCGAACTTCCGGCGTGGCTGCGCGAGGTGGTCGATCGAGAGGTCACCGACGAGCCGGAGTACTCCAATGCTCGTCTCGCTGCTACCAGCTCCCGCGATCCTTGAGGCGGTCGGCGGCGTACTTCACGGCGTAGTCGTGGATGTCGGTAACGTCGGCGGGAACTTCTTCCCACGTCTGCAGCGCTTCGCCGTACTCATAGATCGCGGACTCCTGTGCTTCCTCGACGTTGAGATGCCATGTGTCTCCGCCGAATTCGCCGTGCGCGGTGTAGCGAAAGAGCATGGCGCCCGGATCCTCGTCTGCCACGAGGATTACGACGTCAGCGAGGGGAAGCATCTTTTCCGGAATGAGCGGAAAGTTGCCGGTGTGAATTGCCCGTCGCTCGCCGGTGAGCATGCCGACCAGCGCGAGAAGCCGTGTCCGCGTTCGCTGAGTCACCTGACGTCCAGCACGAAAGAGGTTGGGTGTACCGCCACACTCGGCGTCGTGAATACAATAGCACGAACCAGTCCGGGTATGCGAGGCCGATGACGCAAAACCGCCCCCGTGTGGCTGGGGGCGGTGTGCCGGAAAAATCAGGAAGCCTGCGATCGCGGTGTTCGCATCCAGACCGAGTTGAACAGCAATTGAATCACGAAACAGCGGATCTCACGGAAAGGGCGGATCGATCTCGACCTATCGAGGAACGATTCCGCTGGTTCGCGTCGTCCTCCGCGGCCTCTGCGTTCCTCTCTTTGCATCCTCTGCGTAAATAATGCCGTTGCTTTGCACGCGTCAGGAACTACAGCAACAGCTTTTATCGCGGAGGAAAGCAACTCCAGGATGAGTCATCCTGGATATCGCGGCCCTGGCAACGAGTTTATTGCTCCACCAACACCAGGAAGCGTGACGGCGCCCAGAAGCGTGACGCGTCGGCGATTCTCAGGTTGCCCTTGAACGAGTCGCGATCGCGATCCACGACGACCGCGTTGTCCAAGCTCTGGCGTGAGACGACGCGATAGCGACGCGTTGTATCCGGCATCGCGATCTCCTTCACGCCGCGCTGGTCGACCGCCGTGAATTCCTGCGGATCGAGCGTGCGGGCGATCTGGAGCGTACGTCCCGGATGCGCGAAGAGCAGGTTCGCGCCGCCTTCGCGCACGATGACGCCGCGCTTGACGAGATCATCTTCGCGTCCAATGACGTAGTACGCCTGATTGTGCACGGTCTCTACGGTCGCAAGCGTCGTGGCGAGCTGCTGCGTTTCCGTCTTGAGGCTGTCGATGCGGACAGAGAGCGCTGCGATCGTCGCGTTTTGACGCTGGATCGTGGTGTTGAGATCGTAGATCAGCGCGGAGTCGCTGACGAGCTGCTGGCGGAGCGCCATGTTGTTGTTGTTGGCTTTCGCGAGCGCCGCGGCAGTTGCGTGTGCGCGCTCGACCAGCGCGTCCACGCGCGCCATGACGACCTTTCTGTTCTCGATCTGCCGCGCGAGTGGATCGAGCTTCCGCGACGAGCGCTTGTTCTTGGGCAGACCCTTCACCGTCGACACACTGCTGTCGATGTGCATGATGAAGTCGTCGGCCTGGAGCACGACACGCGTGAGCGAGTCCTTCTGCGCGGACAGCTGCATTGCGAGCTGCGTCCGCTGCATGGAGAGCGCGGCGGAGGCGCTGTCGGCGCTCACGTGCTCAGGCGAAGGCGTGTTGTTGCACGCGGCGAGGGCGAATGCGGCCATTGAGCCGATGTATGTACGTCGAAGGCTGATCATGTGCGACTCGATGCGGGGGCTGTCCAGCGCGTGGCGGGTGGTGGGCGAGGGCGCCGGCGGCTCGCCACCTGACTCTGCGGGATGCTGCGGGTTCTGCGATGGCGCAACATGCTCACGCGGGCAAATGTGCGCATGGCGGCAAGTCACAGCATTCCCGTGATTCGGCTCACCCCTGAGAGTGACGTGTGATGCCGACAGTCGATATATTGCTCACGCCCCGCCACGGCGATATATCCACAGCTCCCCCACGTTTTTCTTCCGCCGTCAGGAACGCATGTCACGAGGCGAGATCGCGGAAATCGGCAAATACCGGATCCTCGGCCAGATCGGCGAAGGGGCGATGGGTGTCGTCTATCGCGCGCTGGATCCCGTGCTCAACCGGCATGTCGCGATCAAGGTGATGAGCGAGGCGCTCGCGCGCGACAACGATCTGCGCAGCCGCTTTCTTCGCGAGGCGCAATCGGCTGGCTCGCTGCAGCATCCAAACGTCATCACGATCTACGACTTCGGCGAGGTGGACGGGCATCCGTTCATCGCGATGGAGTTCGTCGAGGGGGCTGATCTCAATCAGGTGCTCGAGAGCGACACTCCGCTGTCACTTGTCGAGAAGCTCGATGTCCTCATCGATGTGCTGAATGGGTTGTCGTATGCGCACAAGCGCGGCATCGTGCATCGCGACATCAAGCCGGCGAACATCCGCATCGATGAAGAGGGTCGCGCGCGCATCATGGACTTCGGGATCGCGCACCTGAGCTCGTCGAACATGACGCGAACGGGGGTGATGGTCGGTACACCGGCGTACATGTCGCCCGAGCAGATCACGGGCGGCGCCATCGCCGCGACGAGCGACATTTTCGGCACGGGCGCGGTGATGTACGAGCTCCTGACCGGAGAACAGGCCTTTCGCGGTGAATCGCTGCAGACGGTGATGTACAAGATCGTGAGTGCGCCGACGCCCGAGCTCAAACTGATCGCGCCAGATCTGTCGGAGTCGCGAAACACGAGCATCTCGCACGCGCTGGATACGATCGTCGCGCGAGCGCTCGAGAAGGAACCGTCAGACCGATACGACAATGCGCTCGAGATGGCAGCAGCGCTGACCGAGGTTCGGGCGCGCGTCCTCGAGAGTGAACCGAGCACGTCGACGTCATTGCGTGTATCGGTGGCGAAGCTGATGGCAGAGGCGCCGGAGATGAAGGAGCGCCGCGCGCGTCGCCGCAGAATCATGTGGGGCGCCGTCGCGGCCGTTGCTGCGGTTGCCATAGTCAGCGTGCGGCTCTACTCGTCTGGCGGCAGCGCGGCGACGAATCCAACGACGCCGGCCATTGCAGCACGCGCTGCCGATGCGCCACCATCCACGCCGACGCCAGGCGCTGTGCCGCCCAAGGTTGCTGCGGAGTCGAATACGCCGGTGATCACTGCGAGTCCGTCGAAGGCGAGCCAGACCACTGCGACGCCGCGCGAGCTCGGATTGTTTCGCGCGTTGCAAACGACGGCGCTCGCTGCACGCCGTCGTGCGTCCGATGCTGGCGCGTCGGCCGATCAGCTGAGCGCAGGCGACGGCCACAACAAGATCGCGAACGTGCTCGTCGCACAGGGAAAGACCGCGGAGGCTGGCGAGCATCTGAACGAAGCTGCTTCCGCTTGGAGCGCTGCCGAGCGTACCGTGCGCGCTGTCGCGGCAGCGGGTGCGCGCACGGTGGTCGCCGACGTGCCGAAGCAGCAGGTGGCTTCCTCGGTGGTGGCTGCGGCGCCTGCGACTGTTTCTCAACCGGCGCCGCCGGTGCAACAGGCGCAGCAAGCGGCGTCGCCACCCGCGTCGACTCCCGCGGCGGATATTGGTGCCGCAGTGGCCGCGTATGCACGAGCGCTCGAGACGCGCGACGTCGCTGCGGTGCGTCATGCGTATCCGGGGATCACTCCCATGCAGGCCAAAGGATGGGAGCAGTTTTTCTCGACGCTGCGCTCGCTCCGTGTGAGCCTGACGGTGAATGGTCTCGACGTCAGCGGCTCGACTGCTGACGCGAAGCTGATGGGTGCGTATGACTATGTCACCGAGGCCGGCAAGTCGGCTCAGCAGCCTGTGTCGTTCCAGGCGAGCTTTCGTCGCGACGGATCAGCGTGGCAGCTCGTGTCGGTGCACTGACCGCGACATCGTCGCCGGCGTAAGACTCGGAGTCGAGCGACCTCTTTGCCATTTGCCGTTGCTCGTCGTTCCTGCGGCAACTGCATTTTTTACGCAGAGGATGCACAGAGAAGAACGCGGAGGCCGCAGAGGACGACGCAACTCGTATGCGGGCTGACGTTCAATGCGGGCGCGTTCGACGAAAGCGTCAACGCGACAGGCAGGTCAAAAACAGAATGCCCAGCGGATCCGTTTTTTGAGCGATCGAGATCGATCCGCTGTTTCCAGCAGATCCGCTGGTAGCGTGCATTCTGTTGCCGTTCAATCGGCCGTTCGGACGTCTGCCGAATTCCCGGCTGTTTCTAGAAAGAGAATTCCAGACCGCCGGTATACGTCACGTTCGCGCGCAATCCGCCGCGATTCAGCGGCACGAGCGCATTCGTCACGATCGTGAAGCCGTTGTCCGTCGAGAACTTGAATCCGAACGAGCCGTTCACGATGTCATCCGCCACATCGGGAATCGACGTGGGCACGATCGTGCGCGTGAAGGGAAAGTCGTAGTGGACCGGCGAGGGCAGCACGAGTTTCGAGTGACCCACCTGCAACTCGCTCACGAGATCCACCGCCAGCGTCACGCGATCGGCGAGCAGATTGTCGAAGCCGACCGTGGCGAGAATGCCGTCGTTCTGCACACCGCCGGCGCGATAGACGTAGCCTGCGTTTCCGTGCGGTGAGAAGGCGCCGAACCGGCCCGAGAGAATGCCGAGCAGCCGCGCGGAAAAGTGGCCGGAGCCGAGCAACTCTTCGGCGTCGCCTGTCGCGAATCGTGCGTCCGCCAGCAGCGCGAGGTTGCTGCGCTCCGATTGCCGAATGCCAAGCTTCGTGCGCACCGCGACATCCCCGAGCCCGAACGCCGAGCCATCGACGTCGCGGTTGGCCGAGAGTACCGGGTCGGTGGCTGTGCCAGCGAAGAAATGCGACACCGTCGGACCGCCGAAGGGAATGATCTGCGCATCGCTGCGGCCGTGCAGCTTGGTCGAGACCAGGGGCAGCACGATGCCGACGTCCATGTTGTCGAACAGACCATACGTCGCGTAGATCGAGTTCACCTCGACGTTGATATCGAGATTGAGCTTGAACTGCATGATGTCGTTCTCGAATCCGGGCACGCCCATCAGCTTGCAGCTCTGGCCGCCCTGACTCGCGTCGCAGCCCACAAAGTCGACGTTCTGGTGGGTGAAGAACAGATCGATGCTGTGGAGATCCACTCCACGCAGCGATGCGAAGTGCGACGTGCTGCGCCCGATGCCAACGGCCGCGCGGCCGCGACCAAGCGTCTGCGCACGTTCGGCGAAGATGGGACCCGCCGATGTCGACGTCCGAACGGGAACACCCGCCTCGAAGCGAAAGGTCTCGCCACCGCTCGTCGAACCGATGGGAGCATTCGAGACGTTGCCGGCGATGGCGGTGGTCAGAAACTCGATGATCGAGCCGTTCTGCGTCACGGCGGAGGGCACGAAGTGCGCGCCGTGCACGCGGAGCGCCTGCGGGTTGTTGGGATCGCCGGACCCCGCGAGGAAGAGCGGATCCTCGCCTGAGCCGAAGATGAAGAGCTGATCGATCTTGGCGCGAAGGCCCTGCGCATTCGTCGTGGTCGCCGGGATGGCGAGCGTCACGAGTAGCGCGGAAGCCAGAAGGCTGCGTCGCATGGTTCCCCGGGGAGGCGTGTTCATGACTGCCACCATGCTAATGCGGCGCGTGACGCCCGGGAACGGCTGGCCTGAGAAATATTCGGAAATTCTCATGAGCCAATCCGGACGTTTTTTCGGCTATAGCTCGTGGGAGTCCGCACCGCGCGGACGCCGGGACACGCGCGCCGACGCCGGCTTCGCCTCGTCGCAGCATCCGTCACGATCACCACTGCAGTGTGCGGCCAGCCTGGCGCAGAGGCATTCATGACGGACTTACGCCACGCGGCGCGGAGCTCTGCTCCACCGCAGATGATAGATGCCGCGCGCGCACCGAAGCACGCGACGGTGGGCATGACGCGCGACGAACACGAAGAGCGGCTGGTGTATCGACTGCGCTATCGCGTCTACGTTCATGAGCAGGGCAAGCGACCGGCAGGCGTGGATTGGGAGCGCGGCGAGCTCACGGATGCGATAGACCCGTGGTCCACACTGTGGTGTGCTCGCGACGATGACGAAATCGTCGGCACAGTTTCGCAGACGATCATCGGAGCGAATTTCGATCTTGCTCATCTGCCCTCCGAGCTGGCACTCGAGACCTTTCCCCGCTCGGTCACCTGCCCTCTCGGATACAGCCGCCGGTTCGCCATCGCGCCGGGCTATCGAAGCACGTGGGTGCTGCCGAGCCTCGCGCGGTGTACGTACACGCACGGGCGTCAACTGGGCGCGAAGTTCGACTTCATGACGACGAATCCGGGGCTCGTTCCCCTGTTCGAGCGACTCGGGTACATCCGCTACACGGCCACGGCGGTTCAGTCGCACGAGGTTGGGCTTCTGATTCCAATGGTGCTTCCTGCGACCGACTACGAGCACCTGCGCAATGTGCGCTCGGCGTGTCTGTCGGCGGCGACTGCATTTCCCGAGGAAGCCGAATGGGGCGCGTGGCTGCGCGCGGCGCACCCGATCATCGGTGAGTATTACGCGTCGGACGCTCGGCGCGAGGAACAGGCGTGGCTGGTTTCGGAGCGGCTGCGTCTGCCGTTCAACATCGCGGCCGAGCTGGTCTCGATGAGCTTCGTGCATCGGTTTCCGGCTGGCACGCGACTGTTGCGGAGGGGAGATCGCGTCACGTGCGCATTCCTTGCGATGGACGGCCAGCTGAGCGTCGATAACAAGGATGGCGGCGAACCGACAGCCGATTGTGCGCCGGATGGCGTCGCCTTCGCGCGCGCCACCATTCATTGCCAGGGGGAAACGGAAGTGCTGTGTCTTCCGTCCACCGGTGTTGCTCGACTTGAGCGTCGGTACCCTGAGTACGCTTCCGTTGTCGCGGAATTGCTGAAGCAGGCAGCTCCGGATGGATGGCGTCAGCTGATGGCCACGCGATCCGTGCTCACGGCGTACTCGAGCGCGTGATCGTGTGATCCGGCGGCAAGAGCGGTGGACGAGGGAGCTGATTTTGCTGCGCCGTAGTCGGGTATAATTGGCGCGAGGGTAGATCCCGACACTCGCTCGCTGCGCTCGCTCCTGCGGGATGACAGTGTTGCCGCTCGCTGCGCTCGCTCCTGCGGGATGACAGTTGGTGGCCGCCCCCTCGCGCTCGCCCGCGCTTCGCGTCAAAATTCCCGAGAGCCTCGAACGAATGCCTGCGGTCCCGGATTCGGTCGACGGAGAATACTCGCGATGGCCGATCGGCGGTCAGCAATCCTAGAGGGACGGCATGCTTTTGAGGGACCTCGCCCGCGTGCACGGGGCTTTGGCGCGGTTGGGTATCGCTGCGATCTCGTTCTGCCTGGCCTGTAGTCGCGGAGCACCGCCTCCACCGTCGTTTCCGCCGGCGGACGTGGGCATCATCACCGTCGCACCCGCAACGCTTCCGCAGTCGTACGAGCTCGTTGGGCAGGTCGCACCGTCGCGCCGCGTGCAGGTGCGCTCGCGAGTGGAAGGCGTCATTCTCGCGCGTCCGTTCACCGAAGGTGCGAACGTCACTGCGGGTCAGGTGTTGTTTCGACTCGACCGGGTGAAGACGGAGGCGGCGCATCAGGCGGCGCGCGCGCGGTTCGACAATGCGCAACGCACGCTCGATCGTCTCGCGCCGTTGCTGGCTCGACATGCGGTTGCGCAGCAGGACGTCGACAACGCGCGCACGGAGCTCGACGCAGCACGCGCAGCGCTCGAGCAGGCGAAAAAGGATCTCGATGATTCTGTCGTGCGAGCGGAAGTCGCCGGTCAGGTCGGGCGCGCATCGTTCGAGGTCGGGAATCGCGTCACAGGACCCGCTGATCTGCTCACGACCATCGATGCGATCAATCCGGCGTACGTCATCTTCCGTCCGTCGTCGCAGCAGGTTCTTTCGTGGAAGGCGGATCCCCGTGCGGCGCCGCTGCTCCAGCCCGGCGGAAAGCTGCAGGTGCGCGTGGTGCTGCCAAACGGTGATTCCCTTCCCCGCATCGGCAAGCTCACCTTCGTCGCTCCGTCGCTCGATTCGGCGACGGGCACGCAGGACTTTCGCGCGACGTTCGAGAATCACGATCACCTTCTCCTGCCCGGACAGTTCGTGAACGTGCGGCTCTCTGGTTTTGCGCGCGCGAATGCCATCGCCGTTCCGCAGCGCGCCGTGCAGCAAGGACTGGGGCGGCAGTTCGTGTATGTCGTGACGAAGGGTGACACCGTTGTCGCGCGCGATGTGAAGACTGGTCCATGGAGCGGATCACTCTGGATCATCGATGACGGTCTCAATCCCGGCGACAGAGTCATTGTCGACGGCGTGCAGAAGGCGTCGCCGGGCCGAGTCGTAAAACCATCTCCGTCCAAGCCGTCGTCCGAACCGACGAAGCAATGATGGAGGAGACGCCGCAGCAACCGACGGAAGAGGTTCGATATTTCTTCATCCGGCGCCCGGTCATGGCGTCCGTGTTGTCCATCGTCATCGTGCTGCTCGGCGCGTTCGCGATCAAGCTGCTCCCCGTCGCGCGATATCCGCAGATCACGCCACCGGCGGTGACGATCTCGACGAATTATCCGGGTGCCTCCGCCGAAGATGCAGCGCAGGCCGTTGCAGCGCCGATCGAACAGCAGCTCTCGAGCCTGCAGGGCATGCTGTACTACTCGTCGGTCAGTGCGAGCGACGGCACGGTGAGTATCTCTGTCACCTTCGACGTCTCGCGCAATCAGGACCTTGCCGCCGTCGACGTGCAGAATGCGGAGAAGCTCGCCGAGCCGCAGCTGCCGGCGTCGGTGCGAACGAATGGCGTCACCATCGTCAAGGCGAACACGGACATTCTTGGCGTGGTCGCACTCAAGTCGAGCGATCCGCGATACGACGCGTCGTATCTCTCGAACTACCTCAAACTGTACGTGCTGGATGAGCTGAAGCGTGTGCCGGGCATGGGCGACGTGACGCCGTTTCCGAATCTCGACTTCTCGATGCTGCTTCAGCTGAATCCGGAAAAGATGGCGCAGCTCGGGGTGACCGTCGGCGACGTGTCCGCCGCCGTGCAGGAGCAGAACGCAACGAATCCCGCGGGTCGTCTCGGTCGCGAGCCGTCGCCGCCGGGAACGCAGCTCACGCTTCCGATCACGACACTTGGTCGTCTCGAGACGGTCGATCAGTTCAAGGACATCATCGTCCGTGCGAATCCGGGCGGCGCCGTGGTGCGTGTGCGCGACATCGGCGACGTGAAGCTCGGCGCCGTGAGCTACAATCTCGAGGGACGACTCAACGCAACGCCGGCTGCGCTCAGCCTGTTGTACACGCGGCCCGGCGCCAACGCGCTCAATGTGAAGAACGCCGTCGTCGCGCGGATGGACGAGCTGCAGAAATCATTTCCGAAGGGCATCACGTATGCCATTCCCTTCGACACCACACCGTTCGTCACGGCGTCGATCAAGGAAGTGCTCACGACGCTCGTCGAAGCGATGATTCTCGTGACGCTGGTGGTGTTTCTCTTTCTGCAGAGTTGGCGCGCAACACTGATTCCGATGCTGGCCGTGCCAGTGAGTGTGATCGGCACGTTTCTCGGACTGTACATCCTGGGCATGTCGATCAACGTGCTCACGCTGTTCGGGCTTGTGCTCGCGATCGGCATCGTCGTGGATGATGCGATCGTCGTGATCGAGAATGTCGAGCGCATCATGGCGAGCGAAAAGATTTCTGCGCGCCTCGCAGCCGATCGCGCCATCCGACAGGTGGCGAGCGCCCTCATCGCCATCGTGCTCGTGTTGTGCGCGGTGTTCGTGCCTGTGGCATTTCTCGGCGGCGTGAAGGGGGAACTGTTCAAGCAGTTCGCGGTGACGATCATCATCGCCGTGCTGTTGTCCGGCATGGTTGCGCTGACGCTCACGCCGGCGTTGTGCGGCATGCTGTTGAACGAATCGTCCACCGAGGCGAACAAGACCGGCTTCTTCGGCTGGTTCAATCGCGGTTTCGGGCGCGCGACGGGTCGCTACGTGAGGTCGGTTGACAGCGTGCTCCGTCGTCCGAAGTCATGGATGGCAGTGGTCGCGGTAATGGTGGCGCTTGCGGGGCTGCTCTGGATCAAGACGCCGACGGCATTCATCCCGACGGAAGACAAGGGATACATGGCGATGTCGATCCAGTTGCCCGACGCCGCGAGCCTGCAACGCACGAGAGAAGTCGTGAAGCAGGTGGAACAGACGCTGCGCGCCGAGCCGTCGGTGGTGAACATCGTTGCGCTGGTTGGGCTGGATATCTTGAGCCGCTCCGCGTCGACGAACGGCGCAACCGTATTCATCAACGTGAAGAACTGGGACGAGCGCGGAAAGCAGGACGCGCTCGACGCCATTGCCGGCCGCGTCAACGCGAAGCTGTTCGCCATGCGCGACGCGCAGGCCTTTGCCTTCAACCTTCCCGAAGTGCCCGGACTCGGCGCAACGGCGGGTGTCGAGATCAACCTGCAGAACCGGAGCGGCGTCGACATCCGACAGTTCGCGCAGCGCGTGCAGGAATTCCGCGGAGGCACGGCTTCGCTGCCGGCGAACGCAACGCTCAACACGAGCTTCAGATCGAGCGTGCCGCAGGTGTACGTCACGGTGAATCGCGAAGCTGCAAAGTCGCGCGGCGTCAATCTCGCCGAACTGTTCGGAACGATGCAGGCGTTTTTGTCGTCGCTGTACATCAACGACTTCAACCTGTTCGGAAAAACGTATCGCGTGCAGGCCGAGGCGCAGCAGCAGTTTCGTCAGCAGCCGTCCGATATCGACCGACTGTATGTGCGCGGCACTGGCGGCGCGATGATTCCGTTGTCGGCGCTCACGAGCCAGTCGTATCGCAGCGCACCGACGGTGTTGCAGCGCTTCAACGGCTTTACGTCAGCGCAGTTCACGGGCGCACCAAAGCCTGGACGCAGTACTGGCGAGTTGCTCAACGAGGTCGAGCGACTCGTGCAGACGCAATTCGCGTCCGCCGGGATTGGTGTGTCGTATTCGGGCCAATCGTATCAGGAACGTGTGTCGAGCGGTGATGCGGCACTGGTGTTCGTGCTGGGGCTCATCATCGTTTTTCTCGTGCTCGCGGCGCAGTACGAAAGCTGGTCAGTGCCGTTCGCGGTGTTGCTGGGCGTTCCATTCGGCGTGCTCGGCGCGCTCCTCGGCATATGGGTTCGCGGACAACCAAACGACGTCTATTTCCAGGTGGGAATGATCGCGGTGGTAGGCCTTGCCGCGAAAAACGCGATTCTGATCGTCGAGTTCGCGAACGAGCTGCGCGGCCACGGGATGTCGATTCACGAGGCCGCTGTCGAAGCGGCGCGCGAGCGGCTGCGCCCCATTCTCATGACGTCGTTCGCGTTCATTCTTGGCGTACTACCTCTGATGCTGGCGAGCGGTGCGGGCGCGGCGAGCCGGCATTCGATTGGCACGGGCGTGTTCGCGGGAATGTTGTTCGCCACCAGCATCGGCATCTTCTTCATTCCGTTGTTTTTCCAGATCATTCGTGGCGTGGCGGATCGCGGGGAGGCGAAGCGGAGCAAGCCGGTAATCGCGCTCGTTCCGGAGAAGGAATGAAAGCGCGCGCATTCGTCCTGCTTACGAGCGCCACGCTTGCATCGTGCCTCGCCGGACCGAACTATCATCCGGAGCCGGCGGTTCCGCCTGCGGTGTTGATCCGCACGCCGGTGAGCAGCGATTCCAGCCGCGCCTTTTTCGACTCGCTCGTGGCGGCGCGCGCGCGCGACACTGTGAGCGCCACGCGTCCGCGTCCCGCCGAGCACGCGCTGCGCTTCGACACGACGATGGGCGTCGCGTGGGTCGAGATTCTTCAGGACACCACGTTGCAGCGTCTCGTGCAGATCGCTCTGCAGCAGAATCGAGACGTGCTGGGAGCTGTTGCACGCATTCGTGAATTTCGTGCCGAGGCGCGGAGTGCACGGACATTGATTTTTCCGAATGCGTCGATCAATGGGAGCGAGAGCACCAATCGAGCGGCGCTCGGATCAACGCCGGCGATTGCGTATCGCACCGCGCGACTCACGGCCGACATGTCATGGGAGCTCGATTTCTGGGGCCGGTTTCGGCGCGGATATGAAGCGGCGAACGCGGATGCCGCGGCGCAGGAGGCGGCGGAGCGGGCGGTCGTCCTGTCGCTCGTGAGCGATGTCGCGACCGGATATTTGCAGCTGCTCGAGCTCGATCAGGAGCGCGGCATCGCGGAGCGGACGCTCGCGTCGAGGCGTGCCACACTGGATCTCGCGAGACAACGGTTCGCGCGCGGCGTGATTTCCGAGCTCGACGTGCGACAGTTCGAGGCACTCGTCGCGTCGCCCGCGGTGACGCTCGCGCAAGTCGAGCGAGCGACGGCAGTCGAAGAACACAATCTGAGCGTGCTACTCGGCACGACGCCGACGACGATCGTGCGTACTGGCTCGCTGGCTGCTGCGGTCACGGCGCTGCGTGTGCCGGACACGCTCAGCGCGGCGCTGCTCGTCAGGCGTCCCGATGTACAACAGGCCGAGCGTCAGTTTGCCGCAGCGACCGCGCGCGTGGGCGCGACGATGGCGTCGAACCTTCCCGCTATCTCGCTGACTGGCTCCTATGGCGCGCAGGCTAATGCGCCATCGCAGCTGTTCCGATCGAACAGCAACATCTACACGCTCTCCGCCGGGTTTTCATTTCCGCTCACTGCATTGACGCGCGGAGCCGATCAGACGGCGGCGGCGCGAGCGCGTGCGGATCAGGCGAAGGCCGCGTATGAGAGTGCCGCGCTCAACGCGTTGCGTGACGCGAACGATGCGCTCGTTGGCGTGCGCACGTCGCGCGACGAGATGGCAGCGCAGACGACGCAGGCTGAAGCGCTGCGGTATGCGCTCGAGCTCGCGGAGCTGCGATACAGCTCAGGGATCGCGAGCTATCTCGACGTGCTCGATGCGCAGCGGAATCTGTTCGCGGCGGAGCTGTCGTTGAGTCAGGCGCAGCTTCGACAGCTGCTCTCCGCGGTACAACTCTACAAGGCCCTCGGCGGAAGCTGGCGCTGAACTACAGAGCGCGCTTCGTCACGGAGGCAGCACGACAGGCGATTTGGTCCTACTCGGCGCACAGAAAATGGACCTAGCCCCTGAGATGCAGAAAGGACAAAGTCCAACGCATGATGAAAAGTTATCATGCGACTTCGGGTGGAGGGCTCGACAGCCTGCACATTCGCGAGCACGACATGCCTGTTCCCGGCTTGCACGAAGTGCTCATACGGGTGCGCGCGAACTCACTCAACTTCAGAGAGATCTCCGTGCTGCGCGGTACCTATCCACTGCCGGTCAAAGCCGATGTGGTGATGGGAGCCGACGGCGCGGGTGAGATCGTCGATGTTGGCGTGGGCGTGACACGCGTGAAGGTCGGCGATCGCGTTGCCGTCAGCATGTTTCCGCGCTGGATTGACGGACCGTTCGCATGGGAATTCGCTCCGCAGATGGGCGGATCGCTCGACGGGATGATGACGGAGTACATCGCGATCAGCGAAGATGGTGTGGTACGGATTCCCGATTATCTGTCGTACGAAGAAGCGGCGACTCTGCCCTGTGCGGCGGTCACAGCGTGGAATGCACTCACCGGCGCACGCCGTCTGCAGGCCGGCGACACGGTGCTCGCACTTGGCTCCGGAGGTGTGTCGCTCTTTGCGATGCAACTCGCCAAGCTATGCGGCGCCCGGGTGATCTGCACGACGTCCAGCGATGACAAGGCACGGCGTCTTCGCTCGCTCGGCGCAGATGCAGTCGTCAACTATCACTCGCGTCCCGACTGGCATGTTGCCGTGCGAGAGCTCACAGGAGGTCGCGGCGTTGATCAGGTGATCGAGATCAGCGGGAGCACGCTCGAGCGATCGATCCGCGCGACTGCCATTGAGGGCATCGTGAACTTTGTCGGACGACTCGGTGGTGGTCCGATGATGATCGACAGCAACATACTCTACTCCGGCATCTGCACCGTACGCGTCGTTGCCGCCGGCAATCGCGCGCAGTTCCAGGCAATGAATCGCGCGATGGAAGTCGCGGGCATGCATCCTGTCATCGATCGCGCATTCTCCTTCGATCAGATTCCAGACGCCTTTCGGTATCTTGAATCAGCACAACCGCTCGGCAAGGTCGTGATTCGCCACGAGTGACGCTTACGCGGCGGCAACGCGGTGGATCACCTCGGCGAGCCGCGCGAGTCCCTTCCTGGCGACGGTTGCAGAAAAGCCTGCGTAGCCGAGCATGAGCCCCTGCGGGTGAGCGGCGCTCGATGCGTCGCGCATGGCGGAAAGCGGGACTACCTCGACCCCGCGACGACCCGCCTCGCGCGCAACGCACTTGTCGCATACACCAGGCGGCAGCCATCCGATGAGATGAAGTCCCGCTGGCATTGGTGCGATGCGCAGTAGATCGCCAAGCTCGCGGTGCACGAGACGGATGAATGCATGTTGGCGTTCGCCGTAGAGCATGCGCATCCGCCTCAGGTGGCGTGCGAAGTGGCCACCGACGATGAAGTCCGTGAGGACCGCCTGCTCGGCAGTTGGTGATTGACGATCGACCGAACGTCTGGCCATCACGAAGCGCTCGAGAAGCTCGATGGGTAACACCGCATAGCCAATTCGCAGCGCGGGAAAGAGCGTCTCGGTGAACGAGCCAACGTGTATGACGCGTCGAGCGCCGGGATGCGCGAGTGCGCGTAACGCCGGCGTCAACGATTTGTCGTAACGAAACTGGCCGGCGTGGTCGTCTTCGACGATCCATGCATCCGCGGCCTGTGCCCACACCAACAGGTCAAGTCGGCGCCGCGCGCTCATCGTCATGCCGAGTGGTGCCTGATATGCTGGCGTAACGAACGCCAATCGCGCCTCGGGCGCATGCCGGCGGCCGAATGCGACGTCGAGTCCTTCATCGTCAACGGGAACGCTGACGACACGCGCGCCGGTTGCCTCGAACAGACCGCGCGCCGGCCGATAGCCAGGCTCTTCGAACCACGCTGTTTCACCGGCATCGAGCAGCAGCCGAGCAATGATATCGATCGCCTGAAGCGCGCCGGACGTGACGACAATCTGATTGGCCGCGCAATGTACGCCGCGCGCAAGAAGCACATGTTCGGCGATGGCACTGCGGAGCGGCGCGTACCCCTGCCCGTCGTCTGCCCGGAGCAATTCGTACGGCGAAACGCGCCAGCGACGACCACCGAGTCGAGCCCACGTCCGCACGGGGAATGCGTCGAGTGCGGGAAGTGCCAGCGCGAATGACCGCGTGGGACATGGGAGTACGTCGGCAGACCTTGCGAGGTGCGTCGCTGCTCGCTCGGAGAGTATCCGTGAAGGCGAGAAGTCGAGCGGCTCGCGGGTGGGCGCACCGTGAGTGGCGACGACGGTTCCCGCTCCAGCTCGTGCGATGATGAGCCCCTCCGCCGCGAGCTCGGCATATGCGCCGAGTACCGTTGTGCGGGAGACGCCCAGGTCGTCGGCTAAGACACGTGACGCGGGAAGGCGCGCTCCCGCACGGAACGTTCTTTCGAGAATCGCGCGTCGAAGCGACAGATAGATCTGGCGGTACTGCGGGACGTCGTCGTCCGGATCGAGTGGAATGAGCAGGGGCACCGTGCGCGGCCCACGGCGTGGAGTCGCGCTTCGATCGATCGGTAGCGTCGTCATCTGGTCGCTCGGGCGTCGAGTGGTTGCAACGACCGAACTATCGCCGCGGTGCAGGCCGCCGGAGTGAACGCGTCGAGAAGGTTGTGTTAAGAAATAGTGAAATGACGAGTTACAGGCAGTCCGGTAGCGCTACTCGAGCTGGTAGCGCTACTCGAACCCGTGCACGCTACTCGAACGAGTAGTCGAGTGTGATTGACGCACTCTTGCCGAGATCCGCGGTGAAGCCTCCTTTGCCCCGAAGGCCGGTCAACTGACCGGTGCCTGATCCCGGAACCACGAACCAGGTGCCGGCGACAACCTTTCCGGAAACCGTGCCCGCATCCTGCAGCACGAACGTCCCCGTTCGCCCTCCGAGTTTTCCCGTAACGCGCTCGATACCGACGAAGCTCGTCGAACCGTCGCTCTGCACCACCTGTAGAAATTCAACGACGCCGTCCGCCTCGATGTCGCCACTGAATGTTTCAGTGACGTGGGTCCGCATGAGCTTGGGACCGTGCGCTGGCTCGTCGTACGGCTTCGCGTCGTACGTCTTGACGGTAATCTTGCCGACGGCGTGATGCTTCGGCGCAGGGCGGGCCGCCCCAGCTTGCAATGCCGCGAGGGCAACGTATAGAAACATCGATCGTGCACTCATGAAAACGCTCTCCCTGTCTGGAGTTCAAAGGTCCTAACGACGTCAGAGCCCAACCGCACGAACGACCAGCTCGGCCGTTTCCATTCCCGAGAAGTTCTGCTGGCCAGTGATGAGATTTCCGTCTCGCACGGCGAAGCCTCTCCATCGTCCGCCCTGCACGTAGTTGGCACCAAGCCGCCTGAGCTCATCCTCGATGCGCCACGGCATCACATGCACGCCTCGTGGCACGAGATTCATTCCCCAGACCGCGTCGTCGCCAAATTCCTCCTCGACATTCGCGAAGCCGGTCACGGTTTTGCCGCGTACGAGCGGCTCCCCATTCGCGAGCGTGATCGAGCGCAGCAACGCCACACCGTGGCACAGCGCGCACGCGACCTTTCCCCGCTCGTAGAACTCGAGGAACTTCTGCTGCAGCGGTAGTGCAGCATCGAAGGTGAACATCGGTGACTGACCGCCGGCGACGACGATCGCGTCGAACGCCTCGACATCGATGCTGGCTGCCTCGCGTGTATCGTCGATGAGCACAGCGAGCTTCGGCGTGGCGATGAACCCCATGCTGATGAGATCACCGGCAGAGTAGCCGCTCGGATCACGCGGATCGCTGAGCGAATCGGGCTCACAACGGCCGCCACTCGGACTGAAGATCTCCACCTCGTAGCCGGCTTCGCTAAAGACGTAGTACGAGTGTGTGAGCTCGCTCCACCAGAAACCCACGGGCCATCCCGTCGTCGTTGAGACAGCCGGATTCGCGACGACGATGGCAACGCGGCGCGGCCGACTGCGATTAACCGGATTTGGATCTTTGAGACTCACGAGCGAACTCCATTTGCACGGTGATCATCGACGACCGCAATTATCAACGCCCCCAAGTTTCGAGGTAGCGCCAAGCTCATCTGCGGCAAGCATACCAAGTGCATGCCTCAATAACTATGACGTCAGTCGAACGCAGCAAGCAACCGAATTGGACTGCCAGATGCGGACACGACGGGGATTGCGCCAATCAACGCTGTTGCGCCGGACGGCGGAATGCGATCGAGATGCGCGATGTTCTCGATCGCCCACTTGCCACCCGCGAACAGTGCTTTGTGCGCGGCGAAGTTGCTGTCGGGCCCGATGTCGAAGGAAATGGTGTCGACACCAACGCCGCTCACGTGCCGCTCACGCAGCAGAAATTCGCACGTCTCTGCGGCGAATCCTGGAAAGTGCATCGTGCCGCTGCTGTCGGTGCCAAGAAATTGGCTCGATGATCCGACGAAGGCGTCCCACCCCGAGCGCATGACGACCATCGCATTCTCTGGCAGACGACCATGTCGTCGCTCCCACGCGCGCACGTCGTCCGGCACGACCGCGTAATCGTGATTGCGCTGTGCGGCGGCGCGCAAGTCGAGTACGGCGATCGGTACGATGAAGTTCTCGATGGGCAGCAGCTCCAGATTCGGCTGCGACGCGTTGAAGTGTGACGGCGCGTCGATGTGCGTTCCGATATGCTCGATGAGCTGCCACTCGAGCGCGTAGACGCCGTTCTTCGCGATGGTCGCCACTGGCTTGGAACGAAAGCCGTGCGTGAGTCCCTTGATGGGGATGTATGGGAACGATGGACTCAGCGGATGTGTGAGATCGACGAGATGTGTCGCGGCGATGTGGCGCCGCGGCGCGGACTGCGCCGAGAGCGCGCGAGTCGCGATGATGCTCGCGAGGGCGGCGCCGGCGGCGGCAATCGCGTCGCGACGCGAGACCGTCACGTCGGGGAGTGACGTCGTGACAATTCGTGGAGAGCACATCTCGGCTACCAGTAGGTCGGTTGTTCTGGCAGCGTCGCTCCGCACGTGGTGCACACGACGTTCGCGTGACTTCGTTCGCTCGGGTGATGACATGCCGCACAGCGCACCCAGATCGCGTTCACACGCACTGGCTGCCATACGCTGGTCCACACCGCCGGCGCCAGATCACCCGTGCGGAACTCGTGCTTCGCGCGTGCGTGTGCGTGTGTGAGCGCGCGCTCGAGCGCGGCCTCGTCTTCCCACGCACTCACCGTGAACGCACGCTCACCCGCAGCGCCTGTGACGAGACTGATGAATCCTGGTGCGTCCAGGAAGTCGTCGATGATGTGCGACGCGTGTTGGCGAATGCGATCGATCTCCGCCTGATCGCGAAATGCAATCCAGGTGATGCCGAAGCAGCCAGGCGCGTTCTCATTTCCGGATGCCACGCGCTTCGAGTAACCGAACGTTGCCTTTCCCTGCACCTTTGGCTCGATGATCGTCTGCATGCCGATCTGTTCATACATCGCCTGCCGATCGAAATAGCGCGTGGCCCGAACGAGGCCGTCATTGCTCCACTCGAGGTGCTCGATTCCGCGGACGTGAATCGCCTTACCCGTGGGGTCGACGCCCGGCTTGAGCGACACGCTATTCGTGCCCGTGAGCGTCCACTCGACGTACGCGTGCCTGTCGGCCACCGCGTGTTGGCCGGCCTCGAAGCGATAGTCCGGAAATGGCGCACGAAGCGCTTCGACCACTGCGAAGAAATCGCCCGGACGTACCGGGACGCTCGTCGACGGATCGCTGAACGTTCCATTCAATGCGAACAGCGCGCCGATGTCATCGCCGGCGTAGCGATTCCATGCGTCGAAGTAGCGCGCGATCAGTTCGTCGGCAACGATGGTGGTCACGACGCGGGCCTCGCGGGCTCGCGAAGCGAGTGAAAGAATTCGCCGACGTCGCGTGCAAACCGCAACGGCTCCTCGAGTGCGGCAAAGTGTCCACCGCTCGGCATGCTTGTGTATCGAACGAGATTGTAGCCGAACTGCACGAGACTCCTCGGCGGGCGTCCGTTGATGAGATCCTTCGGAAACTCTGCGACAGCGGTAGGCACCTTGATGCGCTCTCCTGGATGAGATTGCCCCTGCGTCTCGCGCAAGACGCCGCGATAGAACCACGGCACTGAGTCCGCTGTGCCGGTTACGAGATAGATCATCACTGCCGAAATCAGTTGATGCATTGTGAAGACCGGCTCGAATGACACGCCGGTATCACTCCACAGCTTGAACTTCTCGAGCATCCACGCCGCGGTCCCGACTGGGTTGTCGCCGAGAACTAAGCTCATCGTGGCTGGCTTGTGCGCCATCAACTGGAAATAGTCGAGCTCCTGCGCACGAAATGCGGCCGACCGCTGCAACCACTGCCGTTCCTCATCGTTCATCCGCTCGATGGGCTTGTTCGGAGGCGGCACCAGATTGAGGTGCAGACCGATGACGCTCTCCGGAAAGAGATGCGCGAGGCGAGTCGAGACGATGCATCCAAGATCGCCTCCCTGAACACCGAAGCGCTGGTAGCCGAGCACACGGGTCATCAGTGAGTGCCACAGTCGTGCGGTGGTGACCGGGCCGATTGTCTCTCGTGGCGGAACGGGAGCGAACCCGAATCCCGGCAATGAGGGAATCACGAGCGTCAGCGATTGACGTACGTCGCCGCCGAATCGCTCAGGATGCGTGAGCGGCTCGATGACGCGCAGAAACTCGAACACTGAGCCCGGCCATCCATGCGTGAGTACAACGGGAGTCGCGTTCCTTCTCGCGCCTTGCACGTGATAGAAGTGAACCATCGTCCCGTCGACATTCGCCAGGAATTGCGGATGCGCGTTGAGCTCCGCCTCGGTGCGATACCAGTCGTAGTCGGTCGTCCAGTACGACACCAGATCGCGCATCGTCGCTGCGCTCATGCCGAATGCCCACGAGTCGTCGGGCGCCGCGGGCTCAGGGAGTTTGGTTGCGCGGACGCGTTGCGTGATGCGTGCAATGACCGATCGCGGCACGCGCACGCGATAGGGACGTATCGCGGCGCGTGGCGTCAGCGTCGCTGTGGAACTCTCGCTCGTCGTCACCATCGTACGGTTCACTGCGGCGCGCCGTCGTGGTAGCACCAATCTGGCGCTCTTCGAGCATACCAATCAGTTGTTCGTCAGTCGCGCGCATCAGCGTCGGGCGCCGCGCAGCACGAGTCTACTTCAGCATCCCCGCCAGCGCGGCGAACACGTCGCTCTCGAGAAACATGTCGTGTGGCTTGCCGGCGACTTGCACCAGCGTGACGTGCTTGCCGAGGCTGGCGGCCTTTGCCTGGTATGCGATGCTGATGGCTGGCGGCGCCACATCGTCGGCGGAGCCGACCAACATGGCAACGGTCGCGCGGTCCGAGATGCCCGCGACCAGATCGATGGGCGAGAGCGTGTCGATGTGTCCCTTGAATACGTTTGCATGGCGCTGCTGATACATGTGCTCGCGCCACCGCTCGACGTCGCACGGACACGACACGAGAAGCGCCGCGTCGATCAGCTCCGGATGTCGGCCGAGTATGTTGGCGGCGATAGCAGCGCCGCCGGAGTGACCGGCGACAACGACCTTCCTCGCGTGCCAGAGCCGTTTCAGCTCGCTGATCGCGTCGGCAATGGCGTCAGTGTTCACGGCGTTGTAGTTGTCGCCGTTGGTTATCCCGCGAACTCCATCAGACGTGTGGGACTGTGGATCCGTATATCCGGGCCTGAGCAACGCAACTGCAACCACGTCGGTGTTCGCCGCTGCCGCGCGCGCGGCAAACCTGTTCTGGTAGTCCGGGTTGCCGAAGGGCGAATCGCCGTGAAGGACGACTAGCAACACGGGCGAGGCACTCAACGCCGCTGTCTTCGATGTGCTCGTCACCATGCGAAGACCGCCACCGACCACCGACGACTGATCGCCTAATGCGGGGGCCGGCGTCTGCGCTTCGGCTGTTGTTCTGCCGACGGCCAGCATCGCGAGCGCATTACACGCGACAAGTTGCCTTCCCCGCCTGGCAATCGCGCGGATGCGCTGACGACCGTTCATCAGAAATCTCCGTCCTTCATGTATGGCTGCACCCAGAGTGTCGCCTGAAGCAGCATCGACTTCCACCACGCATCATACATGCGGTTGACGGTTTCTGCTGCGTGGCCCTTGCTCGCCAGATAGGGCTTCATCGGTACGACGATTGCCGCGCAGAACGCAAGAAGGTCTCGCGCGCGAATGTGCCCCAACGTGTGCCCGCCGTCCGTCTTGTTCTTCTTGGTGCGGTGATGCCGAAGCCCAATTTCATATTGGTAATCGAGCCATTGCTGGTCGTACTTCGCGCTCGCCGTATCGAGCACCCATTGTCCGAAGCGTTTCTTGACGGCGGCGGCGTACGCGGTGTCCACTTCGTGCGTCTGTGGATTCTCATCATACGCGCGCAGATGCGGGTGGTCGAAGATGATTCCGCGCCAGACGGTGAGCAGGTCATCGACGTGATCGACGAGGACGTCGTGCGAGAGACGCAGATAGACGACATCCTCCTCCGCGAAGAGCGCCGACTTCTTCAGCGCGTCCCATTCCTCCATTGTGATTGGCGATTTCGCGACGTTGGCCGCACCGAGATCATAACCGGGAATGTTGGGCTTCTGTTCAGAGGGATTCATGTCGTGATCTCCGTGAGTCGGTTCAACTGTGTGGTGATGTGGTGTGATACGCGCTCCAGCGCGTAGAAACGCGATGCTCTCGCTGTACAGCGCGTGCCGCATGACCTCGAGATGCATGAGGTGCGTTCCGCGACTGATCTTGATGTCGCGCTTGTCGGGCGACGCCGTGAAGGCGTCGAAGAGCGCACGAGCGTCGTCGTCTGGAATGAGTCCATCCCATGCGCCGCGAATGATCGCGACGGGCGCCTCGACGCGATGCGGTTCGTACGCAAGATCACCGTGCCAGGCGCGCAGGATGTCAGCGAATGGACCATTCGGCACTTTCACACCACGCGGCTCGCGCTGCTCGGCGCCGGGGTCAGTCGCGAGGTATCGCTCGCTCCAGTCGTCGAAGTGTTCACGCGACAGAACGGGCGGTTCGTGCGATGGTACGTCTTCGACGAAGCGTGCCCACTGTGCTTCACTCGTGATGATCTTCCAGGCCGGCAGCTTCGGAAGCGGCTCATAGCGCGGCGCCGTTCGGCGCGCGATGGGGCCGAAGAGAACGATGCGGTCGATCAGCGAGGGATGTGCAGCCGCCAGCCGACACGTGGGCATTCCTCCCCATGAATGCGCGATGATCGAGACGCGCGTCGCGCCGGTGTGAACGAGTATGAATCGCACGGCCGCGTTCAACTGCGCCTCGGCGTCCTCCGCTCGCCCAAGCGGAGGATGATTGTCCGGCGATTCACTCATTTCTAAATAGGGATCCGACGCGCCGAAGCCGTGAAAGTCGAGCCCCCAGACGTCGAATCCTTCGGCGCACAGCGCGTCGCGCCACGAGGTTCCGTCGAAGCGGTGCGCGATGGAAAGGGCGGACGGAAAGGTTGCGCCGTGCACGTAGAGCACCGGCCGTGCGTCACCACCTCCCGCCGGCGTCAGCCGACGCAGGAACAGCTCGAGTGGCGGCCTCGGCCCTTCGATCGCGAAGTGCTCTTCACGAGGATCGAGTTGCTGTGCGCGTCGCATCGCGAAGAGTTCGCGGAGCGCAACTCGCGATGGTAGTGCCAACTTCGCGCGTGTCGGTCGTACCAATCATCCCCTCATCCTCTCATCCTCTCATCCCCTCATCCTCTCATCCCCTCATCCTCTCATCCCCTCATCCCCTCATCCCCTCATCCCCTCATTCCATCTCCCAACAGCCGACGCAGCCGTACAGGATCCACGATGGCATTGATCTCGATAATTCTTCCTCCCTCGATCGTGAAGCTCAGGAGTGACATCGGCTCGCCGTCCCCGGTAAATGCGACGAAGCCTGCGTCGCCATTGACGAGCACGTGTTGCACCGACTTTGCCATCTGCGCAAACATCGTCGCATTCCTCGCGACCGCTTGCGCTCCTCGAGTGATGGCAGACGCACCGATATTGGCGATACCGCGATCCGAGCGGTGAATCACGTCGGGATCGAGCACGGCGAGCAGCGCTTCGAAATCGCCTCGGCGCGCCGCAGCAAGGAACGCTTCCACCACCTCTCGCTGACCGCGACGATCCACCGCTGCACGATCTGGCGCTGCGCCACGCACGCGGCGCCGCGCGCGACTCGCAAGCTGCCGCGTCGCCGTCGGCGTCCGTCCAACGACGGGCGCGATGTCGTCGAACGACATGCCGAACATGTCATGCAGCACGAACGCGAGCCGTTCCGCAGGGGCCAGCGTCTCGAGCACGACCAGCAGCGCGAGTCCGACTGAATCTGCCAGCACCATCTCATGCTCCGCGTCAGCTGACGTGACGATCGGATCGGGGACGTGCACAGTCATCGGCTCTTCGCGACGGCTTGCGCGAGATCGCAGCATGTTGAGGCAGACGCGCGAGACCACGGTTGTCAACCAGCCGCGCATGTTCTCGATGTCGCTCGTTGCTGACCGGCTGACGCGCAACCACGAATCCTGTACTGCATCGTCAGCCTCAGTGAGCGAACCGAGCATCCGGTACGCCACCGTGCGCAGATGCGGCCGATGTTCCTCGAATTGCTCGCTCAGAAAATCACGTTCGTGCATCGGTCACAATCCTCCGTTGCCAGGTGTCATGATAATGACCGACGTAACTGCGCCAATGTGACTGGAGCTGCTCATCTCGAGCACGAACCATTTGGCGCCAATCCGAAGATTCCCGAGGACAGCACTCATGCAGGCACGAATTGGCAACCCGGCGATGATCGTTCCCAACGCGATGCGCGCCTTGCAGGCGCTTGGCAAAGCGGTACTGGACTGCGGTATTCCACCGAAGACGGTCGAGCTCATCAATCTGCGCGCCAGTCAGATCAATGGCTGTGCCGTGTGTGCTGTTCATCATCCTCGGATCGCACGCAAGCTCGGTGAGACAGACGACCGCCTGTTCGCCGTCGCGACATGGCGCGACACACCATACTTCACCGACGCCGAACGTGCCGCGCTCGCGCTGACCGAAGCGACAACACGGATGTGTGATCGCGCCGATCCGGTTCCGGACGAAATCTGGCGCGAAGCGGCGCTGCACTATGACGAGTGCGCGCTTGCGGCGCTCGTTATCGCCATCTCCAACATCAACGTCTGGAATCGGATCAATGTCGCGACGAAGCAGGTCGCGGGGGCGGGGTGGAACTAAGACTTGGTCACATCCAATAGCGCGCAAATGGACCTGTCGCCGCTGCGCGCAAGGAATGACACTCGGTTGTGCGCATTCATG
>JBDUCR010000452.1:0-2810 GCA_040003345.1 bacterium
AGTAGATCCCGACACGCGCTTCGCGCCTGCGGGATGACAGGGTGCGCGCGATTCCGTCCTGTCATCCCGACATGCGCTGCGCGCCTGCAGGATGACAGAGTGTTGTTTCGCTAAAAAGGATCGAAGCAATCATAGTTTCGAATCGCCACGATCTTTCCGTGCCGACACTCGTAGAACGCCGCGAAGTGCGCGGTCATCTCGCCGCCTGCGGGCGTGTCACCAAGCGATACTCCGAGCGTCGCCGTCCACGTCAGCTCAACCGCAACAAGATTCCCGACCGCGATCGCGGAGTGCAGCTCGTAGTGCTGTTTCGCGAGTGCTTTGCGTCCCCGCTCATTGGCAACACGCATCGCATCGAGATCGCGTCGCGCCGTCGTGTTCGTGACTCGATTGGGATACTCCACCGAAATGATGTTCTCGGCGAAAAATTCCGTGAGCGAATCGGCGTCGCCACCATTTTCCATGGCGCCGAGGAAGCGGAGAACGAGCGCAAGATTCCCTTCGGCGCCCGGAGCGGCGGCGAGGACCGGCGCACCAGAGTGATCGCGCACCTGCGTGGCAGTTTGCGTCATCGGAAACCGTGGCGAGGGGTTGCCTCAAATATAAAGACACGGGCTGCGGGATCACGATGACGCGGTTCGTCGATGTTCACGTATTCTCAGGTCGTGACCGCATCCCCCGCTCTCGACCTGCCTCGCGCGGATTTCGCGCGCATCGACCCCCGCGCCGTGGCGCTGCTCGCTGAGCGCTGGGCACGCCGGCACCGCGTCGTCCCGCTTGCCGTCGAGCGAGGGACCATCGTCGTTGCCACGGCGAACCCGCTGGATCTGGATGCCGAGCGTGCCGTTGGCTTCGCGACTGGACATCGTGTGCGGTGGGAGATCGCCTCGGCCGACGAGATCATTCGGCAGCTCGACCGCGTGTATCAGGAGGCGGTTCCGTCGCGGCCCGAACCCGTCTCGCCGCCGGTGGAGGTGCAACACATCGGCTTCATCGCTGAGTCGAGTAGTGACGCGAATGTAGACGTTGGGGCGTCGGTGGTGCGGCTGGTCGATCAGCTCCTCGCGGAAGCCATCAGCGCCGGCGCGAGCGATCTGCATCTCGAGCCGGAAGAGCAGGGCATCGCGGTAAGGCACCGCGTGGACGGCGTGCTCAGACCCGTGCGCACACTCCCGCGATCGGTCGCGCCATCACTCGTGTCGCGCGTCAAAATTCTGTCGGGGCTCGACATCGCCGATCGCATGCGGCCGCAGGACGGTCGCGCGCGTGTGGCGGTTTTCGGAACCGTCGTCGATCTGCGCGTGTCGACGTTGCCCGTCTCACACGGCGAAAAGATCGTCGTGCGCGTGCTGGACGGAAGTGCCGGCCTCCGCACGCTGGAGTCCATCGGCTTTGACGTGGCCGACCTCGCACGCATTCGCACCCTGCTTGAGCAGCGTGAGGGACTACTGCTGGTCACTGGCCCAACCGGCTCCGGCAAGACCACCACACTCTACGCCGCGCTGCGAGAGATTCAGGCGCGTGGCGTGAACGTCGTCACGGTCGAAGATCCCATCGAGTATCGTCTGCCTGGTGTCGTCCAGGTGCAGGTGCACGAGAAGGCCGGACTGACGTTCGGCGCCGCGCTGCGCTCGATCGTGCGCCAGGATCCAGACGTCATTCTCGTCGGTGAGATTCGCGACAAGGAGACAGCGGAGATTGCGATCCAGGCATCGCTGACCGGGCATCTCGTCCTGTCGACGCTGCATACCAACGATGCGGCGAGCGCCGTGACGCGCCTGATTGACATTGGCGTCGCGAGCTATCAGATCGCGACGGCAGTGAAGGGAGTCGTCGCGCAACGATTGGTGCGACGCGTCTGTCCGGAGTGCTCGGCGCACGGATGCGAGGCGTGTGACGGCGCGGGCTATCGCGGACGGCGCGCCATCGCGGAGATTCTGCTCACGTCGCCCGAATTCGAGCGACGCGTTGCGGCCGGCGCGTCCACCGAATCCCTCGCGGACGCCGCGCGCGCGAATGGATGTCTGTCGCTGTGGGAGTCAGGCTTGTCGCTCGTGAGCAAGGGCGAGACGACGATGGAAGAGTTGCGGCGCGTGGCGGCCGAGCCGGCGTCAGCTGCGCTGGTCGTCGAGAGCGTTGCACCTAGATTGGAGAACGACGCCGCCCCGCGCGCGCCCGCTCATCCAACTCTGTCCGACATGGCCACCGTCAACGTAGGTACGATCGACGTCTTCCTCGTCTCGCTCACCGATGGCGAGTGGAGCGTGCTCGTGCTCGAGCGATCATTGACCACCCGCTGTCCCGGCGCATGGGAGACGGTGCACGGCCGCATCGAGCCGGGCGAGGAGCCGGAGGACGCCGCGGTGCGTGAGGTACGCGAGGAGACGGGACTCACGATTGAGCGGCTCTACAACGTGACGGTGCAGCCGTTTTATCTGCACCGCATTCATACCGTGGAGCTGGCCGTCGTCTTCGCCGCATTCGTCGACCCGCTCGCACCCATTACGCTCGGCGACGAACACTCGGATTACAAATGGCTCTCAGCGACTGAAGCGCTGGAGAAATTCTTCTGGCCGCGCGAGCGTGCGTCGTTGCTCGAGCTGATGCACCTCTTTCGCACAGGCGACGGCGGAGCGGCGGAGGATGTCTTGCGGATCTTCTAAACAGCGCACACGGAGTCGAGTCGCGATTTCACGCTATTACTTTTTCGGCCACACTACGCCCTGATCCCTCGCCACGTCGCCCAGACCTTTGTACACGAACTTCTGCACCCGCTTTCCCTCGTAAGTCTCCGTCGTGTAGATGTTCCC
>JBDUCR010000434.1:0-2808 GCA_040003345.1 bacterium
GGATACGTCGAGCTGCCGATCTGGTCGTGCTGCAGACCGATGGTGTGGCCGATCTCGTGCGCGACGACGAACTCGAGCAACCGTCCCGTAAGCGAATCAGGGAAGGGAAAGACTCGTGCACGCGGATCGAGCTGCGCGGCCTGCTGGAAATACCAGTCGCGATTCAGGTTGATGACGTTCTGGAAGATGCGCGCGGAGCCGTTGAGAATCTCACCCGTACGCGGATCGCTCACGTGCGGCCCGACAGCGTTCTCCGTCGTGCTGGGCAGCCAGCGAATCACCGTGTGGCGGATGTCCTCGGGCGACCAGTCGGGATCGTTCGCCGGCGCGTCCATCGCGACAATGCCATCGCGGAAACCGGCTGCCTCGAACGCAGGCTTCCAGTCGTTGATCGCCTTCCGAATCCACGGCTTCCACTGCTCGGGCGTATTGGGATCGACGTAGTAGACGATCGGCTTCTTCGGAGCGCAGAGACCACTCGCGTCGGCAGCTCCGGCGCACTCCAGCCGATACTTGGTGATGTACTGACGACGCGCCGCTCGGCTATCGGCGCCGAAGTCCACGTAGCGTTCGGTGAAGAACCCAACGCGCTCGTCGAAGCGACGCGGCATCATTGGCTGCTCGGGAAGACGCACGAGGCTCCAGTGCGCGAGCACGCTCGTCGCCGGACGCGGAGCTCCACCGAGCGCCTGCGGAATTGCGCCGAATCCGCCCCCCGGTGCAGGAGTGCCTGTCTGCGTCGCTTCGATCTCGATGTTGTCCGGGAAGGCAACCACGCGCTCGACATACGACCGCGTCGGATCGACCGCGCCGCGAATTGCCGAGAGCTCGGGAATGGCCGTGGTGAAGAGGCGCGTCACGTCGACGACGGCAGCGCTGTCTGGACCGTATGTCTCGACGTTGAACACCGCGACGATCGACGCGTAGTTCGACGCAACGACCGCCTTGTAGACCGGCAGCAACGTATCGGCGGTGATGGCGAATGACGGCGCGCGAAGAATCACGCGATTGCCGTTGCGCTCCCAGCGCAGCGACGATTCGCCGAACTGATCGCCGCCGTAGTTGCCGAATCCGCCCCCAGGAAGGTTGGGGTCTGCTGCGGCCGCACGTGCATATCGGCCGACGATGAGCTGATCCTTGTTGAGCTCCTTGGCGGGAATCTCGAAATAGAGTCGGTCACCGACGCGATGCGTCGCGAACAGTCCGCGACGCGTCTTGGCCTCGCCCGTGATGACGCGGTTGTACGGACGCGGCGCAGCCGCCGGCGGACCACCGGCTCCACCGAGCGCTCGGCCCGCCGTGTCCTGTGCGCCGCCAGGTGGAGTGCCCTGTCCAGGAACGGGCGCTGAGCCACGGTTTGCTGTTGTCTGCGTCGGCGCTGGCGTCGGCGCGGGCTCGGGGTTGTGTCCCCCGCAGCCCACGAACGCGGCGGTCACCGCGACGGGGAGAAAACGAATCTTCATGAGATGTGATGGAGTGTGCAGCGAGGGAGACGGCGCCGGTCTAAGCCGGAATCCGCCAGTGTTCGGAAGGAGTGTGTGTCAAAGGATGACGCATGATGCTGCGAGAACGCTGCGCCGAGGAGGGGGGAGACTTTCGATCAGAGCGAGACATCACCGCCCCGATCCCTCTTCTGCGACTCGGCCATCGCGTCAGCGGTCGTCGCTTTCGAGATTCTGTGGGCCTTCTCCGTCCCGGCCGCGTCGATCGAAATGGTGACGACGACTGTACCTGGATCGGCTCCCGCTGCGCGAGTGACCCGAAGAAGCTGGCCTTCGGTCACGTCGCCGGGAAGGAGGTGGCTTGGAATAGTGAGCATCCGCTCGCCGTCCTCTTCGATGCGCACCAGCCCCTCCTCGATGGAGTCAACTGCCCAGCGGTGCACGGTCGTCTCAGTCATCGGCGTGGCCCCTGATCGGCGGTTTCGAATGTCGGTGCGCGGGAAAGCGGCGCGTCCGCGAGCTCTGGCGCTTGAACTCCACGCGCCAGCGTTCCAACGGGAGTGAGTGGCTCGATCTCACTGCGATCGGCCGCCGCACCAAGCTCCTTGAAGCGGCGCGCGGCGACGAACACGCGCGACTCGAGCGATCCGACCGCGCGATTGTAGCTCGCGACGGCCCGATCGAGTGAGAGTCCCAGTTCGCCAAAGTGCGCTCCGAGTAAGGCGAGCCTGTCATATAGTGTCGCGCCGAGTGTCGCGATCTCCCGCGCGCTGTCGGCGATTCGTGCTTCCCGCCAGCCGAACGACACCGCGCGGAGCAGCGCAATCAACGTCGTCGGAGTGGCGAGAATCACCCCGCGGGCGGCGCTGTCCTCAAGCAGTTTCGCATCGTGCTCGAGCGCCGAGGAGAAAAATGCTTCGCCGGGGAGGAAAAGGATGACGAATTCGGGGGTGGCTCCTGGTCCGAGCTGTTCCCAGTACGCCTTCCGTGCGAGCACGTCGACGTGTGATCGCAGATGCGCGGCGTGCGCTCGCTGAAGCCTGAGTCGTTCTCTGTCGTCTGTCGCAGTGCTGGCGTCCAAGTAAGCTACAAGTGGCGCCTTAGCATCCACAATAACGGCTCTTCCGCCGGGGAGCCGAACAACCATGTCCGGTCGCAGCTGGCGCATTTCGCCCTCGGAATCTTCCGCGGACGTCGTCACCTGCGTCTCGAAATCACAGTGCTCTGCCATCCCTGCCAGCTCGACCACTCTGCGCAGTTGAATCTCGCCCCACCGTCCGCGCACGTTGGGCGCACGCAGAGCAGACGCGAGCTGTTGAGTCTGATCGCGCAGTCCTTCGCTTGTGGCGGCGACGATATGCAGCTG
>JBDUCR010000093.1:0-2805 GCA_040003345.1 bacterium
CCCATCGGATCGAGATTCTCGATCGAGCACACGATCACCACGTTGTCGAAGCAATCGCGCATCACCTCGAGCTCGAACTCTTTCCAGCCGATCAGCGAGCGCTCGATGAGAATCTGGCTCGTCGGGGAGAGATCGAGGCCGCGACGCACGATCTCCTCGAACTCGTCGCGATTGTATGCGATGCCGCCACCCGTGCCGCCCAGCGTGAACGATGGACGCACGATGGAAGGGAAACCGGTTATGTCGAGCAGCGCGACAGCCTCCTCGAAGGTGTTCGCGATGCCGCCCTGTGCACACCCGAGCCCAATGCGCTCCATCGCCTCGCCGAACTGCTTGCGGTCTTCTGCGATGGCAATCGCGCGCGCTGAGGCACCGATCAACTCGACGCCATACTTCTCCAGCACGCCGCTCTCGGCGAGTTCCATCGCGACGTTCAACGCCGTCTGTCCGCCCATCGTCGGCAGCAAGGCATCGGGCTTTTCGCGCTCGATGATGAGCTCGACGAACTCCGCAGTCACCGGCTCGAGATACGTGTGGTCGGCGACTTCAGGATCGGTCATGATCGTCGCCGGGTTCGAGTTGATGAGAATCACCTCGTACCCTTCCTCGCGCAGCGCCTTCGTCGCCTGCGTTCCGGAGTAGTCGAACTCGGCGCCCTGCCCAATGACGATGGGTCCGGAGCCAATCACGAGAATGCGGTGAATATCAGCGCGTCGCGGCATGAATCAGATCATCGATGATGTCGTCGCGTGTGCGGCTGGGAGCCCAACCGGTAGCGCGCCGAAGCTTGCTGTTGTCTCCGACCAGCATTGGCACGTCCACCGGACGCGCCAGCGCATTATCGGTCTTCACCTCGGCGGAAATGCCGAGTCGCTGCAGAACGGACAGGGCGAGCGCTCGCACAGTGACGCCTTCGCCACTGCTGACATTGTATGCTTCGCCCACCACGCCTCGCTCGAGCAGTGAAAGATATGCCTCCACCGCATCGGTGACATGGAGATAATCACGCACCGTATCCGCATTGCCGATCGTCAGCGTCCCACCGGAGGCGGGCAGCGCCTTCGCCCGCGCAACCAGCCCGGGTAGCAGGAACTGCGAGGCGTGACCGACGCCGGAGTGATTGAAGCTGCGCGTGCAGACCACGCGCACGCCATCGCTCCGAAACGCCTGCAAGGCGGCGACTTCCTGCGCGACCTTGGACGCCGCGTACAGCGTGAGTGGACGCTGCTCAACGCCTTCGTGCAGTGGCATCTCCTCCTGCTCGTGGCGTCCATACTGCTCCGCCGATCCAACGACGAGCACAACAGGATCCGCGGTGCCCGCCGCGCGCAGCCGACGCACCTCGGAGAGCAGGCGCACCGTTCCTACCGCGTTCACCTCGTACGCATACCCCGGATTGCTGGTCGCGTCCGGGACGTAGCTGATCGCGGCGAGGTGGATGATGACATCGGGTGCCGACCGGTCGAGCACCGATGCGATCTCGTGCTGTCGCGTGACGTCGAGTTCCATCCACGTCGCACGCAAGCGCTCGTCGGCGGTCAGCACCGTCGCGGTCGGAGTGGGGCCAATACCCGCCGCCGACACATTCCAGCCACGGGCAAGCATCGCCCGTATTGCCCACTGGGCGACGAACCCGTTGCCGCCGGTGACGAGGGCGCGTGTGCTCACTTCGCCGTGGCGTGGCGTGCGAGGTCCGCATCGACCATCATGTTCACGAGCTCGCGGAAGCGCACCGTCGGCTCCCATCCGAGCTTCGCCTTCGCCTTTTCTGCATCGCCGACGAGGAGATCGACTTCCGCTGGCCGGTCATACTTGGTGTCGTGCTTCACGAAGTCACGATAGTCGAGGCCAACCGCCTCGAACGCGAATTCGCAGAGCTGCCGCACAGACCATGTCTCACCGGTAGCGACGACATAGTCGTCGGGCTCGTCCTGCTGCAGCATGCGCCACATCGCGTCGACGTAGTCACCGGCGTAGCCCCAATCGCGCCGCGCCTCGACGTTGCCAAGCTTGAGATCCTTCGAGATGCCCAGCTTGCAGCGCGCGGCGCCGTCCGTGACTTTCCGCGTCACGAACTCCAGTCCGCGTCGCGGGCTCTCGTGATTGAAGAGAATGCCGGACACCGCGTAGAGGTTGAAGCTCTCGCGATAGTTGAGCGTAATCCAGTGGCCATAGACTTTGGCCACACCGTACGGACTGCGCGGGTAAAACGGCGTCGACTCGCGCTGCGGCGTTTCCATCACTTTTCCGAACTGTTCGCTCGAGCTGGCCTGATAGAAGCGCGCTTTGGGCGCAGCCTTCTTCATCGCTTCGAGCATCCGCGTGACGCCGAGTGCAGTGAACTCGCCCGTGAGCACAGGCTGATACCACGAGGCCTGCACGAAGCTCTGCGCGGCGAGATTATAGATCTCGTCTGGCTGCGTTTCGTGCACAGCGTCGGTGAGCGACGTCTGGTCGAGCAGGTCGGCCGACACCATCTCGATGCGATCGATCAAGTGGGCGATGCGCTCGTACGGCGTTGTGGAGCTGCGACGCACGACTCCGACGACTCGATACCCCTTTCCCAGCAGATGCTCAGCGAGGTAAGAGCCGTCCTGGCCCGTGATGCCGGTGATGAGCGCGGTAGGCATGAGAAGCAGGCGTTAGGCTGGGATGTGAAAAAGGGAGCCCCCGAGAGCTCCCCTTCGCGTGCTGGATCGGACAGGCCGTTCCGTCACGCCACCTGCACACCGCGCGGCGCACGCGGGACCTTCCCCGCGTTGAGGCAGCGCGTGCAGACCTTCACCTTCGTGATCTTGCCGTCGA
>JBDUCR010000195.1:0-9385 GCA_040003345.1 bacterium
GCCGGCATTGCAACCGTTGGAAGCTGGACACTCGGCGCCACAGCGGGAACGAATACACTCACGGCGACGAGCACTGGTCTAAGCGGGAATCCGGTAACGTTCACGGCCACCGGAACTGCGCCGCCACCGGCATCGATTAGCGTAAATGCTGGCGATGGTCAGACGGTTGCTGCGGGAAGCGCGCTACCGACAGCGCCGAGTGTCGTCGTGAAGGATGCGAACGGCAATCCTCTAGCTGGAGTGACCGTCACCTTTACGATTGGATCTGGCGGAGGAAGTGTCACTGGCGCCACCGCGGTGACAGACGCCAGCGGCATTGCAACCGTTGGCAGTTGGACGCTTGGTACAACGCCAGGAGCAAATTCACTCACAGCAACAGTTGGAAGCCTGAACGTCACGTTCACAGCGACAGGCTCGTGAATGACGACACCGAAATGGATGATCGAAGGCATCGACTCGATGAGCTCGAGACCAAAGGCTACTGCGTGGTCAGGCAGCTCTTCGAGCGATCACTCGTCGAGAGTTGTCGTAAGGCGGTGTGGTCGACGCTGCTCGCACATATCGCGAGTCGCGAGCCGAATCGCGGAGCGCATCGACATTTCCTTCCGATGCCGTTCGATCCACCGTGCTTCGCACAGGAATTCTTTTTCGACGAGACAATCATGGACATCGCCCGGTCGACACTGGGCGATCGGGTCGTGGCCGACCAATGGGGATGCGACGTAGCGCTCGAAGGCTCGACGTTCCAAGGCGTTCACGCGGATTACGCGAGGCCTCTTTTTGGCGAGATGCCAGATCTGGCGTTGCCGCCCTACATGTTGCTCGTCAGCTTCGGCCTGTCGCGGATCATCAGCGAGAGCGGGCCGATCGAGATTGCGCCGGCAACGCATCGTATGGCGCGCGGTAAAGCGATGCACGCAGTCGAGTCGGGCGAGATTTCGCTACGGCCCGTGGAGCTGGAGATTGGCGACGTGCTCATTCGTCATCCGTGGGCGCTGCATCGCGGCTCACCGAACACGACGACCAACCCACGCGCGCTGGTGTCGATCCGCTATGTGCGACACTGGTACGCGGACGGCAGCCGAGACGTGGCCGCGATGCCTCGCGCGGTGTGGGAGGCGCTGACCGTTGAGCAGCACCGCGTGCTTCGCTTTCCGATTGCGGGCGTCACCGCTGCTCGAACGCACCCGTCTTGAGCAACATTGCCGCGTCGCGAGCATCCACCATCAACGCCTGACCGCGCGGCCCGAACACGTACGTCGTTCCAGACTGCGGCCCGCGAACGACCATCGATCTGTCACCGAGGAATCCAAGGGACATCGATTCCGATACTGCCGGCGATTCGGGCATCGGAGGAGATTGGCGTGCTATCGTCGATCTCAACGCTTGGCGGCGTTCTCCACAGCAACTCATGCGGCTCTCCCTCGCGCGATGCGCGATCGGTTTCAGAACGTGTGTGGGGTCGGTCGGTGAGTCGCTCGACCAGGCACGCACCACCAGATACTGCGAGCCAGGCAACGAACCAACCGAGTGGATCGGTCGCGACAAATAGTGCGAGCGGCGCGGCGACCCAGAGACTCGAGCAGTAAAAGCAGTCCATCGCGCGACCAACGACGTTGTCACCCAGTCGCGCACGAAGGAGCACGATCACGTCGAAGGGCCCGTCTTCCGCCGTGAGCAGGTGCGTAACGCGCCAGGTCGCAAGCAGCGCGCAGACGAATCGGAGTTCAGTCAGCATGATACGCAGCACATCGAGGGAATCGCACCCCGGTGCGTCACGCGACCTCGCGTAGCGCACCGGACGAACGATGTCTTTCCACGCCTAAGCATGATGCTGTTAGTTGAGAGCGATGTCATCCCGCAGGAGCGAACAACGTGAGCGAGTGTCGGGATCCACTGTGCGCCGCGCAGTGGCCAGATATAGTCGGCGCGAAAATAGATCCCGACATTCGCTCCGCTCTTGCGGGATGACATCCTAAGCACGCCTACGCATTCACGATCGCGATCTCGATCTCCGGCGTCACGTAAGAGTAGATCGGATCATAGTTCCAGTCGAGCAGATGCCCGTTGTCGGAGCCGGCGGGATTCATTGCACGACTGTCGGCCTGACACCCGAATCCATACGCGCCTTCGAGCGTCGTCGCCAGGAGTTGATACCGACCCGAGAGGTTGACGCTGTTGTCGCCAACGGTCTCGTGCCAGTGCACTGTGTCTGCCGGCGACGTCAGCAACGTGAATGAGCCACCGCCGCATCCGTGCGAATACAGTGCAGTGTCGCGCAGATGATGCGCGTTCACGTGCGTCTCGAATTGCACCTCGATGTCACGCGCCGGCGCGCCGCGCCGAATGGTCGGGCAGGGAACGAGCAGATTGCGCGACGGATCGTCGAGCATCGTGTCTGGCTCCGTCGAGAACTTCCATGACAGCTTGGTGAATACCACGTTCGGCGCAGTGTTGTCCACCTGAATCGCGACGACGTTGCCGAAGCCAAGGTGCGCTTTGGTCGGTGTGCCCGTCTCGAGCTTCAACGTGTACTTGCCGAGCGACGGTGTGGGCCACTCGAGCACCATGTTGCCCAGATGGAAGTCATTTGGATTCGGCAGCACCGGATACCATCCGCTCGCATCTGGCGTCACCGTGTGCGGCGGACCGAACGGAATCGGATAGATGTTCCAGGACAATCCGGTAATTGCCGTGAATGGGCCACCGCCTGTGCTCGCAAGCACGCGATAGAACGCAGCGCCCGGCACGCTCACACATCCATACAGTTGCAGCACGCCGAGGAACGGAGTTTCGGCGACGGGCCGCGGAAGCATTGGTGGCTTTGGCTTGTTCGGCCGCTTCGCGTATCCATTCACGTCATCGAAGTACGCCGGATCCGTGATGGGCATCAGTCCGGCGAAGAGCAGCTCCGGCGTATTCTTGCACGGCACGATCGGTGTGTCGCACGTGTGTGATTCTTTCGCGATCGATGACGCGACGAGTGTGACGTCGGGAATGGCCCCCGCGTCCCACCGCACATCGAAATAGCCTTCGGAGTAGATCGTCTCTTCGATGCCATCGCCGTTCACATCCTGCGTGACCTTGAACGTGATGTCGGGCACGTCGACGATGAGTTGCCATTGCGGAAGCAGGATGTCGATACAGCGCCTGAATGGGCCGATGAAACGATTCAGATCCAGCTGCTCGAGCGCCTTCGCTTCGACGCCGACATGTGTCGCGATTGTCGAGCGAACCGCGGCGTGCGGATCCGTGCCCTTGTTTGCAACGACGTTCGCTGCTCCGGAGCGAGCCTGTTGGAACTCCGGCGGCAGCGGTGGCGGAAGCTCTTCGTCGAACGCGCGCACGTTGAGTGAATTCTGATCGAGCGTCGGCTTCGCACCAAAGCCACGCGCAACCTGAGCGCTCTGCACACGCTCGGCGAGTTTGCGACCTGCGCTTCCCGTCAGCGCTTCGATCGCCGCGCGAGGAAGTGTGGCGAGTCGCTCGACCGGACCGGGGCCATGCGGGCCGATGTGATCCTTCGGGATTGGATGTAGCTCAGGGCGATCGAGAAGATCGCGAAGCCACGGCCGCTGAAAAATGATCGGGAAGCAAATGCGGGCGCGTCGCCACCGAAGAATCCAGTCGATGTCGAACCACGGGATGTACGCGCAGAAATTGCCGCACTCATCTGTATGAACAGTCGCCAGCGTTTCGCGTCGGCAGTGGAAGGGATAGAACCAACCCCACTGCCAATTCGGTGGGAAGTATGCGATCAGACTGCAGTCGGTGTCCTCAACGGTGACTGTGGCGAAAGGAACCGGATACTCTATGCCTGAGATCGGATCCTTCTTCACCACACGACCGCAAATTCGACGGAAGAACAGCAGACTCGGATCGATCCTCCACTTGTACTTGTCAGACAACTCGGCGACGGTGACACCGGTGATCTCCTTCGCGGAGATGCCAGTCATCGAGCTCAGCTTTTGCGACTGACGTTCGGTGAGCTTTCGTTGATCGGGTGCAACTTCGACTTTTGCTGCTTTCGTCTCCTTCGACATCGCGACCTCGGGGGGGTGAAGGCACCTGCGCCGTCGAGGACTGCGAAGTGCCGGCATCGGCGCTTCCTCTCGACGGGCGCGCAGTGTAGGACCTTCCGGCGAGGGTCGCTATGACATTGCGGCGGAATCCTGAGAACTGACTCAGTTTCGCCGCATTTGTGGCGCAATTTACCGGTCACAGCGTTGTATTCCGTCTTGCACGCAATCGACGGTCATCCTATCGTAAGGAAAGCGCGCCGCCGCGCAGTCTGCGGTCAATCAAAGGGCCGAACCATGTCTAGAAATGCTTGCTGCGTCGCCAGGATCGCACTGGCCAGCGGAGACTCATCGCTGGTGGGACTGATCGAGCGGACGCTCGCGGATGAAGGCACGGAGATTTTTCTCCTCGCCGACGACAACTGTCTCCCAATTGCGGAGGCCGCTGTGCAACAGCCGGACGTCGTGCTGCTTGATCGAGCGACGCTTCCGGATTTTGCGCGACGCATGCGGCTGGTTCGCCGGCGATGGCCGACGGTTCCAATCGTCGTCCTGAGCGCCCGCGACGAAACCGACTGTGCTCGGCTACTCGACGAAGGTGCCGACGATGTCTGCGTGTCGGGCTCGTTACTGCTGTCGTCCCGCCTGCACGCGATCGCGCGTCGCGCGCGCACTCTCAACGCGGAGCGGCGTGTTGCAGTGGGCGACCTCGTGCTCGATCGCGCGCACCGTCGTGTATGGTGTGCCGGCGATGAGGTGAGTCTGTCGCCGAGAGAGTACGATGTGCTGAGTTGTCTGGTCCACTATGCCCCGCGCGTGGTCGGACGCGAAACGCTGACGGAGTTCGTGTGGGGTGAGACTACGACACCTCGACCAAATACGGTGGAGGTCTATGTCGGCTACCTGCGTCGCAAACTCGCGCGCAGCAGGCAAGTGGCGATCGAGACGGTACGCAGTGCCGGATACCTGCTAGCGCATCCCTAGCGAAAGCGAGCACCAGAAGGCTGTGAAACACGACGGCGCCCATCGGGCGCCGTTGTTGTTTCTATGAAATCGGCCGAAAGCGAATGGCTTCGCGCAAATATCCGACGAGTTGCCGTCGATTCGTCGCGCCTGATCCACGCTGTCGCAGCGCTCAGGATTCTTCGGGCAGGTCGCGCGACTCGCTCGGAATCTCGCCGAGTGGATCCGCCTTGCGACGCTTTTGCGCCTTGAAGATGAATTCGGGCGCGAGTGCGACACCGAGCGCCGTGACTGGCAGGATCTGTTGCGCCTGAATCAGAAACGCCACCGCGATTGCCTCGTTCTGGTCGAGTCCGAATGCGACGGCCGTCGCGGCGTAGGCCGCCTGAAACACTCCAACATTTCCTGGCGTCGCGCGCAACGCGAAGCCCAGGTTTACGGCGAGCAACGCGGCAACAGTGGAGACCGTCGTCATCGGAAAGTGGGCGGCCTGCGCGGTCATCTGATACGTCGCGACCTGCAGCGCCCACGCGACGACGCTCAGCAGTAGTGCGGCGATGAAGCGCGGTCCACTCGATACCTGCGCGATCGTTCCGATGAAACGCGATCCGTACAGCTTGAGCCGACCCTGCCATGTGGCGGGCTTTGGACCAGCGACCGCTTCGACAACGTCCGGTCGCTTGAGGAGCCACACGAGCAAACCGCACATCGCGATCAGGACGCCGATCGCAATCGGCTTCACCTTCTCGAGGCTGGGTGGAAGCGCAAGAAACGTTGCCGCGAGCGACAGCATGAAGAAGTAGCCGACGAGCTCGAAGAGGCGCTCGAGCGCGAGCGTGGCGAGGACTTTGGCGCTCGTGATGTGCGCGCTGCGCGACACGAAAACGACGCGCGCGGCCTCACCGCCATTTGCCACCAGCACGTTGTTGAGTCCCGCACCGGCGAACGTTGCCCGCAGCGCGAGCGCGAATGACGTCGCACCGATCGGCCGAAGGAAGACCCACCACCGCACTGCCTTCACGAGGATCGATGCGATGTTCACGAGCGCGGCGGCGAGCAACATCGGCCGCGACGCAGAACGAATCGCGCCCCAGATCTGGTGCCAGTTCACCTTCGTGGCGAAGATGACGAGCAACACGAGAATGAGCAGCGTAAGGCCGAGGCGGAGCGCGTGGGCGACGTTCTGCTTCATGCGAGACGGTTAGAGGTGCGTTTCAGTCCGGAAGAACGGCGAAGCGAAAGCCGCGAGACCGGAGTCCATCGATGATACGCGGCAACGCCGCCGCGGTCTGAGTCCGATCTCCGCCTGCATCGTATCCGTCGCCGTCGTGTAAAAGCAAGATAGAGCCAGCGCGCATCCCGGCGAGCGTACGACGCACAATTTCGTCCGCACCGGGCTTTGCGGAATCCCATACACCGAGCGACCATCCGATCGTGCGTTCCCCAAGGGAGCGTGCGATCGGTGTAACCCATGGGCTCCGAAAGCCATGCGGCGCCCGAAAGTGCCGAGGCCGCACGCCGCTCGCGCGCTCGATCGCATCGGCCCCGCGGGTGAGGTCATCGCGAACGTAGCCCGGTGTCCGCCGGTGCAGCTTGCGGTGGTAGTAACCGTGATTGCCGAGCTGATGTCCTTCGTCGGCCATGCGCCTGACGAGCTCGGGCCATCGGTCGGCGTGGCGGCCAAGCACGAAGAACGTTGCGGTCGCGCCATGCGTCTTCAGCTCGTCGAGAATCCGAGGGGTCGCGTCGGGGTTAGGCCCGTCGTCGAAGGTGATGCTCGCCACGAGATCGTCTCCCGGCAAGCGTGAAAGCACCGGACCAAAGACGTTGCTGTTGCGATGCCATGTACCGTGCGCGGCGAGGCCGGCAACGGCAAGGCCTCCGACTACCATTCCGATCATACGGAGATGGCGACGCGTCCCATCACATTGTGGTAGACGTCGAGCACCTGCGACGTCACGCGCGGCCAGCTGTACTTCATGCTCTCGTATCGACCGGTGGTGCCGAGCTGGATGCGGAGACCTTCGTCGTCGAGCAGCTGCACGAGCGCGTCGGCCAGCGCGTCGCGGTCACCACACGGCGTCATCAGTGCTTCGCGTCCGTTCACCACGACGTCCTGGAAGCCGAGAATGTCGGAGCACACGATAGGAGTCTCGCAGGCCATTGACTCGAGCAGCGTGATGCCGAACGACGCCTTTGTGGTGGGGCAGGCATAGATGGAGCTGTGCGCGTAATAGCTGGGGCGGTCCTGCAGCACAGCGCCGACGAAGGTGATGTCGGAGTCGCCGTTGGCCTGCTTGTAGTAGTGCTCGCGCAGCGGTCCGTCGCCAACGACCACGAGCTGCGCCTGGCGACGGCGTCCTTTCACTTTCCGGAAGGACTCGATGAGCGTCGTTAGTCCGTTCCGAGGATCAAATCGCCCGAGAAAAAGAATGGACGGAACGTCTTTCCGAATGGCCTGCGGTGCGGCAACGCTCGGATGAAAGACGTCGGTGTCGATCCCGTTCGGGATGATCTGCCATGGCGCGCTGAAGTACCGCTCGAGCGCGACGGTCGTGGAGTGCGAAACGCAGATCGCGGCGCTCAGCATGTCGAGCCGCTTCTGGAAGAGTCCGTTAAAGAGCTTGTAGCCTTTCGATTTGTCGAAGTACGTGTGGAACGTGCCGACGACGGGACAGTCCGCCTCCTCGATGGCGAGCATCGGAAGAACGGGCGTGAGCGGCGAATGCACGTGAACGATGTCATACTTGCCGTCACGCAGCACTTTCCGAAGCTGCTTCCGCAGTCCGAGGCCAACGGTGATGCGTGCTTGCGAGCCGTTCGCGTAGACGGGCTGGCTGCGCCCGATCCGAATGACGTTTGGCTGCGGCTCGGCGCCAGCGAGGTTCGAGGTGATGATGTCCACATGATGTCCGCGACGACGCGCTTCGCGGGCAAAGAAGTGGACGTGCTCACAGACCCCGCCGAGGTGGGGGTAGTAATACTCCGTCACCAGCGCGATGCGCAGCGTGCGCTCATCGCGGGCCAGTGGGAGGCTCGGAAGGTTGGGAAGCGCCGGTCGGCGCCTCACTGCGGCGCTACTGGACGGTGGGTTCAAGAGCGGCATGTGCAGCGGCTAGGCGGGCGATCGGCACTCGGTAAGGAGAGCATGAGACATAATCGAGCCCGATCGCGTGACAGAATTTCACGCTCCTGGGCTCACCTCCGTGTTCCCCGCAAATACCAACCTTGAGCTGCGGTCGCACACTTCGTCCGGCCGCGACTGCCAGCTTAATAAGACGTCCAACCCCCGATTGGTCAAGGACTTGGAATGGGTCGTCCGGAAAAATTCCCTTTTCCACATACCCCGGCAGGAAGCGCCCGGCATCGTCGCGGCTGAGACCATACGTGGTCTGCGTGAGGTCGTTCGTGCCGAACGAGAAGAATTCTGCGCGCTGCGCGATCTCGTCGGCCGTGAGTGCGGCGCGCGGCAGCTCGATCATTGTGCCGATGCTGTAGTCCAACTCTTCACCCATAGCGCCGAGTACCTGTTGGGCAGCATCGAGGAGGATCGCACGCTGATTGTCGAACTCCCGATAGTCGGCTACCAACGGAATCATGATCTCAGGACGTACGTCGACTCCTCTTCGTTTCGCTCGAAGGGCCGCTTCGAAGATTGCGCGGCCCTGCATCTCGGTGATCTCGGGATACGTGATGCCGAGACGGCAACCACGATGCCCGAGCATCGGATTCGTCTCGCGAAGCGTCTCGACCACGTGTGCCAGCTCCGCTCGGCTCACCCCAAGGGTGCGTGCGAGCAGCTTGGACTCTTCGCCGCCGTGGGGCAAGAATTCGTGCAGCGGTGGATCCAGCAGGCGGATCGTCACCGGCAGGCCGGCCATTGCCTCGAAGATTCCCTCGAAGTCCGTGCGCTGCATGGGAAGGAGCTTGCCGAGTGCGCGACGGCGACCACTCTCGTCGCGCGCGACGATCATCTCGCGCATGGCGGTGATGCGGTCGCCCTCGAAGAACATGTGCTCCGTGCGACAGAGCCCGATTCCCTCAGCGCCGAATGCGCGTGCGATTCGCGCGTCATGTGGCGTGTCGGCGTTCGCGCGGACCCTGAGTGTCCGAACTTCATCGGCCCAGCCCATCAGACGATGAAAGGCTTGATACGCGGGCGCGCCCGCGGCCGGACGCATGCCGCGCGTGACTTGCACGACTTCGCTCGGCGTGGTTGGCAGATCGCCCTTGTAGACCTTGCCTGTTGCGCCGTCGAGCGTGAGCCAATCGCCTTCGTTGACCAGCTCACCATTCATGGTGCACGCGCGACGCTCGTGATCGACGATCATCTCATGACAACCGACCACAGCGCACTTGCCCATTCCGCGCGCGACGACCGCAGCGTGGCTCGTCATGCCGCC
>JBDUCR010000237.1:0-9377 GCA_040003345.1 bacterium
AACCGATGACGGGCGCGGTCACAACCGCTGACGCAACCGCCAATGGCGTGAGCGTTCGCGAAGCCACGGTTCGCGATCTCGACGCGGTGCTCGAGCTGCGTCTTTCCTTGCTGCGCGAGCATCCCGAGCATCCGATCTACGGCCGTCTCCGCGCCGACGTGACGACGCGGGCGCGCGAGCTCTTCTCCGCTCAGCTCCGCGCGGAGAAGGAGACTATTTTCCTCGGCGAGATCGAAGGGGTCGTCGCCGGAATACTTCGGTGTGTCGAGTCGATCGGATCTCCGCTCCTCGAACCGGCGCGCTATGCGTATGTGTCGTCCGTGTACGTGCGCCCGGAGATGCGACGCCGGGGCGTGTTGCGCGCGCTCATGCGATCAGCTGACGCGTGGTCGCGTGCGCGAGGCATCGATCAGATGCGTCTGCACAACGTGGCAGGAAGCTCGTCTGCCGAAGGCGCGTGGTCCGCACTCGGCTTCGATGTGGTCGAGCAGGTTCGCGTGCGGAGTGTGCCAGCGCGCACGACCTGATGCCGATCATCACGATCACCCGGCAATACGGCTCCGGCGGTTCGGAGGTCGCCGAGCGCGTTGCACGTGCCCTCGGGTGGCAGCTTTACGACAATGCCGTCGTTGACTCCGTTGCCGCCCGACTCGGCATGACGGCGGCCGAGGTCTCGGCGCGTGAAGAGCGATTGCCGTCGATGTCCGAGCGTCTCGCGTCGGCGATATCGCTGTCTGCGCCGGAAGTGATGGTCACCGTCGGCGACGCGGCGGTGCCACCGAGTGAGGAGCGAATCGTTGAAGTCACACAGCGTGTAATGGAGGACGCCGTGCGAGCGGGACCTGCCGTCATCGTCGGACGCGGTGCACAGTGTCTGCTGGCGACGCGTAGCGATGCACTTCACGTGTTCTGCTACGCGCCGATTGAAGCGCTCACCGAATACGTCGCGCTGCAGTTCGGCCTTCGCGCTGACGAAGCGCGCAAGCGCGTGCTGGAGACGAATGCGCGCCGCGAGGAATACGTGAAACGACACTGGCACCGTGAGTGGCGTGACTTCGCGAACTATCATCTCTGCGTGAACACAAGTTGGTTCGGGCTCGACGGCGCTGCCGAGCTGGTAACGCGGGTGGCCAGAGAGAGGCTTGGAATCGACGAATGACGAACGATCTCTCAGTCGGCGAGCAGGCTGCCGTCGTGCTCGAAGCGTCTCGTGCGCCGAGCGTCTACAACATGCAACCAGCTCGGTGGCGCTTCGCGGATGATGGGTCAGTCATCCTGTTTCGCGCAGTGAATCGAAGAATTCCGGTTGCGGATCCGACCGGCCATAACCTGAACGCGAGTCTCGGCGCCGCGTTCGAAGGTATGGCGATCGCGCTTTCGACTCGCGGACTTTCACTCGGCGCACCAATAGTCGAGACGGAGGCGGCGGCGACGAGTTGTGAACCGGTGATGCGTGCGTCGATCGAGCGTATTCCCGGCTTCGAGGCTGATCCGCTGGCGGAATTCGTCGCCCGACGCCGCAGCTATCGTGGGCTCTTTCCGACAGCCGATCCAGCTGACGTTCGCCGGTTTGTCGCTCTCGAGCGACCTGACGCGCGACTCATCATCGGCAAGGGTCCCCTCGCTGATCTCGGAACGCTGCATGATGCTGCGATGTGGACGCTGGTATCACGTCCGGAATTTCGCGCCGAGCGGTGGAAGTGGATTCGGTTGTCGCGTAGCGATCCGCGATTTCGTCGCGATGGTCTAACTGGCGATTGCCTCGGTGCTTCCATGACGGAGCGGTGGGTACTCTCGCCTGATCAGTTCTCGCTGTTCGCTGCCGTGGGACTGGCGCGACGGTTTGCATCCGAGGCGGCGAAGGTACGGAGCGCGGGAGCTGCAATTGTGTTCTGCCCCAAGCGTGACGATGCGCCATTCGATGTGGGGCGGCGAATGTACCGGCTGTGGCTCGAGATAACGGCGATGGGCTTCCACGTCGCCACGATGTCTGCGTCGGTGAATGATGAGTCAGCGCGCGAGACGCTCGAGCATCAGCTTCAGCTTCCGTCTGATCGGCGTATCGCGAACGTGTTTCGCGTTGGGCGGATCGATGACGCGAAGGTCGCTGAGAGTCCTCGACTTCAGGTCAAGGAACTGATGGTGTAACCGACGCGCGCTCAGCTGCCGAGACGCTGTTGCTTCAGGCGCGCGAGCTCTGCATCGACCGACGCGGGCAGGAACATGTCGTCGGCAATGCCGGCGATCTCTTCCGCATCTTTCCACGCGGCCTCGAGAACGTGCAGCTCGCCTTCGAGCGCGCGACGTTCCGAGTCTTCGTGCGATGCCATCTCGAGGGCGAGCCGGCCGGCGGTTGGCAGGCTGGCGAGAAGGTTGGTTCCGCGATTGAGCGACAGGAGTCTGCTGCTCTCGCGCTTCTCGATCGCATCTACTGCGCGACGAAAGAGTTTCGCGGGATCGGCGGACTCCTCCAGGTATTCGACAGCGCGCGATACTTCGTCCTTCGAGCCACCGGTGCGGTTGAGACGCGGGAGCAATGCCGATGCGGCGCGAATGGCATCGTCGCCCGTGAGCTCGACTTCGTGATGGCCGGAGTCATACCGCCATCGCCTGACGGACGGCCGACTGTTCTGCACCGAGAGGCAGAGAACGACGTCGTTTCCGTCCGCGTAGAGTTGTGTTTTCGGAAGCTCGCTGAGTCGTACACGCAGTGTCGTGCCTGATGCCGTCGGTACGCGAATCACGGTGCGCGACCGGTAGATGCTGCTTCCGGTGCTGAGCAGATTCGCCATCGGACTGAGTGCGCCAACGCCGATGATGCCGAGCATCGGACCGGCGATGAGCACGCCGCCGACGATTACTGCTGCGCCCCCGACGAGCGCGAACTGCTTTCGACGTCGGCGGCCGAACTGGTCGCCGTACCGCCACGCAGCCATCTCGGGACGCTGTGGGTCGCCGATGCGGACGAGCTCCAACCCTTCTTTCAGGCGCGCGAGTCCGATCTGGTCCGTCGACACCCGCAGCCTGGTGGCTCGGAACTGACGCTCGCATTCCTCGATCGCCTCCCAGCGCTCTTCGAGCGGCGTGAGATTCCAGCGCTCGCATTTGCGGCAGACGACCCAGAGCCGCCCTTTCGCGGCATCGAATGCGAGGCGTCGTCCAATGGGGAATTGCTCTATCGCTTCATTTCTGCCGAGATCGTTATGGCAGAACATGCATGTGGAGTACATCGGTCCGGCGTGATCGAGAGGGGATTGCTGAGTGAAAGCTACAGCGTCTTGAAACTGCTACAGCGATTGAAACTGCAACAACATTTTCAAACCGCTCCAACATCCAAAGGATCTTTCCGAGTCGCGCAACGCTCGAAATTGCCCGCCGCGCTCCGTAATTTCCCTACGACTCGGGGCGAGGATCTGTTTCTGCGGACGGAAAGGTGTAGGTCCTTCTACAACGCTTTACAACCTCAGGCTGTGCGCGGCAACACCTCGAACTGCGCTAGTGCGCTTCAACGGCGCCCGCAGGAATTGAAATGCCCACCAAATCGTGTGCGCCCAACCGTAAGCGGGCGGTTACAAAGTACGCCCCGCGGGCAAGAGAATCCGTTCCCAAGCGTCGCAATGGAATCCCCAACGTGAACTCGTTGGGGCCAATGGAGTCCCCAGGCGCGAGAGTCATCTTCGCAAGGTAGGCTGGGCACGCTTCGACCGGTTCGCCCGGCGACTCTGAATTCCTGCGCACGTTCCAGTCGAAACTGGGGCGTCCTTCTCGAGCAGCTAACTGGTATAGCTGAAAGTTCAGCGGGCATGCGCCCCACTCGAGGTGGATGTCGCGACCGGAGGCGTTTCGCGCAACGACCCTGACAACCGCTCGATCGTCCGTGATAGATGTATGGGCAGTCAACTGCAGCGAATCGCGACTCGTGACGGCGCCGCTGCCTCCACCGCTGAGCGTGACCTGACGAGACGTGCACGCATCCATCGTTAGTGCGAGCATGAAGGACAATCCCAGGGCGTTGCGCTTAGTGCTCGGCGATCTTAGGCGCACATGAAATCCACGGGCGAGCCGTTCACTTGACACTTAGTGGATATTGATGAGTCAAACCAAGATTCGTCTGGACGAATCGATGTGTCCCATACCCCCTTAAGCCCTCGCTCGTTCCTGCTCTAATGAAGGTGGCGATTCCTTAGGATTCTGGATACCGGCCGACGCCGGTCAACCATTTTCGGGCACGATTTGTCGAAGCGCGCTAAAGCCCTCACGCTCGGCAATTCGGCGACAACCCAGGAGCATCGCGGTGAGACACTACATCGGCGCACTGATCCTCATGGCAGCAGCCGCGTGCTCCGGCGACCACACCGCGAAAGACGGCGCGCCGGCATCGGAGTCGCGGGCTTCCACCGGCTGGCGCGATCCGTCGCCACACACGGTCCGCCGAGTGACCGTCGCCCCCGGGGTGTCGTTAGAAGTCCTGGACTGGGGCGGAAGGGGTGAACCATTGCTATTCCTCGCTGGCCTGGGCAACACCGCGCACGTCTTCGACGACTTCGCCCCGCAATTCGCGGACGCGTACCACGTACTCGGCATCGCACGACGCGGATTCGGCGCTTCGAGTCAGGCCACGTTGGGATCCGACACACTTTGGACAGGCGTTCGACGACCCTTTACAACTCAGGCAGTGCGCGACAACACCTCGAACCGACAACGCGCGCCGTTGCTTCGATCACAGCATTCACGGACCGGCGCGCCAACTATCTCCGACACGAGCTCCTCCACGACATGACAGGCTCGAGGGTCGCTGCGGACCGCTGCGGCAAGTGGACACGCGTAGCCGCGTAGCAGGTAGCCCTCGTCCGTGCGCTCGACGTCGATCTCCGCGCCAAGTGCAGTGAGCAGAGCCGCGGCCGCGCGGACCCGTGCGTCGAGCGAGCGGCGCGTCGCACCATCCGGCGGCGCGAGTCGTCGACCAGCGTCACGAAGAATGTCGTCGACCTGCATTGCCGGAAGACGAGCGACGAGTGATTCGAGCAGCGCCGCGAGCACCGGCGGATACGCAGCTGACAGCGACGACTCGGCGGACGGCGCAATCTCGTACAACGTTGCGGGCTTACCGGCGCCACTCCCCTGACGAGTCCCAGCGCTCTGCACCACGCCTGCCTTCTCGAGTGTCTGCAGCTGCGCGCGAACGGCGTTGTCGGTTACGCGCAACGCGCCAGCGAGCTCTTCGACAGTGCGCACGCCGCGCCTGATCAACGCGATCAGTCGCCCTCGTGTCGCACCGCCGACTTGTTGCTCCCACCATCGCATGAGCGCTCCTGGCTTCGCTAAAGATAGCGACAGAAATAATAAGTCAAGACTTTCCTTGACAAATCCAATCGGGCGAGTGCATCGTATCTCACATCGAAGCCGGCGAGAAACCGGCGCGAGATGATCGACTCACACTACTCCACTGCAGGGGAACAAATGCGGACACGTCACAACATGATTCGCGCGGGAGCTCTCCTTCTCGTTGCTGCGACGTTTGGCGTCGCGCGTCCGGCTGTCGCGCAGCAGGCGGCCAAGCTCGATGATCCGACGATCGTCGCGATCTTCGATGCGGCCAATACATGGGACATCGAGACGGGTGGAATCGCGGTCAAGAAAGGAAGCACGAAAGACGTACGCGACTTCGGCGCGATGCTGGTGCGCGATCACACAGGAGTACGCAAGCAGGGCCGCGACCTGGCGAAGAAGCTCGGCGTGACGCCGACGCCGCCGAAGGATTTCGCGATGGCGAAGGATCACTACGCCGCCGTGAAGAAGTTGAACGGGCTCAAGGGCAAGGCGTTCGATCGCGCGTTCCTCGAGCAAGAGGTCGCGTATCACAAGGCCGTGATCGACGCCGTGAACACGACGCTGATGCCGGCGCTCAAGAATCAGGAAGTGAAGGATCTGGTGACGAAGGTCGCGCCGGCGTTCAAAGCGCACGAGGATGCGGCGCAGGACAAGCTCAACAAGATGGGCATGTAACTGCACGTGTGAAACAGAGCGAGGCACGCGTGACGATGGCGTCATGCGTGCCTCGTGTCGTATGAGCTACGAGAGCTTCACTGGGTGATTCGCGCGCGCTGAATCGTAGAGCGCCATCATGACGCGAATGTCGCGCAGACCTTCCTCACCTGGCACTCTCGTCGGCTTGCCATCGATGATGCATCGCGCGAAGTCGTCCATCTCGGCGGCGAAGACGTCAATCTCGTCGAAGCGGAGCGGCTTGCCGTCGCTACGCCACGCGCGATTGCCCGAGTAGTTGAACGCCGGCTCCATTCCAAACCCACCACGCTCTGCCGTCGCGGCAAACTTATTGACGCCAAAGCTGTACGACGTGGTGCAGCGTGACACGACGCCGCTGGGGAACGTTAGGTCGAACGTCATCGTCTCTTCGACGTCCCTGAACTTCGCCGGGTCAGTTTTTGTCGTGTGCGCCGACACGCTCACTGGCTCCTCGTGCGTGAGCATGCGCGATGCCTGGAGGGCGTAGATGCCGACGTCCATCAGCGGACCGCCACCGGCGAGTGCGCGGTTCATGCGCCACTGCGTGGGGTCTCCGATCGGGAAGCCGAATCCGGCGTCGATGCTCTTGAGTGTGCCGAAGGTCTTCTCGCGCGCGAGGCGCACGCACTCGAGGTGATGCGGCTCGAACTGGCAGCGATATCCGATCGCGAGCTGTCGTCGCGCTTTTCTGCATGCGTCGATCATCGATTCGCAGCGCGAGACGGATACCTCCATTGGCTTTTCGCAGAGGACGTGCTTACGCGCCTTGGCGGCCTTGATGGTGTGATCGGCGTGGAGCGCGTTCGGTGTGACAACGTAGACGACGTCGATCTCGGGGTTGCCGGCCATCGACTCCATGGTGTCGTAGTTGTAGACGCTGTGATCAGGAATGCCGTACTGCGCTTTCCATTTGATGGCTTTGGCTGGCGTTCCGGTCACGATGCCAGCGAGTCGGCAGAAGTGCGTCTTCTGTAGTGCGGGTGCGATCTGATAGGTGCTCAGTGAGCCGAGTCCGACGAGTGCGAAGCCGAGTTTCTTTTCGGGTGGTCGCGCGTGCAGGTCGCGAGCGACCAAGGGTGCGGTGGCGGCAGCTATTGCGGCGGACTTGATGAACTCGCGGCGGGTTGGGTGGCGCGGGAACATTGGTGTCGACTCAATCAGAGGTGATGTGGTCAGCGCGCAGAAGAGAGTACCGATCGAATCATGCGAACGCACGCCGCCACCTTAGCGCGCTGCTTGTCGGGAACATGCTGTTTGTCACCCGAGCGTGTCGTGCTCGGCTTCTACGCGTACCGAACTGACCAATTCATAACTGCCGCAGCTCCGGCCGCCTGAAGAACGCCCACAATCCATACGCGAGCATGATTACCGCCGCGCCACCAATGGCCGCGGCGACACCCACCACATTCGCCACCGACCCTGCGACGAACGCGCCGACCACCGTCGCCAGGCCGACGACCACCAACCCATACGCCGCCATCATTCGCCCACGCAGCTCATCGGGTACTGTGCTCTGCAATAATCCATTCGAGATCGCGCCGTTGAGAATCATCGTGCATCCGATGGCGAGCAGCAGCACGTACGCAAGCCACGTCACGTGCGTGAAGGCGAAGGCCAGCAGCAACACAGGCCAGGTCATCGACGCGCCGATGAGCAGCTTCACGCGCGATACGCGATACCCGACCGCAGCCAGACTCAACGCGCCGGTCAGTCCACCGACGCCGAGACAGGACATCAGCAGTCCATAACCGCCCGGGCCGAGGCCGAACATGTCTCGCGCGACGACGGGCATCATCGCAAGCACGGGAACACCGAGAATCGAATAGACCGTCACCATCGACATGAGCGCGCGCACCTTCGGCGTGTCGCGCATGTAGTCGAGGGCCTGCCGCACGCCTTGCCATGGCGTCACCGTAACGGGACGCGGCTCCCACTTCGGCAAATGAATCATGAACAGGCCGACCAGCACGGTCACGAAGCTGACGGCGTTGAGGAAGAAGCACCACGAAATGCCCAGCCGCGCGATCACCGCGGCGGCGATGCCGGGACCCACCACGCGCGCAAGGTTGAACCCGCTCGAATTGAGCGCGATGGCGTCCGGCAAATCCTCGCGACCCACGAGATCGATGAACATCGACTGGCGCGCCGGAATCTCGATCGACGAGATGCACCCGCTGATGAACGCGAGCGCGATGAGCGACACGATGGTGATGCGATTGGTGTACGTGAGCCACCAGAGCAGCGTCGCGTCCGTCAGAAAGGCGACTTGTGTCAGCCGAACGAGCTTGAGCTTGTCCGACCGGTCCACGATGACACCTGCGTGCATCGTGAACACGAGGATCGGAATCGACGACGCGGTCGCCACGAGACCGACGAGGAAGGCGCTGTTCGTCAGCTCGAGCGCCAACCAGCCGAGCGCCATGGACTGCATCCATGTTCCGATCAGCGAGAGTGTCTGGCCGATGAGGAACAGCCGAAAGTTCCGGTGGCGAAGAACGACGCGGAACGGATTGAACGATTTAGCAGGCGTGGCCGTGGGCACGGGATGAATATAGAGCGAGGTCACGACATGGCTGGCACCGCCGCGCGACTTCTGGTATTCATCAGGGGAGGAGAGTCGCCATGCGCTTTCATACCTACAGCAAGTTCTCGCCGGAGATGGCCGACGCGGTCGATCTCCAGTCGCTGCTCGACAAGCTCGCCGATTTCCTGCTGCAGTCGGGCTTCGCGGGCGGAGAAGGCCAGCCGTACTACGGCATGGGCTTCGACGAGCCCGGCGACCGCTCGCTGGACTCGCTCAAGCAGGCGATTCTCGATGCGCTGATGCAGAGCGGTCAGTTCACTCCCGAAATGCTCGACGCGCTCCGCGGTGAGGGCGACGAAGAGGCGCAGGCGAAGCTCGCCAAACTGCTCGACGATCTCGTACAGCGCCTGATCAACGAGGGCTATCTCAATCTCGAGACACCGCCGCAAATGCCGGCCGGTCACCAGCCAGTCGTCGGCAAAGGGTCGATGGCGCAGGCGGCGGCGCGCGACGTCAACTTCAGCCTCACCGGCAAGGGCATCGACTTCCTCGGCTACAAGACCCTGCGGGGACTCCTTGGCTCGCTCGGGAAGTCGAGCTTCGGCAGTCACGATACGCCGTATCTCGCAACGGGTATCGAGTCGGACGGGTGGAGCAAGCCGTACGAGTTCGGCGATGTCCTGAACATCGACGTCAACGAGACGCTCAAGAACGCACTCATTCGGAACGGAGAGATCAGCGTTCCGATCGATCTCGATTACAGCGATCTGATGGTGCGGCAGGCCGAGTATCGCTCGAGCTGCGCGACGGTGCTGATGCTCGACTG
>JBDUCR010000084.1:0-9373 GCA_040003345.1 bacterium
CTCGACGTCGATAGTCTGTTCGAACGGGCGTGCGGTCATCGAGCTCCTGTCATGCGGAGCGAACGAAGCGAGTCGAAGGATCTCCACCTGAAGGTCGCGCCGGATATTCCTGCGAACAAGCGGCGGACTATCTTTGCCTCATGCGAGTTCTTCTACAACGAGTGTCGCGCGCCGAGGTGCGCGTTGGCGAGCGCACGACCGGCCGCATTGATCGCGGCTACCTGCTACTCGTGGGCTTCACGCATGCCGACACCGAAGAACACGTCGCGTGGATGGCCGACAAGGTCGTCGGCCTTCGCCTCTTCGCCGACGCCGACGACAAGATGAATTTCGCACTGGCCGACGTGAACGGCGCGCTGCTGGTGGTCTCGCAGTTCACGCTCTATGGCGACGCAACGAAGGGCCGCCGCCCGAGCTTCATCGACGCGGCGCGGCCCGACGTCGCCATTCCGCTGTACGAACGATTCATCGCGATGCTGCGCGAACGTCGTGTGTCTGTCGAAACCGGAGAGTTTGGTGCAATGATGGACGTCGAGCTCGTGAACGATGGTCCCGTCACGTTGTGGCTCGAACGATGAGCGCCGTGCGAGTGGTACTCGCGTCGCAGTCGCCGCGCCGGCGCGAGTTGTTGACGCTCATCGGCATCGCACACGAGGTGCGACCCGCCGATATCGACGAATCCTATTTCACGGGCGAGGCACCGGCCGCGCACGCCGAACGACTCGCGCGCGGAAAGGTCGAAGCGGTGTCGCGCGAGACGCCCGACGCGCTGGTGATCGGCAGCGATACCATCGTCGTCGTTGACGGCGACGTGCTCGGCAAACCTCGCGACGATGCGCACGCATTCGAGATGCTTGCGCGGCTGTCGGGTCGTTCCCACGTCGTGGTCACCGCAATCGCGGTGGAGTGGCGCGGCGAGGTGCACTCGGCGGTCGAGGAGGTTGGCGTCACCTTTCATCCGTTGACGTCGAGCGAGATCGACGCGTACATCGCCACGCGCGAGCCGATGGACAAGGCGGGCGCGTACGGCATTCAGGGCTACGGCGCGACGATCGTGGCGCGCGTGGATGGAGACTATTTCGCCGTGATGGGGTTGCCACTCCAGCGGCTCACGCGCCTGATGGCCTCGCTCGGCGTGGAGTATCGATTCGGAGAAGGACTGCTAATCTCTAGTACGTGGTCTTCCACAGCTGAACCTTCTCGAGAACGTCCTGCACGCTGATGCGCTGCATGCGTCCGGGACGATTCTCCATCGACAACGGATACTCCTCTCCGCGGTCGCCGTACGCATCGATGAGCAGATCGTGGAAGCGGCGATACGGCCCCACGCGCTTGGGGTTCGTGTAGCCCATCAACGAGACGACGGGCCGATTCAACGCGACGCTCATGTGCAGTGGGCCGGTGTCGGGCGACAGGACGAGCGCGGCACCATCCATGATGCCGACGAGATTGCGAAGTCCGCTGCCGAGCGCAGACGACACCGGCACTTTCGCGCGTTCGAGAATCACGCGTTCCGCAGCGAGCTCGCGAGGTGATCGTCCGCCGACGAGCACCGGCTGCAAACCGAAGTCGCTGTAAAGCGCATCAGACACCTCGGCCCACCGCTCGGGCATCCAGTCCTTCTCGGGCTTGCTCGTCGCGACGACGATTGGCGCGATTGGGCGATCGTAGTTCGCAAGAAAATCGCTCTGCCATTCACGCTCGTGCGGCCAGGGACCGAGATCCCACGTCACCGGCTCGTGTGGCACGCCGAGCGCCTCCAGGAACTCGAAGTATTGGTCCTGCACGTGCTGTCCTTCACGCGCGGGCAGCCGGTCCGTGGTGAACAGCCAGTTGAGATCGCGCGCGCGTGCGCGATCGAAGCCGAGCTTGATCGGCGACTGCGTGAACGACGTCACGATGCCGGCCTTGAAATACACCTGCAGAGCGAGCACGACGTCGAACGATTTATGCGCGAGCGCCGCGCGCACGGCGGGGTACGCGCGCCATCCGCGCGAGCGATCGAATTCGATGATGTCGTCGACCGCCCAATGGCCGCGCACCAAGGATGCCGCGCCCGGCTGCAACACCCAGGTGATCTTCACGTCGGGCGTGTGTCGCTTGAGTGCAGTGAGCAGCGGAAGGACGTGCACTGCGTCGCCCACCGCCGACATCATCACGATTCCGACGCTGCGGAGTGGAGTTGAAAGCATCACGGAAGGTAAATGAACTCCAGCACCGTTGTACGTGGCAGACGGTACGAGCGCCGCGCGTAGTCAGGCAGGTCGCCGATACGCCGCCAACGTTGTTCCCTGAATGCGCACAATGGGAATACGCGCCGAGAGCTCGTTCAATGCTTCATATACTCCAAGCGAGTGACGTGGGCCGGCGTAGTCATGCCAGAGCACCAATCCACCTGGTCGCACGAGCTGTAGTGCCTTCGCACTGTCGCTCAGCACGTACGAATACGCGTGTGAGCCATCCACGAACACGACGTCGCACTGATCTTTCCACGGCGCGATATCGAGCGTCTTGCTGTCGCCGAATAGCTGCTCGACCTTCTCTTCGACATCGGTGCCTGAATACATGAACGACGAGTACGTCGACTCACGGACGGCGTACTCGGCGTCGCGTGGATCGTCGTGTGCGTCGGATTTGTAGTCGCCGACATCATTCGGCGCGAGCGTGATGGTCGTGATGCGCGCATCGACGGGCGCGTTACGCGCCCACAGGTATGCCGTTTTGCCCGTGCATGTTCCGAACTCGAACAAGCGGTGCGCATTCTTCGCGACAACGGCGAGGATCCACGCTTCAGAATCCGACGTTCCTCCCTCAACGACGTACGGACCGCGACCCACGAACGACACCTCGGTGTCGAGCGTCGGACCCATAGCGCCGTTGCGAAAGACTGGATCGACAACCTCGGGCAGCACCGGCTGAATCGGCCACTTGCCCACGAGATTTCGCTGCTTCCGCATTGCGCGCTCGCGAAGCAATTGCACGAGCAGCATCGCTACTGCACCAAGCAACAGCGCCACGAGTATGAGCAGCATTAGCATCATTGCGTCACCGGATCGGAGGCGTGCCGTGCGCTCCGAGCGCGGCAATCTCCCGCTCGTCGAACACCGCGCCGCGTTCATCACGCCACTTTCTCGCCGAGCGAAGAAGGCGCGCCGCATTTCCGAGCTTCACCGCCGCATCGTCAGGCGTGCCGAATACGACGCGATCGACATCGAGTACCCATGCCTCGAGGCCAACGCTGCCCGGCGCGATGAGAATGTTCTTTACGTTGAGGTCATGGTGACGCGCGCCCGCAGCGTTCATCGCGCGTACCAACGCGCGTGTCGCCGACCAGGCGCGCTCTCGTTCACCTGCGTCCTCGGCTGAATGCATGTACGTCGACAGATCACGACCACCGCCGATCTCACCCGTCATGACCTCGGCGCGTCGGAAAATTCCAAACCGCCGCTCGAGTCCATACATCAATACCGGTGGCGTGCGCACACCATCCTTGATCAGCCGAGATGCAGTCTCGAGCTCGTATGGCGCGCGCGTCGGCGGCAGAAAGAGATCGCGCGTCAACGCGGCGAACAATCCACCATGCCGGTTGCGACGAACGACGACATGCGCACCCGACACCGGAAGCGTGATGGCGTACGACACACCGCGTCCCTGCAACGCGCGCGCGCCGAGATCGCGCGCGGCAGCCTCATACAAAGATCCTTCGGCAAGCAGTGCGGACGCATCGCTCGCGAGGTCCTCGCGAGAAACAACAGCGCACCGGCCAGCCGTGACGCGCACGTAGCCGGCCGGAGGCGCACCTGCCATCATTCGTTGCGAACGCGGTAGACCGTCACCGGCTGGCTCTTGTTCTTGAGCTCCATCGGCGGACACTCGTCGAGCGGCGGCGGCGACGTCAACGCCTTACGCATATCATCGGAAAGCAGGATCTCGTCGGACGCAGCAGCACCACACAGCCTGCTCGCCGTGTTGACGGTATCACCGATCACGGTGAACTCGAGCCGCCGCTCGGAGCCGATGTTGCCCGCGAACGCTTCACCATAGTTCAGCCCGATGCCGATCTCCAGCGTCGGACGCCCCTGCTGTTTCCATCGCGTATTCAGCTTCGCGAGTTCCGTCATCATGTCGATCGCCGCGGCCATCGCCTGATCCGCGTCGTTGGGGTGGCCGATTGGTGCGCCCCACTGCGCCATCACAGCGTCGCCGATGAACTTGTCGAGCGTGCCACCATGCCGGAACACGCACTCCACCATCTCGGTGAAATACTCCGTGAGCAGTGACGCCATCGCATCCGGATTCATCGTCTCCGACAGCGCGGTGAAGCCGCGTATGTCGCTGAACAGCACGGCGACCGCGCGCTTCTCGCCGCCGAGCTTCAGTGCCTCAGGCGAATCAGCAATTCGCGCCGCCAGCTGCGGAGCGAAGTAGCGCTCGAAGTTGCTCCGCACAATTCCTTCACGCCGGATACGCTCGGCGAACTGTGAATTCTCGATGGCGACGGCGGCAATCCCGGCGAACGCGACGAGAAACTCGAGATCCTCGTCGCTGAACCGGTGCGTGATGCTTGGATTGTCGACGTAGAGGACGCCGAGCACTTTGTCTTCACTGCCGATGAGCGGTGCGCAGATGGCGGAGCGGATCTGCTGCATGAGGATCGACTGCCCGCCGAAGCGCTGATCCTCGCCCGCATTATCGGACAACAGCGCGACCTTTTCGGCCACCGCCTTCCGCGCGATGGACTGCGGCACGGCGCGCGGCGCATCACCGCCACGCTTGTCGCGCGAAATCTTCGGCTGCAGCTCTCCGTTCGGATCGACGAGCAGAATCGCGACGCGATCGACCTCGAGCGTCTGATACGCGTAGCTCACGATCTTGTCGAGAATCGTGTCCACGTCCACCGCTCGCGTGAGTCCTTTCGAGACCTCGAGCAGCGTCGCGAGCTTTTGCTGGCTCTTGTCGCCGACGGGAACGCTGATCGGCGTCATCGCGAGGCGCGTCAATCCGCCCGGCATCGTCGTGGGCGCACTCAGCGACGCGAGCGCCGCGTTCCGTTCACTCATGGGCATTTGCCGCACGATCGTCGCGCCGGCGGGCGGAGCGACGGTCGGCGCAACATGGTCCACCACCGGCGGGACATACGCCGTCAACCGAAAGGGAACCTTGCCGAACGCGACGAGATCGTCGAGGACCACGATGGCCTTCTCGATCTTCGCGCCGTTGATGAACGTGCCGTTGCTGGAGCCCAGATCACGCAGCTGCAGGCTGTCGCCATCGGCCATGATCTCGGCGTGGCGGCGGGAAATGGTGGGATCGAAGACAGGGAGGTCGCACGTCGGCGCGCGTCCCACGATGAGTGGAACGCCGTCGCGCAGATCGTAGGACTGGGTGCCATCGGGACTGATGAGACGGAGTGCCATCGAGACGAATATGCGTGTTTGGTGAGTCGATGCCTAGCCTTCGGCCGTTCCGCTGGCGCGCTGCATGGCCTCGCGCACGCGACCGATGGCCGTGAGCAACGCACGCGCCTTGTTCTCGGTCTCGGCCCACTCGCTCGTGGGAACCGAGTCTAGCACGATCCCCGCCCCCGTCTGGACTGACGCGACGCCGTCGGCGATCACGCACGTTCTGATGGTGATCGCCAGGTCCATGCGTTTGCCGCCCGCCGAGATGTACCCCACGGCGCCGGCGTATGCGCCGCGACGTTCGGGCTCCAACTCGTCGATGATCTCCATCGCGCGCACTTTCGGCGCACCGGTCATCGTGCCGGCAGGGAAGGTCGCTCGAAATGCGTCGAGAGCGTCGAGTCCGCTGCGCAGCTTGCCATCCACCTGGCTCACGAGGTGGATCACATGCGAGTAGCGCTCGACGTTCATGTATCCAGAAACCTTGACGGTGCCATACTCGGCAATCCTTCCGACATCATTCCGGCCGAGATCAACCAGCATCACATGCTCGGCGCGTTCCTTTTCGTCGGTGGTCAGCTCCTCGGACATCAGAGCATCCATCTCCGGTGTGGTGCCGCGCGGCCTCGTGCCGGCGATGGGGCGCACGGTCACCTTGCCGCCCTTCACCCGCACCAGCAGCTCGGGTGAGCTGCCGACGAGCTCCATGCCGTCGAGCACGAGATGGTACATGTACGGCGACGGATTCAACGCTCGCAATGCGCGATACAACGCGTCGGAGGAAAAGTCGTGCGGCACGCGGATCCGCCGCGCGAGGAGCACCTGAAATGCGTCGCCGGCGGCGATGTATTCCTTGATGCGCTCAACGTCGGCGAGGAATTTTTCCCGCTCGTACGACGACACGCCCACTGCCGCCGGCGCATCATCGCGAAGATCGAGCGGCGGAAGAGTGATTGGCGTCCGCAACCGGGCGATCGTGCGTTCGATGGTTTCAATCGCGACGTCGTAGGCCGCGCGTAGCGTTGTCTCGCTGACGTCGTTGCCAAGTGGCGAGCCGACCACGACACGCGCCTGTGCACGCAAGTTGTCGATTATCACGAGTGCATCGGTGAACACGAACAGCGCGTCCGGCATCGCATCGCCCTTGGGCGGCGTGCCAGGCAGACGCTCGATCAGCCGAACGGTGTCGTAGCTGAAGAATCCGATTGCGCCGCTCCAGAAGCCGGCCAGCTCCGAGACTTCGACCGGCGGACAGGCGCGGATGAGCGCATCGAGATCATCGAGCGGACTTGCCGGCGTGCGGCTGTTGTGCCATCCGAGTGCTGGTGTCCAGTCGTCGACGACGCCGTCGCGCAGTCTCCATGCCGCACGAGGTGAGCTGCCGAGAAACGTGTAGCGTGCCCAGGTCTCGCCGCCGGCCGGCGCGCTCTCGAGCAGAAACGCGAACGGTCCCTCACGCACCTTCGCGAATGCGGTGACGGGCGTGTCGGTGTCGAGGAGGATGTCGCGCCAGACCGGCACCACATGACTGGCACGCGCGCGGCGACGAAATTCGTCGAAGCTCATGGCGTCCTCGTTAGCGCTTGTCCGGCCTGTACACGCGGGCGAACTTTCATCGATGCATCGTTTGCGCGTCGCGGCAGCCGCCGCCTGCGGGTTGTGGTTGGTGGCTCTCGTACCGTCGTCGGCGAGCGCCCAGGATTGGAACGACACACGCTCGCGCGAACTGGTCGAGCGTGCGACCGCGCGTCGTGTCCAACAGCTCGCGGACACCGGCCTCAAGGACTTCAAGGCCGTCGCACACGGATACGTCACCTTCCTCGCCCAGCTAGGCGAGGGGCTCACCGAGCCACCGAAAGTGGTGAAGGCCGACGAGCTGGTGAACGAAGTCTATTGGCTCGCGCCCAACCTGAGCAAGCAGCGGATTCTCGGGCGTCGTGACACGCTGCTCCTGCCTACGGACATTGCGTATCATCGCGACCATCTTGGAATCGTCCAGAACAATTTTCCGGCGATCATCCGGCTCGGCGACGGCGACGAAGTGCGCGACGTGCCGCATCCGCTGTCCGACGCAGGTCTCGCGACGTACGACTTTGCGATCACGCCCGACTCGTTCACGATGCAGCTGCCCGGTCACGCCATCCACGTGATCGAGGTGAAGGTCCGGCCGAAGAATGACAAGGATCCGCGAATCATCGGCGCACTGTACATCGATCGCGACGATGCGCAGGTCGTGCGCATGGCGTTCAACTTTACGCGTGCCGCGTTCAAGGACAACGCGCTCGAGGATCTGTTCGTCGTCATCGAGAACAGCCTCGTGAACGGGCGCTTCTGGCTACCGCGTCGCCAGGAGATCGAAATTCAGCGCGGCGGCTCGTGGCTCGACTATCCCATCCGCGGCATCATCCGCGGGCGCTGGGAGATCGGCGACTATCAGGTGAACCTCGGCCTGCCGCCATCGTTCTTCAATGGGGTGGAGATCGTGCAGGCGCCGAAGGCCATCTCCGACACTTTTCATTTTCCGCCGACGCGCATTCTCGATTCGCTGCCATCGGACGTACGCGCGGTGACCGACGCCGATGTTCAGAAGGTTCGTGAGGAGGCGCGATCGCTCGTGCGCGCGCAAGCGTTGCGTCGTTCACAGGCATTCTCGCTCTCGGCCAATGGCATTTCCGACTTCGTGCGGTTCGATCGCGCTGAGGGTTTCGCGGTGGGCGGCGGTATCAGTTCGCGGTTCGGCGGCGGGTTCGGCGCGCAGGCGCGCGCGCGCTACGGCGTGGATGATCGGGCGGTGAAAGGAAACGTCGGCGTCGACTGGCAGTCGCCGGCGTGGGGCGTGCGACTGTTCGGGCAAGACGATTTTCGCGACGCGGGCGACACTCAGGAGCGATCGGGAATCGTGAATTCGCTCGCGGCGCAGGAGTTCGGCTCGGACATCACGAATCCGTATCGCGTTCAGGCTGTCGGGGTTGGGCTCGACGCACGTCGTCTCCATGGATTCAACTTCCGTCTCGACGCGTCGCTCGAGCGGCAGCGTCCGCTGTCGATTCGCGCCGTTCCGTCGCAGGGCACGTTCGATCCACTCGTTGCCGCCGCACGCCTGCGCGCCGATCGTCTGACGCTGAATATCGAACGCCCGACTGCGCTATCGGTGTTCGGGACGGAGATGCGCGTGCGTGGTGAGTTGCGTCTCAGTCGCCTTACCACCGATGACGCTGCGACTCCGATTTCCACGACGACTCTCGGGCGCGCGTATGCGAACCTGTCGTTCGAGCGGCCGCTGGAGCAGGGGCGACTTTCGCTGCTCGTCGCTGGAGGCGCGGTCGGAGCGAATGCGAGCGTGCCGCCGCAGGAGTGGCTCTACTTCGGCGGGCCTATCAGCTCGCCGGGCTACCAGTTTCACGAGCTCGGCGCACTCGTCGGCGCGACGACGCGCCTCGAGTGGCAGTTCCCGATTCCGGCGCCGTCAATTTCTCTCGGTCGCTTCGGGAAGATTCCCGGTCAGGCGACGTTGGCGCCATTCGCGCAGGGGACGTTTGCGCGTCGCGCGCTGGCGAGCGATGTGGTGCATCCAACCGGCGTGTACCCGAGTGTCGGCGTCGCCGTGCAGCCTCTCTTTGACCTGCTGCGCTTTCAACTCGCGCGCGGGCTGCGGAACGGGCGGTGGAGTTTCAATCTCGATGTGTCGCGCGATTTCTGGGGAATACTTTGAGACAGCTCTGTCATCCCGCAGGAGCGAGCAACGCGAGCTCACAGGCCTGTCATCCCGCAGGAGCGAGCAACGCGAGCGAGTGTCGGGATCTACTGTCGTGCCGATTATACCTGGGCACTCGCGCGACGAAAGCAGATCCCGACACGCGCTTCGCGCCTGCGGGATGACAGTGTGATCGCGGTTCCGCCATTGTCATCCCGCAGAAGCGAGCAACGCGAGCGAGTGTCGGGATCTACTGTCGTGCCGATTATACCTGGGC
>JBDUCR010000354.1:0-2783 GCA_040003345.1 bacterium
TGCTCGGCTGATTGACGCAGGGTGACGCGCGCATCCTCCAGCGATGAGCCGAGTCGCGCCAGCGCCTGTTCGCGCGCCGCGTCCGGCGTCATTCCACGACGCACGAGATGGTCGATGCGCTCGTCGAGGAACGTATCGAGCTCCGCGTCCGCGTCGGCTCGGGCGTGGTCGGCCGTGCGTGACGGCAAGCGGAAGAGCCGCCACACGCCGGGACGGATGTCGCGTCCCATCACGACCGCGCGGTGCGAGCGGTGAGAATCGCTGTAAGCGCGGCGACGTGATCGACGAGGGCCGCGGACTCCTCGCGCAACTTGGCGCGGCCCGCTTCGGTGAGCTGGTAGTAGCGAGCGCGCCGCGCCTTGCTGGTGATCCCCCATTCCGCTACGACGAGCCCACGCTCTTCCATGCGGTGGAGCGCCTGGATCAGCGCCGCGTCGACCACCTCCACGCGCCCCTCGGAACGATCTTCCAACCAGCTTGTGATCTCGAAACCGTGCATCGGGCCCCACGAGAGAGCCTTGAGCACCAGCACGTCGAGCGTTCCCTTGAGCAGCGCCATGGGTCGTTCCTACCAGAACTAAGTGTCTTGGGTAAGAGTCTTAGGGGACGACGGCAAGGTGCATCGGCCTCCCGGGCTGCGCAAGGGTCCTACTCCGCTGCCATCGCATCGACCGGATCGACGCGCATCGCACGTCGCGCGGGCGGGTACGCCGCCGACAATGCCGCCATCGTGTACGTCAGCGGATCCGGCCCGCAACCGTCAAGTCGTGCTGTCGCGACAACGAGGATTGAGATGACGTCTGAACCGCGCAGCATTCGATGTGCAACGAGTTCGACATCGTCGAATTCGTTGAGCTACATGGCGTCGGCGTGCTCGATATCGTCACGTACGGGGCGCAGTTGGAAGCGCCTTGGCGTTCAACCCGCTATTCACTGGCGATCCATAAAAAGGTAGGGCACGCGGAGTCGCGTGCCCTATGTGGATGTCGTGACAGCGCTCCGTCGACTCAGAAGGGCGAATACGCCGGTGGTGTGACGCCATTGAGCCGCAGGTAGGGCACCGTTTGGCCGAGCGTCCATGGAAAGTGATCGAGCAACTCCATCAGCGCCCGACCGCGCGTGACCTTGTTGCCGAATTGCACGATGTTCTCGTCCATCGCGCCATCGCTCACCCCTTTGAGCATCGTAATCGTGTGATCCATCGCTGCGGCAGCGTACTTCTTCAATGCCGCCTTGTTATGGAGATAGACGGCGGAGTCGCCCATGGAAGGGATGTTCTTGGCGGAGCCGGTGATGGCCAGGTGCGCAATGAGCGCGTCACTTCCGGCGGCGTGCTCGATCTGCTCGGCAAAGGTCCGTACACCAGGAGTGGGTCGGAATCCGAGCATGGAATCGGGAGCGGCATCGATGTACCGGAGCACAGCGCCCTTGTGATTCTCGACGATGGTGATGAGGGCGGCTTGCGAGATGAGATGTGCCTTTTGTGCAGCGAGAGACGCTGGCAATGCCAGCGGCAACAAGGTCAGGGCAACGGAAGCGATTCGAGTCAGGCGCATGAGTATCTCGCGTAGTGTGGAGCGAATGGCGGTGAGCTGCGCAAAGTTGCTCGGAGGGCGGTTGACTCGCAAGCAACGCGCGCTCGAATTGCGCTCTCCATGCAGGGCGTCGCCCCCGGCGGAACGCGCACATGGTCACTCCGGCTCTGTAAGGAAATCAGCCATTACACGATAGAGCTGCACGCGCTCGGTCTCGTATTGAATGGTATGACTGCCGCGTCCGATCACCACCAGGCGACGCTCCGCCGCTCGGCGAAGACCTTTGAGCAGCCACGCTCGCTCGAGCTTCCCCGGACGCACATCGTCTTCGACAGATGCGTCTGTCACTCGATTGATCGCGTGTCAGAGAAGAACGCCAATAGCGCTGCCGCCGTCGCTTCGGGCTCCTCCTCGGGGAAGAAGTGCCCGCCCTCGACCGGGCCACCTCGAACATCCGAGGCAACACCGCGCCACAGCGCTAACGGTCCGCCGGCCGCGTCATACCAGGATGCGAGTCCACCGCTTGCACTCCACAGCACGAGCAGCGGACACGAAATCCGATTTCCGGCAGCGTGATCGGCTGCGTCGTGCTCACGATCTATCGTGGCAGCGGCACGGTACTCTTCGCAAATGGCATGAATGTGGGATTCATCGCGCAGCGCATTCACGTATGCGAGCTTTACGGCGGCCGGAAACGCAGTTGGTCCTGACCCCCACTGCGCCAGCGCATTGTCGACCACGGCGTCGGGCGCCCCGCCAATCAAGCGCTCAGGCAGCGGCTCAGACTGCGCCAGCAGCGACCACGGCCAGAACGCGAGAGCGAAGCGATGATCCGCCAAATCCCACGTGACGGCGGTGGGCCCGATATCCAGGACCGCGACTTTGCAGATGTTCTCTGGATGGTCGAGCGCCAAACGATATGCAACTCGACCACCGCGGTCGTGGCCAGCAACCGCGAAGCGCGCAAAGCCGAGTTGCTCCATCACTCGAATCATGTCGTTGGCCATCGCGCGCTTGGAGTAGGGCGAATGATCCACGGCGGACGGCGGGCAGCTGCTGCGTCCATATCCACGCAGATCAGCACAGACGACAGTGAACCTCTGAGCCAATCTCGGCGCGACATCCCTCCACATCAAATGCGTCTCTGGAAAACCGTGAAGCAACAACAGCGGTGGACCGTCGCCTGTGCAGCGCACGAAAATTGATGCGCCCTCGATATCAATTTGCCGTTCCGAAAACTCTTCCATC